>NZ_ANBB01000039.1 GCF_000341105.1 Nocardiopsis potens DSM 45234
GCCCCACCCAACCATCACCCTGCGTATTCATCCAGGTCAGAGAGGGGCAGCGGTTTCAGAGGCAGCCGACCACGACGCCCGGGCGACGCGGGCACCGCGATCCCGCCCCCAAGCCCGCCCCGACCGCCCCACCCCGTTCTGCCGCGCCCGACCGACCGGCCGGTCCCCCTCCCCGCCCTCGCCGCCCGCTTGAACCCCCGCCCCGCGACACGCCGCGCCCGGATGTCCCGGAATCCCCTGTCCTACCGGGTGGGCGATCACTCCAGGGGAGGACCGGGGGAAGGAGCGCGGCGGCGGCCGCGCACCGGGGCGGCCTCAGCCGGCGGTGTGGCGGAACCGGTACCACTTGGGGGAGGTCCGGTTCATCGGCCAGCCCAGGCCGGCGGTGTCGGCGTCCTCGGCGGTGATCAGCTCCCAACCGGGGAACGCGGCCTCGATCTCGGCCTGCGAGACGCCCTCGACGAGCCGCTGGTACTTCGACGGGCCGAAGGCCAGTATCAGCAGGACCGCCCCCGGCGCGGCGAGCGCCGTCACTCCCCGCCCCTCGGCGGCCCGCTGCCCGGTGTCCAGGCCCTGGAAGCAGCCGATGTCGAGGAAGAGGTCGAAGGAGCCCAGGCCAGCCGATTCGAGGTCGGTCACGTCGCCCACGGTGTAGGTGACCTCCGCCGGGCCCTTGCGCCGGGCGGCCTCGATCGCCTCCGGCACGATGTCGACGCCCACCGCCTCCCAGCCCCGCCGGGCCAGCTCGGGGGTGAACTGCCCGCGCCCGCAGCCGATGTCCAGCGCCCGCCCGGGGCCGGCGGAGCGCTCTGCGCCCTCGCGGTCGAGCAGGCCGCCGAGCTGCGCGCCGCCCCCGGCGCCGTAGCGCTCCCACGGGGTGAAGCCGAGGCGGTACATCCACGCGTATTTCGTCATGTGCTCAAGGTAGGGCGGCTCTCCGGGAGGCCCCGGCCGCCCCCCGGAATCCGTCGCGGCAGGTCTTTCCACACCCCCGAAAAACCACGCAAATAGGCGTTTCAGTGGCGAAACAGGATGTTCCACCACCGGTCAGGTAGGGCGGCCGGCCCCGGCCCGAAGGCGGGCCGCTGCACCGCCGGCCGACCCGCCTCCCTCCAGGGCGCGGGCCGGCCGGCGGGCGCGGCTCACCGCCTTCCGGCGGCGTCCGCGGGCTCGGCCGGGCTCGGGGAGGAGGGCTCCCCGGCGGGCCGGGGGGCGTCGGCGGCGCCTCCGGCGCGGTGGCGGCGCTCCAGGGCGGAGCCCTCCACGTCGACGTCGGGCAGGATCCGCTCCAGCCAGCGGGGCAGCCACCAGGCCGCGTCCCCGGCCAGCCGCATGAGCGCCGGGATCAGCAGCATGCGCACCGCGAAGGCGTCCAGCAGGACGCCGAAAGCGAGGGCGAACCCCATCGAGCTGATCATCGCGGTCTCGGAGAAGACGAACCCGCCGAAGACCGAGATCATGATGATCGCCGCCGCGGTGACCACCGCGCGCCCGGCCCGGAAGCCCTGGGCGACGGCGAACCGGGCGGGCGCGCCGTGCACGTAGGCCTCGCGCATGCCGGTGCCGATGAACAGCATGTAGTCCATCGCCAGGCCGAACAGGATGCCGGCCAGGAGCGTGGGCAGGAAGTTCAGCACCGGCCCCGGGTTGTCCGGCCCGATCAGGCCGCCCGACCAGCCCCACTGGTAGACGGCGACCACGCCGCCCAGCGCCCCGAAGTAGGACAGGATGAACCCTAGGGTGGCGATGACCGGGACGTAGACCGACCGGAACACCAGCAGCAGGATGACCAGCGACAGGCCGACGACGACGGTGAGGTAGACCGGCAGCGCGGCGCTGAGCGTCTCGGAGATGTCGATGTTGCCGCTGGCCATGCCGGCGACGCCGAGCGGGCCGATGCCGTAGACCGGCTCCAGGTCGCGCAGGGTGTGCACCAGCTCCTCGGTGGAGGCGCTGGACGGCCCCTCCTCCGGGATCACCTGGAAGATGGCGAGGGTGTGGTCGTCGGAGACGTCGATGGGCGCCACCGCGGCGACGTCCTCATGCGCGTAGAGCTTCTCGGCGACCTCGAACCGGTGCTTCTCCGCGTTGGCCTCGGCGGTCTCCTCGGTCGGGCCGCCGGGCAGCTCGGCGGCGACCAGCAGCGGCCCGTTCCGGCCCTCGCCGAACTCCTCGGCCACCGCGGTGTAGGCCCGGTGCTGGGTGGACTCGGCCGGCTCGGAGGAGCCGTCCGGCATGCCCAGCCGCAGCTCCAGGGCGGGCAGCGCGATGATCCCGAGGGCGAGCACCGCGGCGGCGGCGCGGCCCAGCGCCGATCCGACCGACATGGGGCGGATCCGCGGGCCGGCGGCGCGGTCCGGGCCGTTCTCCTCCCGCGCGCCCCGCCGCAGGCGGTCGCGCTCGCGCCGGCTCAGGATCCGCGGCCCCACCAGCGCCAGCAGGGCCGGCACCAGGGTCACCGCGACCAGCACCGCGATGGTGATGGCCAGCGCGCCCACGGTCCCCATCAGGCCGAGGAAGCCGATCCCGGTCAGGTTCAGCCCCAGCAGCGCGATCAGCACGGTCAGGCCGGCGAAGACCACGGCGTTGCCCGCGGTCCCGTTGGCCAGGCCGATGGACTCGGCCGCCTCGACGCCCTCCTTGAGCTGGCGGCGGTGCCGGTTGACGATGAACAGCGCGTAGTCGATGCCGACGGCCAGGCCGAGCATCAGGCCGAGGATCGGCGTCACCGAGGCCATCGCCAGGACGTCGGAGAGCGACATCGCGGTGAGCACGGCGATGCCGACGCCGAGCAGCGCGGTCAGGATGGGCAGCCCGGCCCCGACCAGGGTGCCGAGCATGACCACCAGGACGACCCCCGCCACGATCAGGCCGATCACCTCGGCGGCGCTGACCAGGGTGGGCATGCCCATGGCGATGTCGTTGGCGAAGTCGACGGCGGTGCCGGGGACGGGGTCGTCGCCGAAGACGGCCATCACCGCGTCGCGGGTCTCCTGGGAGACCTCCTCCTGGCTCTCGGTGAAGGCGACGCTGACCAGGGCGGTGGCGCCGTCCTCGGAGACCTGGCGGACCCCGTCGGACATCTCCATCAGGGCCTCGCCCTGCTCGATCTCCCGGGCGCCCTCGTCCAGCTCCTCCTCTCCCGCGTCGATCTCGGCCTGCTGGGCGTCGAGGCCCTCCTCCAGCCGGTCGAGCAGTCCGGCGGCCTCGGCCTGCTCCCGGCCGGCGTCCAGCTGCTCCTGGCCGGATTCGAGTTCGGCGCGGCCGTCCTCGATCTCCTCGCGGCCGTCCTCCAGCGCCTCCAGCTGGTCGGAGCGCTCCTGCTCGGTGGCGAACGGGTCCACGGCGGCCTCGACGCCGTCGAGCCGGGAGGCCTGCTCGGCGCGGTCGGCGATGGCCTCCCGCTGCTCTTCGGTGAAGGCCGAGCCGTCCTCGGTGCGGTACACGATGGTGCCCGCGCCGCCGCCCATCCCGGGGAACTCCCGCTTCAGGGTCTGGTTCACCTGGTCGGTGGGGGTTCCCGGGATGGAGAAGCTGTCCTCCAGGTCGCCGGAGAAGAGGAGGAACACGGTGCCGGCCGCCACCAGGAGGGCCAGCCAGACCGCGATGACGGTCTTGGCGCGGCGCGCCGATGCGCGGCCGAGCCGGTAGAGAAGTTCAGCCATGGTCCGCCTGCAAACGTAGGGGTGGGGAGCGCGTGCGCTCAGGACGTGCCGGTGCCGGGCTCGCAGGCGCCGTATCCGGTGCGGACCGCGGAGACCATGCGCGCCAGGAGGTCGTCCCAGACCCGGCGGGACTCCGCGGTGTCGACCCCGCCGGTGGCCTCCTCCCAGTGCCGGACGACCACCAGGCCGCCGCTGACCAGGGCGCTGCACATCAGGTCCACGGTGAAGGCGTCGGCCTCGGGGTGGTGGCGCCGCACGATCGCGGCCATCCGCGCGCTCAGGTCGGTGAACGCGCGCTCGAACAGCACCGCCTCGCCGTGCGCGGCGGCCCGGGCCGGCTCGCCGAGCACCCGGGTCAGCCGGACGATCGGGGTCACCAGGTCGGTGCCGCGCAGCGCGGCGGCCAGCCGGTCGAAGACCGGGGCCTCCGCGGCCCGGTCCGCGGGCTCGGCGGCGAGGTCGGCGTCGATGCCGTCGACGATCGTCTCGAGCCCCCGGCCGAGCACTTCGAGGACGACCTCGTCGAGGGAGCCGAAGTGGTTGAAGACGGTCCGCCGCGACACGTCGGCCCGCTCGGCCAGCTGGTCGACGGTGAAGTGCGCCCCTTCGAGCTCGCCCATCAGCTCGGACGCGGCGTCGATGATGGCGCTGCGGTGCCGGGCCTTGAGCGCCTCGCGCCGGCCGGTCCGGGCGGGCGTCCGCTGCTCGTGCATGGCGCAAGGGTACGCAGTTCGGTGCACTCGGTGCAACCACGCACCGAGTGCACGAAAACCGGCGGTCTTCGCGGCCGCCCACGGCTGCGGAACCCCTCTTCTCCGCCCGGCACGCCTACGACGGGCGCGGCGGGAGCGGCCCGGAGACCCGGCCGGGAAACGGCGGCCGGGGCGCCCCCGCCGCCGGCCGCGGCCGCCCCGGCGCGGCACCGCGCCCGCCGGACCGCGCGGGCGGTCCGGCGGGCGCCGCCCTCACCCCCTCCCGACGAAGGGCATCGCGGTGGGGAGCACGGTGAGGTACTGGACGTTGCTGTCGGTCGGCATGGACGCCATCATCAGCAGCGCCTCGGTGAACCGCTCCACCGGGATCGCGGCCTCCACCGCCATGGAGCCGTCGGCCTGCATCGCGGGCGGCTGCGGGCTCCCGTCCGCCGGCGCCACGTTGCCCACGTCGATCTGCCCGCAGGCGATCCCGTGCGCGCGGCCGTCCAGCGCCAGGGAGCGGGTCAGCCCGAGCAGCGCGTGCTTGGCGGTGGTGTAGGCGATCGCGTTGGGGCGCGGGGCGTAGGCGGAGGGGGCGCCGTTGTTGATGATCCGCCCGCCCGGCGGCGACTGGCCGCGCATCGCCCGGAAGGCCTCCCGGGAGCAGAGGAACGCCCCGGTGACGATGGTGCCCAGGACCCGCTCCCAGTCCTCGTCGGCCACCTCCTCGATCGGCCGGCGCGGGGCCGGTGCGCCCGCGTTGTTGAACAGCAGGTCCACCCGGCCGAAGCGGTCCCGCACCGCGGCGAACAGGGCGGCGACCGCGGCGGGGTCGCGGATGTCGGTGGGGGCGCACAGGGCCCGGGCGCCGTCAGGGCCGGCCAGCCCCGCGGTCTCCTCCAGCGCCTCCGCGCGCCGCCCGGCCAGCGCCACCGACCAGCCGTCGCGCAGCAGCGCCAGCGCACTGGCCCGGCCGATGCCGCTGCCGCCGCCGGTGACCACCGCGACCCGGGCGCCGCCGCCCGCACCGCCCCCTGCACCGCCTCCCGCGCCGCCGCTCACATGGCCTCCGTGCTCATCCACAGCCGCAGCATGCGGCGGGCCCGCGGGCCGGGCTCGTCGGTGTAGGGGGAGCGCCCGTGCAGGACCCGGCTGTTCTTGATGACCAGCAGCTCACCGGCCTTCATCGGCAGGCCGAAGGCGATCTCGGGCCGGTAGAGGACCTCGTCGAGGACGCCGAGGGCGTCCCACTGCCCCGGGGTCAGCGGCCGCCCGGCCTTCTCCGCGGAGGCCCGCACCGTGCGGGTCTGGTAGTAGCAGCCGACCGTCCCGTCCTCCTGGGTGAACAGGATCGGGGAGACGATGAGCTGCGGGCCGGCCCGCCCGGTCCGGTCGAAGGTCCACTCCTCCCTGAGCAGGGTGAGCGCCCCGGGATCCTCCCGCTCGATGATGTCGTGCACCCGGCGGGCGCTGGCCAGCTTGGTGAGCCCGCCGCCCCGCGCCGCGGGCTGCAGGCAGAGCAGGACCAGCAGGTCGCAGGTGTCGCAGTGGAAGCCGAGCTCGGTGGCGCCGTCCCCGTCCCGGTCCCGCAGCACCTGGGTCAGGTCCCCCGCCGCGTTCTGCGGGACGACCTCGCCGAACTCCCGCAGCAGGAACATCAGCGCCGAGGTGACGTCCTCTTCCGGCTCGGCCGGGTCGACCAGGCCGCGGACGTGCGCGAAGCCCACCGCGCCGACGGCGGCCGGCACGAAGGCGCGCAGCCTCTCCCGCACCCCGCCGGCCGCGCCCCACCGGCCGGCGGAGGCGTCCTTCCAGAGCAGCCGCCGCTCGTCCGCGGTGAGCGGCAGCGACCACAGGTCGCGCCGGGCCTCCAGGTAGGCGGTGTCCCACCCGACATCGGTCGCCGTGCCATCGGACATGTCGTCTTCCTTCCCTTCATCGGCGATGCCCGGCGCCGCGGCGGTCAGCGGCGCCGGGCGGAACCTGCGGGCGGCGGGAGGAAACCGGCGCCGACCGCCCAGGACAGCGCGGATCCCCACCACTGCGGTGTGGGGGGTGTGAACCGCACCCCGAGGCGCTCCAGCGCGGACACCGTGCGGCTCCGGTCCACGGCGACGTTGCGCGCCTCGGCCTGGGACCAGGCGGCGGCGAGCCGGGCCTCGACCGGGCGGCTCCGCTCCGCCCGGGCCGTCGCCGCCGCGAACTCCTCGTCCCCGGTCAGCGCGATCGGGTAGCCGAACGCGGCCGTCCAGGCCACCAGCTCGTCGTGCGGCACGGTGTGCGGGGTCTCCACGTGGTAGGCGCCGGGCGCCGCGTGCGGGTGGACGGCGAGTGCGGCGATGCCCGCGGCCACCGTGTCGGCGTGCGAGAACGCGAACTCCTCGTCCGGGCGGCGCGGTGCGGCGCCGGCCAGCACGTAGCCGCGGACCAGCTGGTAGATCCGGTTGTCGGCGATGTTGCGCTGGAAGGCCCCGGTGCGGCTGTGCGCCGCGACGTGGCCGCTGCGGTGGACGTAGCAGCGGCGGCCGGACGCGGCCCAGGCGCGCACCGCCTCCTCGGCCTCGAACTTGGTCCGCTCGTAGGGGGTGCGGAAGCTCTGGCCGATCCGCAGGTCGGCCTCGGCGAACCGGCGGGCCGGGCCGTCCACGGCGCCGGAGACGGCCAGCGTGGACAGGTGGTGCAGGGCGGCGCCGGGGATCTCGGCGTCGATCCAGGCGAGCAGGCGGCGCACCGCCTCGGTGTTGGTGCGCTCCAGTTCGGCGGGTGGGGCCACCAGGCGGACGTCGGCGGCGGCGTGCACCACGCACTGCACGTCGCGGAGGCGGGCCAGGGCCTCCGGGGAGAGCCCGAGGCCTTCGCGGCCGATGTCGCCTGCGACCGCGTCGGTTCCGGCCCGGGCACCGCCGATCCGTCGTGCGGCGTCGGCGTCGCGCTCCCCGCGCACCAGGCAGGTGACCCGCGCGCCCCGCTCGGTGAGCGCGCCGAGCAGATGCCCGCCGAGGTAGCCGGTGGCCCCGGTGAGCAGCACCCGGGGCGCCTCCCGGACGACCCGGTACCCCGCCCGGGGGCGGCCAGAGGGGCCGGCGGCCCGCAAGGCCTCCGTTGAGGGCGGTGGTGGGCGACGGGCGGGACCGGTGAGCATCACCTGGCCGGCGGTGGAGGCCCCGGAGCGGGCGTGTGCGGGGGCCTCGGCACCGGCTTCGGCCGCCACGGCCGCGGCGAAGGCGGCCATGATCCGGTCGGCGCCGGGGTGGGACGTCCCCGGCCAGGCATAGACCAGGTCGGCCACGAGTCGGCCGCCGACGATGCGGGCGGTCATCCTGAGCCGCTGGAGCAGGTCGCCGGCAGGGGGACGCGCCGTCCCGGGGTGCTCGCGGGCCGGCGTCCACTCCAGTGCCGGTTCGTCCGGCGGGTTGAACGCGCCGAGGAAGTTGAACCCGGTCTCGGGGCGCGGGCCGGGGGTGTCCATCGGCAGTTCCGGGGCTTCGCGCACGGCCCGCTCGGCCGCGCGGGCCCGGTCGCCGGTGCCGCGCTCCAGCAGTACCCGCTTGACCGCGGTGAACCATCCGACGGTGTCCGGGTGGTCGCCGCCGCCCTGCGCGGCGCCGCGGCCGTGCGTCTCCACCTCGACCCCGACCGCGTCCAGCCCGGCCCGGTCCGCGACGGCCGCGGCGAACGCCGCCAGCAGGACCGCTTCGAGCCGCTGCCCGCGGCCGTGCCGGGCGGTGAGCCGGGCGGTGGCGTCCGCGCCGAGCTCCCAGACCAGCGCGGCCGGTTCGGGGTCGCCGCCGGTGCCCTCGACCGGCAGGGCGGGGCCGGCCGCGGCGGCCGCCCCCGGGGCACCGTCCACCGGGCCGGGAACCGCCGGGGTGCCGTCCGCCTTGCCAGGAGCCGCCGAGGCACCGTCCGCCGGACCAGAAGTCCCCGAGACACCGTCCGCCGGGGCTCCGTCGGCCGGGTCGGAGGCCTGCGGGGCGCCGTCCGCCGGGCCGGGGGTCGGCGGCCGGTCCGCGGCCCACCGGTAGAAGTCGGCCGTCGGGGGCAGGCCGGCCTCCTCGCCGCGGAGCGCGGCCCGGTAGGCGGCGGCCAGGTCGTCCAGGAGGATCCGCCAGGAGACGCCGTCGACGGCCAGGTGGTGCCCGATCAGCGCGATCCGGTCGCGGACCCCGGGCCCGCCGGAGAACAGGTGCACCCGGAGCAGCAGCCCGGCCTCGGGGTCGAGGGCCCGGTGCAGCTCGGTGCAGGTGCCTTCGACGGTCTCGGCGACCGCGTCCGCCGTCCCGGCGACCGGGGAGAAGGTCACCGCCTCCAGCTCCTCGGCGGGCCGCGGCTCTCCGGGGCCCTGCGGGCCGATCGGGCGGCGCAGCGCGGGGTGGCGCCGGAGCACCTCGCGCACGGCGGCCGAGAGCGCCGCCGGGTCCACCCGCACCCCGCAGGCGAGCAGCGCGGACTGGTTCCAGTGCCGGGGGTCGGGGACGGTGCGGAAGAGCCACCGCTGCGCCGGGGCCGGGCGCGCCTGCCCGGACCGGATCGGGTCGGGCCGGCGCCGCGCGGGGCGCGCGGAGTGCACCGCGGCGGCCAGCCCGCTCGGCGTCGGGTTCCGGTAGAAGTCGTCGAAGGCGGCGGTGTGGCCGCGCCTGCGCAGGAACGCGATGGTGTGCATCGCGAGGATCGAGTCGCCGCCCAGCTCCAGCACATCGGCGTGCGGGTCGAGGGAGGGCAGGCCGAGCGCGTCGGCCCACAGCCGCGCGATGGCGCGGGCCGTCGGTTCCCGGTCCGCTCCGCCCGGCCCGGCGCCCCGCTCCGTCCCGGGCCCGGCGGCCCGCTCTTCGAGGGCGCCGTCCACGATCGCGCCGAGCCGCTCGGCGTCGACCTTCCCGTTCGGGCCGAACGGGAGTTCGCGCAGGGCGAGCAGGGGGCGCGGCACGGCGTACTCCGGGAGCCGGTCGCGCAGGTGCGCGCGGAGCGCGGCGAGCACCTCCCCCTCCTCCGCGCGGCCGTCGGTGAGGCGGACCGCGGCGGCCGGGCGGGCGCCCGCGCCGGTGGTGCGCAGCACCACCGCCGCCCTGCCGACCCCGGGGAACTCCTCGATGGCCCGCTCGACCCCGGCGAGGTCGACGCGGAACCCGCGGATCTTCACCTGGCGGTCGGCGCGGCCCAGGAAGACCAGGTCCCCGTCGGGCCGGCGGCGGCACAGGTCCCCGGTGCGGTAGACCCGCTCCCCGCGGTGGTCGAAGAAGCGGCGCGCGGTCTCCTCGGGGCGGCCGTGGTAGCCGGCGCTGACGCCCCGTCCTCCGATGTGCAGTTCGCCCGGGGCCCCGCCGGGGACCGGTTCCCCGGCGGCGTCCAGCAGGTGCAGCGCGCCCCCGCCGATGGCGGTGCCGATGGGGACCGTCGCCTCGTCGGCGGGCAGTTCGGCGGAGGAGCCGGCGAGGAAGCAGGTGGCGCCGATGGTCGTCTCCGTCGGGCCGTAGTGGTTGGCGACCCGCTCCGCGACGCCCTCGTCGAGCAGGCGGGCGGCCAGCGAGCGGGTCAGCGTCTCACCGCCGAGGATGAGGGTGCGCAGCGCGGGGGCGTCCGGCGGCCGCCCCTCCAGCAGGGCCGCCAGGTGCGAGGGCGTCGTCTTCAGCACCGTCACCCCGGCCCGGCGCAGCTCGGCCCAGAACCCTTCGGGGTCGCGCACCAGCCGGTCGGGGAGGACCTGCACGGACCCGGCGGTCACCGGGGCGAGCAGCCAGGAGGTGTGCCCGAGGTCCGCGGCGAGCGTGGTGGCGTGGGCGATGCGCGGCGCTTCGGCCTCCCCCCAGCCGAGCCTGCGGCGGAGCGAGAGCGCGTAGTGGACCGCGTTGGCGTGGGTGACGGCGACGGCCTTGGGTTCGCCGTTGGAGCCCGAGGTGAAGGAGAGGTAGGCCGGGTCCTCGGGGCGGGGACCCGCGCCCGGGGGCGGCTCCGCGGGGGCGCCGGTGTGCTCCGCCGCCTCCGCGTCGGGGTCGACGGTCTCGGTGGGGCAGGCCCCGGGGGCGGGGACCGTGGCGTCGGCGGTCAGGGCGAGGACCGCCTGCACCGCGTTGAGGCGGCGGTCGGTGTCGGCGGCGCTCCACCCGGGGTCGACCGGGACCGCCGCCGCACCGGAGCGCAGTACCCCGTGGAGCAGTGCGATCAGCCGGGCGTCGCGGGGGCCGAGCAGGGCGACCCGCTCGCCGCGGGCGATGCCGAGCCGGTGCAGGCGGTCCGCGATCCGCGCCGCGGCCGCGTCGAGGCGGCGGTGGTCGTAGCGGCGGGCGCCGTCGGCCAGCGCCGGGAGGTGCGGGCGGGCCGCCGCCGCGCGGGCCAGCAGGGCGGGCAGGGTCGGGGCGTCCGCGGGGGGCGCGGGAGGAGGGAGGGAGGAGGAGGAAGGTGTGCGCGTCGCGCGCGTCATGTACGGCCGCCTCCGGTGGGTGCGTGCGGGGTGGCGGCGGCGGTTCCGCCCTCCGCCGGGGTGTGGGGCCGCGCCCGGTCTGCGTCGCCGGCGATGTAGGCCTCCAGGCCCTTCTCCTGGCGGAGGCGGCCGGTGAGCGCCCAGGCGAGCATGCGGTGCAGCCCGTCGAGGTGGGTGAGGGCGGTGCGGACGCGCAGGCCCGCGTAGTCGATGTGGTCCACGGGCCGGGTGCTCAGGTAGACGGGGGTGATCGGGGAGCGCCCCATCAGCTCCAGCTTCTCCGTGCACACCGGGTTCAGTTCGGCGATCCGGTCCCGGTCCTCGCGCAGCCGCCGCACCGTCTCCGCGACCGTCAGCCCGGTCCTGGGCACCAGCTCGTAGCCGCCGCCCTCGGAGAGGTGCCAGGGGAGCACGACCCCGAGGGCCTCCTCCTCCGTCAGCCGCACCCGCCACCAGGTGCCGAGCTCGGCCTCGGCCCGGCGCAGGTTCTCCTCCCCGTCCCGGTTGGTGTTGGCCTCATGGGTCCGCTCGGCCGGGTGGTCGCGCAGGTAGACCCGCCGGACCTCGGTGTACGCGACCGGTTCGACGATCTCCATCCGGGGGTCCCTTCATGCCGTTCCGGCGTATTCGGTGAAGTGCCGCTCGTCGAACAGGTCGGGCCAGCGGCCGCGGCCGAGGTCGAGTTCGCGTGCTCTGGCGAGCATGTGCCTCCAGTAGGGTTTCACGGGCCGCCAGCGGGCGCCGGTCTGGCAGTAGGAGGCGTCCACGAAGTAGCGGGGGCGGCCGTTCCCGCCCGGGGCGGGCCTGCGGGCGTGGAAGAGCGCCGAGTTGATGAGCACGGTCGAGCCCGGGGGCAGCCCCGCGATCACCGCCTCCCCCGGCAGTTCGGCGGTGCCGAGGTGGGCGAGGGCGTCCTTGCCTGCCGGTTCGCGGTGCGATCCGGGCAGGACCACCAGGCTTCCCATCGTCTCGTCGAGGCCGCCGAGGTAGTGCAGCGCGTGCACCATCAGCAGGGACCGGTCCGCGCCGCTGTTGGGTTCGTAGTCGTGGTGCCAGGGCTTGCCCGCGCCCTGGGCGTCGTGCCGGTCGCTGTGCAGGTGGTGGAAGGCGAACGGGCCGCCCATGAGCCGGGCGAGGACGTCCATCAGCGGTGGGAAGGCGAGCAGTTCGCCGTGGGCCTCCTGCTCCAGTTCGAGCAGTGGGGGCAGGCCGTTGGCGGCCGGGTCGACGCTGCACTCGATCGAGCGGGCCCGCAGCCCTTCGTCCACCCAGCGGTCGACCTCGGGGAGGAGCCGGTCCAGCAGGGGGCCGGGCAGGAGGCCGGGGAGGACGAGGTAGCCCGCCTCGCCGAACGCGCTCTGCTTCCCGGCGGTGTCCGCCGGCCCGGGCGGCGGCCGCATCAGTACCACCGTGCCTCTCCGCGCGCCGCGGGTGCGCCGCGCCCGCTCTCGGAGGGGGACGCCGGGACCGGCCTGCGCGGGGCGGTCCGGCGGGGGGTGGAGCGCTCCGGGGGGACGGTTCCTCTCTCATCGATCCGGGTCGCCATACCTGACCTCCGTGATCGCAGAGCGAAAAGTAGACGTGAATGGTAACCAGCGGTGCCGGAGGGGAGGCAAGGGACTACGTCGGGTAGTGGCCGGAAGCGGCAGGGGCACTGGACAGGGCGGCGGATCCGGCCGATCCTCGTCCCCCCGCCTCTCCGGTCCGCGCGGGAACGCCCTGGTCGGGCCGGTTGGCGCCCGCCGCCTCCGGGGCCGACCGCCGCCGCTGTCCGCATCCGGCCCGGGGAGTCGGCGCCGCCCGCCCGCGGGGGCCGCATCCGGCCGCTCCGCGCAGCGCCGGCGGCGGAGCCGCGCGGGGCCCGATCCGCCCGGGCCGCGGCGGCCGGCGTGCGGGCCGCCCCGGCGGAGCGGCCCGTATGATGCCCCGATGATCCCCCGGCGCCCCCTCGCCCGCGTGCTCCTCGCCGCGTTCCTGCTCCTGACCGCGGTCCATCTGGCCGTCCAGCTCCTCGGGGCCGGGGCCTGGGACCGGCCGACCCAGGTCCTCCTCATGCCGGCCCTGGCCCTGGCGGTGCTCGCCGCCGCGGACCGGCCCCGGAGCCGCCCGGTGGCGCCGCTGCTGGCCGCCCTGTTCTTCTCCTGGCTCGGCGACTCCCTCCCCGCCCTGACCGCCGGCGACACCGCGTTCCTGCTGATGGTGGGCGGTTTCCTGGCCGCCCAGCTGGTGTACGTGCTCGCGTTCTGGCCGTACCGGGACCAAAGCGTGCTGCTGCGCCGCCGGTGGCTGCTGGCGCCCTACCTGGGGGCCGTCGCCGCCCTGGTCTGGCTGTGCGCGCCGCACGCCGGCGGCCTGCTGGTCCCCGTCCTGGTCTACGGGCTGGTGCTGGGGCTGGCGGCGGTGCTGGCCACCGGGGCCGGCGCCTGGACGGCGGCGGGCGGGGCGCTGTTCCTGGCCTCCGACGGCCTCATCGCGCTGCGCGCCTTCGTCCCGGGCTTCGCGCTGCCGCTGGACGGCTTCTGGGTGATGGCCGCCTACTGCGCGGCGCAGGCCCTCCTCGCCCTGGGCCTGCTGGGCCGGGCGAACGCCCCGTCCGCCGGTGCGGCGGGCGGTGGCTGAGCACGCCGGCGGCGCGGCCGGGCTCAGGTGGCCGTGACCGCCGCGGCCAGCAGCACCGCCGCCGACAGCAGCAGCGCCCCCGGGGCCCCGAGCGCGCCGGCCGCTCCCGCCGCGGCCGCCGGGATGGCGACCTGGCCGAGGCGGTTGCCCCACAGGCGCAGCGCCAGCGCGGCGCCCCGGGCGCCCTGCGGGGCGGTGGCCACCACCTGCGCCATGGTCAGGGGCTGCCCCAGCCCCAGCAGGAAGCCCCCGACCGCCAGCACCGCGGCGAGCGCGACCGGCCCTCCGCCGGGCAGCGCCACCAGCCCCAGGGACAGCCCCGCCACGCCGGTGCTCGCCACGATCAGGGCCTTGCGGGAGCAGCGCCCCAGCAGCAGCGGGAGCGCCAGCCGGGAGAGGAGGGAGCAGCCCGCCCGCAGGCTCAGCAGGGCCCCGACCAGCATCGGGGGCAGACCGCGCTCCTCGGCGATCAGCGGCAGGTAGGCGGTGAGGATGTCCACCGCCGCCAGCAGCGCCAGGCTGGCCAGGAGCGCCGAGGGCATCCGGGGGCTGCGCAGGATCTCGCGCACCGGCACCGGCCGGTCCGCTTTCCGGGTGTCGGTCTGCGGCGGGGCGGCCGAGCGCAGCAGCGGCAGCAGCGGCACGGCGCCCAGCGCCCCCGCGGCGCAGGCGAGCAGCAGCGCCGCGGACGTCGCGGGGAGCAGCTCCGCCCCGGAGGCGCCGGCCAGCGCGGCGCCGGAGAGCAGCGGCCCGGCGAGCTGCCCGAGGGAGGCGGCGGCGGTGAACCAGCCGAAGTCGCGGTCCATCCGCTCCTGCGGGGAGCGCCGGGCGATCAGGCCCTGGCCGGCGATCATGCACAGCAGGTGGCCGACCCCGACCACGGTGCTCGCCGCCGCGAGGCCGGCCAGGCCTCCCGCCCCGGCCAGGAGCAGGCTCCCGGCGGCGAGGAGCGCCGCCCCCAGCACCGTGAGCCAGGTGATCCGGTGGGCGCGGTCGGTCAGCCTTCCCGCGGGGATGGCGAGCACCAGCGGCAGCAGGGCGTAGGCGGAGGTCACCACGCCCACGGCCACCGCGTCCCCGCCCAGGGCGATGGTCCGGTAGGAGATGAGCGGCCGGGCCAGGTTGAGGGCGGTGTGGGTGAACACGGCGCTCGCCAGGAGCGCCCACAGCCACCCCTGCCCGGATGTTCTTCCGCCGCTCATTCCGCCCCTCGCCGCTCTGCTCCGACCGGCCCGCCGACGAACGGAAGGCGGTCCCGTCCGGGCCCGGCCGCCCGGCCGCGGTGCTGCGCGGCGGTGCGGAACGGAGTGCGCTCTCCTCTGATATCGGGCATCACGGCGGCAAATATTGCACCGATCCGTCAGTAAGTGCAATCTCTCTTTCGAGGAAGAGCGGTGGGGTCTCCCGGAGGTCGCCGAACATACGCGCAGGTGGAAGCGGATAGATCGACTGCAGAGACCTCGAAGGCGCCCGCCCGGGAGGATTGTTCCGATCCGGGCACGAGTACGATCAGCGCGCCCGCGCGGATCGCTCCCGCCCGCGGATCCGGGCTCCGACCCGGCCGGCACCCCGCCCGCGCTCCGCCGCTGCAAGCCAGCGGCCCGGCAGGGGCCGGGAGGCGATGCGGGCGGCCGCCCCGGCCGCATCCGCCCCGGCGGATCCTCACTGGGCACGGGCACGGCGCCCGCGCGGGCCGCTCCCGCCCGGGCCGGCCCGGGAACCGGCGCCGCCGGGAACTCCACCCGGCATCGCACCGGCCCGGACCGGCCCGAGAGCGGCCGGGGGCGCTAGAGGAGGGGCGGGGGCTCCTCCCCGATGCCGGTCTTGATCCAGCGGACGCGGTCCAGGTGGGCGCGGAGCGCCCCGGAGGCCTCCTCCGTCCGCCCCTGCTCCAGGAGGTCGAGCAGCAGGAGGTGCTCGCGGGCCTGGCCGATCGTCCGGGCGCGGTCGTGCTGGTGCCGGTACTCGATCAGCCTGCGCACCCGGTTCTGGCGGCGCACCGCGTCCAGCAGCACCGGGTTGCCGGCGCAGCCCACCAGCATCTCGTGGAAGTCCGCGCCGGCCTGGAAGAGGCCGCCCCGCGAAGCGGAGAGCGCCCCGCCGCGCAGCAGGGCCTCCTGGCGCTCGCGGTGCAGCGCGAACGCCTCCGCGTCCACGGCGAACCCCGGCTCCAGCAGGGCGGCCGGCTCCACGATCATCCGGAACCGGTAGCTGTGGTCGTGGCCCTGGACGGTGGAGAGCGCCCCCTGGAACTCCCAGCCCCGCCCGAGCCTGCGCCGGACCAGGTCCTCGCCCTCCAGCCGGGCCAGGGCCCGCTGCACCTCCCGCACCGGCGCCCCGAGCCTGCGGGCGGCCTCCGCCACGCTGAACTCCGCGGCCAGCCCGCCCCGCATGAGCTCGTCCACGAGGCGGAAGTAGGCGTCCTCCTCGCCGTCGCTCTCGCCGTCGATCCGCCCGGCCACCGGCTCCAGGTCGTCGCCGGCGCGCTTGAGGAAGTAGCCCCGGTTGGGGATCCGCTGCACGACCCCGACCTCTTCCAGCAGGGCCAGCGCCCGCCGCACCGGCGACCGGGAGACCTGGAGCCGGTCGGCGATCCACTGCTCGGTCAGGTGCGCGCCCTCCGCCAGGCCCTCGTCCCGCACCAGCCGGCCGATCCGGGCCGTCAGGGCGAGCACCAGGGCCGACGCTCGGGCGCCCCCGCCGCGCCGCGGCCCGGGGTCGACGTCCACGGTCATGCGCGTCCCGTCCGTACAGACTCCTCGCTCCGGGCCCGCTGCGAGCGGCGCCCGGGCCCCACGGCGCCCCAGGGTAGCGGACCACTCCGCGCCGGGCCGGGGCGGAGAGCACCCCTACACCGCCGGCGGTCCGGTTCCCGGAAAGGCTCGGGGGGCGGCGTGGAAAAGCCTCGAAAAGCGCGCCCTCTTCTAAGGTCTCTGGCATGACCATCGAGGACACCCTCCGTCTGTGGAAGCGCACCCACCGCGGTCGTGACTCCCTGGTCCGCCGGGCCCACGCCGCCGGCCTGGACGAGGAGCGCATCGCCGACCTGATGGGCATCGGCCGCAGCACCGTCTCCGCGGTGCTGCTGGGCGGCGCCCCCGCCCCCTTCGACCTGGAGGCCTTCGAGGCCCAGCGCGCCGGGATCGAGAGCGCCCGCAAGCGGTTCTGGGAGGAGGAGGCCGCGGGCCTGCCGCCCGGCTCCCTCGCCCTCTCCTGGCATGCGACGATGGTCGCCGCCTGCTGGGACGTCCCCGGCCAGACCTACGGCCGGGGCACCGGGGCGGTGGCCTCGGCGGCGCTGCGGACCATGGCCGAGCTGCTCCCCGGCCCGCTGCTGCTGCGCGCCGTCTCCGCCGGCCGGGCGCTGGAGCTGGGCTTCCCGCTGGACGGCGGCGGCGAGGCCGTCGTGGGCGTGCGCTACGAGCTGCCGGTGCTGAAGGGGTACCGCCGCTTCCCCGCGCGCACGGTCGCGGACGCGGCGCCGGCGGTGCCCGCGCAGCAGGCCGGTCCTCCCCCGTGGGTCCCGGTCGGCCCGGAGGAGGACGCGATGCGCGCGGTACTGGAGGGGCTGGTGGGGCACTGGGTGACGGTCACCTGCCTCCGCCCCCGCCGTGGGCCCCGCGCCTCCGCGCCCCGGACCGAGGCGCCCGAGACGGCCACGGGCCGGCTCTCCCCGCACCCCGGCGGCCGCCGGTTCGAGGTGGCCGCCGACGCCGGCGGCGGAGCGGCGGTGTGGCCGCGGGAGGTCGTCGAGGTGGTGGACCACGGGCGGCCCTGACCCCGGCGCGCCGCCCCGGGGCGGGTTGCACTCCCGGCCCTCCCCGGCGGCCCGCCTCTCCTCGCCCGGCGCCCCGCCCGGCGGGGGACCAGGAGGCAGCGGGCGGGCCGCCCCGGCGCACCCCCGGGCCGGTGAACCCGCAGGTGGCGGCGGCCCTCCGGGTTTCGGACGGCGGGGCCCCGGGTAACCGGACGCGCATGGAGGAACACGCGCCGCTCATCGACCGGACCCCGGCCCTGCTGCTGAAGGGCTACACCTGGCTCCCGGACCTGTTCCGGGACGGCGGGGGCGCTCCCGCGGTGCGCACCCGGCTGCTCGGCCGCGAAGCGGTCGCCCTGCGCGGCCCCGACGCTGTCCGGTTCGTCTACGACGACGCGAACGTGCGCCGGGCCGGGGCGCTGCCCGAGCCGGTGCTCTCCACCCTGATCGGGCACGGCGCCGTGCAGACCCTGGACGGCGAGGAGCACCGGGTCCGCAAGGCCCTGTTCTCCGGCCTCCTGCACTCCCGCTCCGGCCTCGACGAACTCGTCCGGCGGTGCACGGAGGCCTGGCGCGGGGCGGCCGAGGGGCCGGGGCGGGGCTCCTCCTTCACCGTCTTCGACGAGGCCGCCCTGGCCCTGGCCCGCGGCGCGGGCGCCTGGGCGGGCGTCCCCCTGACCCCGCCCCTGGAGCGCGGGCTGGCCCGGGACCTGGTGGCGATGGTCGACGCCTTCGCCACCGCGGGCCCCCGGCACTGGCGGGGCAGGCGGGCCCGCGGCCTCTGGGAGCGCCGCCTGGCCCGGCTGGTGGAGGAGGTCCGCGACGGGGCGCTCCCCGCCCCGCCCGGGTCCGCGGTGGCCGCGGTGGCCGCCCACCGGGACCGCGACGGCTCCCTGCTCGCCCCGCGCACGGCCGCCGTGGAGCTGCTCAACATCCTCCGCCCCACCGTCGCGACCTGCTGGTACACCGCCTTCGCCGCACACGCCCTGGCCCGGTGGCCGCACCACCGCGAGCGGCTGCGCGACGCCCCCGGCGGGTTCGCGCCGGCCTTCGCCCAGGAGGTGCGGCGCTTCTACCCGTTCGCCCCGTTCATCGGCGGGATCGCCCGCGCCGACCGGGTGTGGCGCGGGGTGCGGGTGCCGGAGGGGGCGCTGGTGCTGCTGGACCTCTACGGCCAGAACCGCGACCCGCGGCTGTGGAGCGCCCCGCACTCCTTCGACCCCGACCGCTTCCTGCACGGCCCGGTCGACCCGGACGTCCTGGTGCCCCAGGGCGGGGGCGACGAGCGCACCGGACACCGCTGCCCGGGCGAGGACGTCGTGGCCGCCCTGCTCGGCGCCCTCTCCGCCGAACTGGGCCGGATCCGCTACGAGGTCCCGGACCAGGACATGCGCATCCCGCTGCACCGCATCCCCACCCGCCCGCGCAGCGGCATGGTGATCAGCGGGGTCCGCTGAACGGGCCGCCCGTCCGCCGTCCGGGCCGGGCCGGCCGATTCCCGAGAGACCGAGAGGGTGTATCAGGATGCCGGAGGACGAGGGCCGGGAGGAGCGGGAGGAGGACCGGACCGGGCCCCTGGAGCGGACCGGCCGCTGGCTCCGCCGGCTGCGGGAGTCCCGGAGCCGGGAGAGGGCCGAGGTCGTCCTGGTGGGCAAGTGCACGGTGGCCGCCGGGGCGTCCTGGTTCATCGCGTCGGATCTGATGCAGGCCATGTCGCCCGCCTTCGCCCCCTTCACCGCGGTGATGATGGTGCAGGCGACGGTCTACCGCTCCATCGCGGCGTCGTGGCGCTATGTCGCCGCGGTGACCGCGGGGGTGGTGGTGCAGGGCGCCCTCGGCTTCCTCGCCGGCCCCGCCTTCCCGACGTTCCTCCTGGTCGCACTGGTGGCCCTGGCGCTGAGCAGGTGGCCGGCGCTGGGCGAGCAGAGGACGTACGTGGCCACTGCGGCCTTCTTCGCGTTCGCCCAGTTCACCATGGCCACCGACACCGCGGGCCGGCTGCAGGGGCTGGTGGAGATCGTGCTGCTCGTGCTGGTCGGCTGCCTGGTGGGCGTGGCGGTCAACCTGCTCCTGCTGCCCCCGCTGCGCTACCGCAGCGCCGACGAGGGACTGGCGGTCCTCGCGTCCTCGGTCGCCGACCTCCTCCAGGACATGGGCGCCGCGCTGAGCGCGGAGGACGCGGACGCCGACGACGCGCACCGGTGGCGGCGGCGCGCCAACGGCCTGGCCGACATGGTCTCCCAGGCCCGGACCGGGGTGGAGACGGCGCAGGAGAGCCTGCGGCTGAACCCGCTGTTCTTCCTGCGCAGGCGCCGGGACCGCACCTCGCTGGACACCCAGCGGAGCGTGGTCGGCGCCCTGGACCGGGTCGGCGGGCTGGCCTCCTCCCTGGCCCGCGGCCTGGCGGAGCGCGGCGGCGGGGAGCCTGCCGCGCCCTCCCCCTCGGAGCTGGGCGCGCTGCTGTCCTCCCTGTCGGAGGCCGCCCGCTCCCTGGAGGACATCGGCGAGGGCCCGCTGCGGCGGCGCATCGGCGAACTCGACGAGCGCCTCGGCGACGTGCGGCTGCATCTCTCCCGGCTGGAGGAGGACCGGTCCGGCGACGCGGCGCGGACGGCCGTGTACACCGACGCGGCCCGGTTGGAGGAGGAGTTCCGCACGCTGTGCGACGCCCTCCGCGCGGAGGCCGGGGAGGCTCCGCCGCACTGAGGGCCGCGCACGGCGGCGGCCGCCGCGGGTGCGCCCGGTTCCGGGTCAGCCGATGCCGGTGCGGCGGTGCAGGCCGCCGCGGTCCAGGATGTCGATGGCGGAGTAGTGCAGGGCGATCAGGCCCTCCCGTTCCAGCTCCTTGAGGACCTTGTTGATCGAGGGGCGCTGCACGCCCAGCATCGCGGCGAGGGTGCGCTGCGGAAGGACCAGGCTGTCGCCGTCGGCCTCCTCCAGCAGCAGCCGGGCGGTCTGCTGGTGCAGGGACTTGCCGAGCAGCTCCAGGATCCGGGCCTGGCTCGCGGTGAGCCGGCCGGCCACGCTGGACAGCCAGCGGCGGGCGATCTGGGGGTGCTGGGAGAGCAGCTGCTCGAAGTCGCCGCGGTCGAAGTGGAGCAGCTCGGTGTCGTCCAGGGCCCGCGCGCTGTAGGGCACCCGCACCCCCAGCAGCGCCTGGATGTCGCCGTCGACGTCGCCGGTGCGCAGGATCTGCACCACCACCTGGTCGGCGCCGCGCCCCGAGACCAGCTCCAGCCTGCCGGAGCGGACGATCCACACCCCCGGCCGGGCGGACCGGCCACCGAAGGCGAACGACCCCCGGGGGACGAAGCGGCGCTGCAGGCTGGAGGCGAGCGCGGTGATGTCCTCCGGTGACAGCGGCACCGAGTCGCCCCGCCCCACGCAGCGCGCCACCCACGCCGCGTGCTGCACCCTCGGGTCGCCGTTCCCCTCCGGGTCCCCCGCTGCGCGTTCCGTCGGCCGCATCCCCACTCCCCCGTCTCGCCGATTCGGGCCGGACCAGGGGCATGACCGCAGCCGGGCGGTGCGCGCTCCCCCGGTCCGGCACCTGAGACGACTGACTAACGAAAGTAGCGGACCGGCCTGCGAGGACAGCGGAAACGCGCGGGGGCGGTGCCGCCTCCGGACATGGCGGCGGCGCCGCACCGGGCCGTTCGGCCGCCGGCGCGGCGCCGCTGTCCGCGGGGTCCGCCCTCAGCGGATGCTGACCTTCACAAAGCCCAGCCAGGAGCCGAAGTGGTGGTTGTGGTGGTCGTGGTCCTTGCACCACTTGCCGTGACCGTGGCCGTGGTAGGTGTAGCTGTAGCCGTGGTCGCAGTGGCGGTCACAGTCATCGTCGTAGCCGGACGCCGACGCCGGCGCCGCGGCGCCCAGCAGCAGGGCCCCCGACATGGCGGCCGTCGCGGCCGCCCCGGCCAGCGCGGTGCGCAGCTTCCTCGCCATGGTCTTCCTCCGTTCGGACATATCGGGCTTACTGCCCGATGACGCAACTCTCTGCCCGAAACCGGTTACTCGCCAACACAGTGTCACTTTCGTGACATCTTTCACGTTTCAAATTTGTGCATGGCGGGAAAAAGCGACCGTTCTGTGCCGCGGAGGGCGGTACCCGGCGTTCGGCCCGGCCGACGCGGGAACGCCGGGGAACACGGGGCCCGTGGGGATTGCGCGGCGGCGGAGGCGCGGGTTAGAACGTCCCGGTAAGTGTCCGCCGGGACACGCACCGACAACGGCGAGGTAGGCATGGGACACCCGTCATCCCCCGTTCCCCCCGTCCCCGAGCCGGCCCCCGGCTCCGCTTCCCCGGGCGCCCTCAGCAGAAGAGGCCTGTTCGCGCAGGGCGGCAGGGCCGCCGTCGCGGGCGGCGCCGCATGGCTCATGTCCCCCGCGCAGCAGGCCGCCGCCGCGGCCGCCCCGGCCGAGGAGGGCGGCGCGCCGAAGGCCACCGTCACCCAGGGGACCAACATCTCCGCCGCTCCCTCCCCCGACGGGAAGTGGATCGCCTTCGACCTCTACACCGCGATCTGGCTGGTGCCCGCCGGGGGCGGCAAGGCCCGCAGGCTCACCGGCGACCTGGCCGACGCCACCCGGCCGCGGTTCTCCCCCGACTCCGAGCGGATCGCCTTCCAGGCCTACGCCGAGGGCAACTACCACGTCTACGTCCTCGACCTGCCGGACGGGAAGCCGCGCCGGCTCACCTCCGGCCCGCACGACCACCGCGAGCCCGCGTTCTCCCCCGACGGCACCCGGATCGCTCTGGCCTCCGACCGCGGCGACGGCTACGGGATCTGGCTCTACGACCTGGAGAGCGAGGAGCTCACCGCGGTCACCGACACCGGGGCCGACGAGGCCGAACCCGCCTGGACCCCCGACGGCGAGCGCATCGTGCACGTCTCCGACCGCTCCAGCGTGCGCTCCACCGACCTGAAGGGCCGCACCGAGGAGCTGGTCCCCGCCGCCGAGCACACCACCCTCTACTCGCCCGCCCCCGGCCCCGGCGGGCGGCTCGCGCACATCGCCGCGCACGCCGACACCGTGCGGCTGATCGTCGACGGCGAGCCGGCCTCCGGCGACGACGAGGACGTCTTCGTCGGCACCGTCACCTGGACCGGCGACAACCGGCTGCTCTACACCGCCGACGGCGCGATCCGCAGCCGCGCCCCCGGCGGCGGCGCCGAGGACGTCGCGTTCAGCGCCACCGTGCCCTACCTGCGCCGCGAGCCGCGCCGGGCGCGGCGCGACATCGACGACACCGGCGAGCACCCGGTGCGCGGCATCGCGGGCCCGGTGCTCTCCCCCGACGGCCGCAGCGTCGCCTTCCGCGCCCTGGGGGCGCTGTGGGTGATGCGGATCGGGAAGAAGCCCGAGGCCGTCGTCGACGACGGCTCCTTCTCCTCCGACCCCGACTGGCACCCCGACGGCGCGTCCCTGGTCTACAGCAGCGACCGCGAGGGCTCCCCCGCCCTCTGGCGGCACGACCTCGAGTCCGGCACCGACGAGCGGATCACCCGCCTGGACGGCGCGCAGGTCTTCCCGCGCTGGTCCCCCGACGGGCGGCGCATCGCCTACCAGGACCAGGACGGCGCGACCTGGGTCTACGACACCGGCTCCGGCACCGCCCGCCGGGTGCTGCCCGAGCTGTTCCAGCCCGGGCGCCCCACCTGGTCCCCCGACGGCCGCACCCTGGCCCTGGCCGCGGTCCGGCCGCGCTCCCGCCGGTTCCGCGAGGGCTCCAGCCAGATCCTCACCGTCGACCTGGAGACCGGGAAGACCTCCTACACCGAGCCCGCCCCGCACCGGTCGCTGTCCACCCGCGGCGACGACGGCCCGGTCTGGTCGCCCGACGGCCGGCACCTGGCCTTCGTGATGGAGAGCCTGCTGTGGGTGGTGCCGGTGGACGGGCGCGGCGCGTTCACCGGCGAACCGCGCCGGCTGACCTCCGAGCCGACCGACGCCCCCAGCTGGAGCGGGGACTCCGCCTCCCTGCTCTACCTGGGCAACGGCCGGCTGCGCCGGGTCCGGCTCGAGGGCGGCCGCCCCGAGACCGTCCGGATGCCGCTCACCTGGCGCCGCAGGCCCCCCTCCGGGCGGGTGGTGGTGCAGGCCGGGGCGCTGTGGGACGGCAGGTCCGACGGGCTCCGCCGGAACGTCGACATCGTCATCGACGGCAACCGGATCACCGCGGTGGAGAAGCGCCGCGAGCGCACCGAGGAGGAGGGCACCACCCTGGTCGACGCCACCGGGCTGACCGTCATCCCCGGCCTGATCGACGCGCACAACCACTGGCACCTGCGCGGGCGGGAGTGGGGGTCCCGGCAGGGCCCGCTCTGGCTGTCCTACGGGGTGACCACCACCCGCTCCCCCGGCGACCCCGCCTACCAGATGCTGGAGACCCGGGAGGCGCTGGACTCCGGAGCGATCACCGGGCCGCGCTACCTGGCCACCGGGGAGGCGGTGGACGGCTCCCGGATCTACTACGACTTCATGCGCACCACCTACGACGCCGAGGGGGTGGAGCGGGAGCTGGAGCGCGCCTTCGAGCTCGACTACGACCTGGTCAAGACCTACGTGCGGCTGCCGGTGCGCTCCCAGCGCACCGCCGTCGACCGGGCGCACGCCGTCGACCTGCCGCTGACCTCGCACTACCTCTACCCGGCGGTGCACCTGGGCATGGACGGCATGGAGCACACCGGCGCCACCAACCGGCTCGGCTACTCCCAGACCGTCAGCCTGCTCGGCCGGTCCTACGAGGACGCCGTCACCCTGTTCGCGAAGTCCGGGATGGCGCTCACCCCGACCCTGTTCACCTCCGCCGCGCTCTACGCCGAGGACCGGTCCCTGGTGGAGGACGAGCGCACCGAGGTGCTCTTCCCCGCCTGGGAGTACCGGTCCCTGGTGGACAAGGCCGACGAGGCCGGCTCCGACGCGCCCGACGCCCGGCGGACCCGCGCGGCTCTCCCCGGCCACGTGGCCATGGTGCGCGCCGTGCACGAGGGCGGCGGGACGGTCCTCGGCGGTACCGACGCCCCGCTGGACAACGTCGCGATCAGCCTGCACCAGAACATGCGGGCGCTGGTGAAGTACGGGTTCACCCCGCGCGCGGCGCTGACCGTCACCACCTCCACCACCGCCGAATGGCTCGGCCTGGGCGAGCACCTGGGCACGGTGGAGCCCGGCAGGCTCGCCGACCTGGCCGCGGTGGAGGGCGACCCGCTGGACGACATCACCGCCGCCGCGAACGTGCGGATCACCGTCGTCGACGGCACCGTGCACACCAGGGAGGACCTGCTGGAGCCGTTCCGGGAGCGGACCCGGCTGCGCTCCTCGGAGGAGCCGACCGCGCTGGGCGACCCGCTGCCCTCGGCCACCGCGGACGGCCCCTGGTGGCACGGCGAATCGGAGCGCACCGCCCCGCACCGCTGCTGACCCGCCCGCCGCCCGCCGCCCGCGCGGGCGGCGGGCCCTCCGGGCGCCGGCCGGAACGGACGCCGGCGCCGCTTCCCCTGCCGGGTCGGCGGGCGGTCCCGACCGGGTCCGCCCGCGCGGGCGGCGGTGCCTTCTTCGGGTCCCGGCCGTCACCAGCTGGACTTGGTGATCCCGGGCAGCTCGCCCCGGTGGGCCATCTCTCGGAAGCGGATCCGGGACAGGCCGGCCTTGCGGATGTGGCCGCGGGGGCGGCCGTCCACCGCGTCCCGGTTGCGGTACCGGACGGGACTGGCGTCGCGCGGCTGGCGGCCCAGTTCGCGGACGGCGGCGGCGCGCTCCCCGGCGGAGCTGTCCGGGTGGGAGACGATCCGCTTGAGCTCGGCGCGGCGCTCGGCGTAGCGGGCCGCGATGCGGGCGCGCTTCTCGTTCTTGGCGATCTTGCTCTTCTTGGCCACGGCTCAGACCTTCTCCCCGCGGGCGCGGATGTCGGCGACGACGCGCTCGATGCCGAGCCGGTCGACGGTCTTCATGCCCTTGGCGCTGACCCGCAGCCGGACCCACCGGTTCTCCGACGGCAGCCAGTAGCGCTTGCGCTGGATGTTGGGGTCGAAGCGGCGGCGGGTGCGCCGGTGCGAGTGCGAGACGGCGTTGCCGAACGCGGGCCGCCGCCCGGTGACCTGGCAGACGCGGGACACGGTGCTCCTCTCGGTCGGTGCTGCTGACCCGCCCCACCCTACACTGAAACGATAATCGTTTTCACTCGGGTCCGGTCTCCTCGACCGGGGGCGCGGCGACCGCCCGCGCCAGCAGCGCCGGGTCGACGTTGCCCCCGGAGACCACCGCCACCGCGCACCCGCCGCCGGCCCGCCCGGCCAGGTGCGCCGCCACCGCCAGCGCCCCGCTGGGCTCGGCCACCACCCGCGCCCGGCGCGCGATCACCCCCATCGCCGCCGTGATCTCCTCCTCGGTGACCGTGACCACCCCGTCCAGCCGGGCCGCCATGTGCGCGAAGGTCAGGTCGGAGGGGCCCACCCGCACCCCGTCCGCGACGGTGCGGTGGGTCCGCTCCGGGGACCAGGAGACCCTGCGCCCCTCCGCCAGCCCCTCGGCGGTCTCGGCGGCCAGCTCCGGCTCCACCCCGACCACCGCGACGTCCGGCCGCAGCCCCTTGACCGCGGTGGCCACCCCGGAGGCCAGCCCGCCCCCGCCCACCGGCACCAGCACCGTGTCCACCCCGGCCAGGTCCTCCACGATCTCCAGGCCGACCGTGCCCTGCCCGGCGATCACCTCCCGGTCGTCGAACGGCGGCACCAGGACCATCCCGCGCCGCTCGGCCAGCCGCACCGCGGTGCGCTCCCGGTCCGCCGGAGCCACCGGCACCAGCTCCGCGCCCAGCCGCCGCATCGCGGCCAGCTTCACCTCCGGCGCCCCGTCCGGGACGACCACGGTGCACCGCACCTCCTCGGCCCGGGCCGCGTACGCCAGCGCCTGGCCGTGGTTGCCCGAGGAGTGCGTGACCACCCCGGCGGCCCGGCGCCGCTCCGGCAGGGCGCGCAGCGCGTTGGTCGCGCCGCGGATCTTGAACGCCCCGACCGGCTGCAGGTTCTCCGGCTTCAGCCACAGCCGCCCCTCCGCCCACGGGCAGGAGAGCAGCGGCGTGCGCACCGCCCGGCGCCGGATCCGCCCGGCGGCGGCCTGGACGTCGGCGAGTGAGATCAGTTCCATCCCGGTGGTGTTCCCCGCCCCGCGCCGCACCACCCGCCGCGCCGGGAGCACGGGGCGGATCCGATAATGGCGGGGTGACACGCACCGAACTGACCCCCGACGACCTGCCCGGACGCGCCTTCTACCGGCTGCTCGCCTCGGTCGTGGTCCCCCGCCCCATCGCGTGGGTCTCCACGGTCTCGGCCGCCGGCGCCGACAACCTCGCCCCGCACTCGTTCTTCAACGTGGCCTGCGCCGACCCGGCGATCGTGCAGTTCACCTCCACCGGCCGCAAGGACACCCTGCGCAACGTGGAGGAGACCCGGGAGTTCACCGTCAACTTCGCGCCGGAGGGGCTGCAGGCCGAGATCAACGCGACCTCGGCCCCGTTCCCGCCGGGCGTCAGCGAGTTCGACGCGGTCGGCCTGGAGCGGGAGCCCGGCGCGGCGGTGAAGGCCCCGCGGGTGGCCGCCAGCCCGGTCGCCCTGGAGTGCCGGCTGCACTCCACCCTGCTGCTCGGCGACTCCACCGTGGTCTTCGGCCGCGTGGTGCACGCCGCCGTGGACGAGGCGGTGCTGGTCGACGGCCACCCGGAGATCTCCCTGCTGCGCCCGATCGCGCGGCTGGGCCGCAACGAGTGGGGGGCGCTCGGCGAGGTCACCGCGGTGGACCGGCCGCGCACGGGCGAGCCGCCGCGCGCCTGACCCGGCCCCGGCCGCGCCCCGCTTCCGGCCGGCCCGGGCCGCACGGCATTGACCTCTACCTAACTCGAGGTTCTACTCTTCCGAGCCATGGAGCGAAAGATCCCGGTAGAGGTGGGTGGTCGGCGATGAGCATGGAGATGGCCGCGTGGTCGTCGATGTACAACGCGATGCACGCGCAGGAGGACAGGCGGCCGTTCTCCCGCGCCGTGCTGCGGCGCATCACCGGGTTCGCCCGGCCGCACCGGGCGCGGCTCTTCTGGTTCCTGGCCTCCAGCACGGTGCTGGCCGTGCTCACCGTGGCCACCCCGGTGCTGGCCGGCCAGGCGGTCAACGCGATCATCGCCGGCGAGGCCCTGGGCCTGGTGCTCGGGCTGGCCGCGCTGATCGCCGGGATCGCCCTGGCCGAGGCCGGGTTCGGGCTCATCACCCGCTGGTTCTCCGCCTCCATCGGCGAAGGGCTCATCCTCGACCTGCGCACCGCCGTCTACGACCACGTGCAGCGGATGCCGGTCGCCTTCTTCACCCGCACCCGCACCGGCGCCCTGGTCAGCAGGTTGAACAACGACGTCATCGGCGCCCAGCGCGCGTTCAGCGACGTGCTGTCCGGGGTGGTCAGCAACACCGTGACGCTGCTGCTCACCCTGGTCGTCATGGTCGGGATCTCCTGGCAGATCACCCTGCTGGCGCTGGTGCTGCTCCCGGTGTTCGTGCTGCCCGCCCGGCGGATGGGCAGCCGGCTGGCCCGGCTGGAGCGGGAGGCCACCGAGCACGACGCCGCCATGGGCACCCGGATGACCGAGCGGTTCTCCGCCCCCGGCGCCACCCTGGTCAAGCTGTTCGGCCGGCCCCGCGAGGAGTCCGCCGAGTTCGCCTTCCGGGCCCGCCGGGTCCGCGACATCGGGGTGCGCACCGCCATGGTGCAGGAGGTGTTCGTCACCGCGCTCACCCTGGTCTCCGCGCTGGCGCTGGCGCTCGTCTACGGCCTGGGCGGGTACTTCGTGTTCGCCGGCGGGCTGGACTCCGGCTCGGTGGTCGCGCTGGCGCTGCTGCTCAGCCGGCTGTACGCGCCGCTGACCTCGCTGGCCAGCGCCCGGGTCGAGGTGATGAGCGCGATGGTCAGCTTCAGCCGGGTCTTCGAGGTCCTCGACCTGGAGCCGCTGGTCAAGGAGGCCCCGGACGCCCGCCCGGTGCCCGAGGGCCCGGTCTCGGTCGAGTTCGACCGGGTCGGCTTCGGCTACCCTTCCGCCGACCGGTTCTCGCTGGCCTCCCTGGAGGAGGTGGTCACCCTGGACGACCGCGACGGCGGCCCGGTGCTGCACGGCATCGGCTTCACCGCCGCCCCCGGGGAGACGGTGGCGCTGGTCGGCTCCTCCGGCGCCGGCAAGTCCACCATCGCGCAGCTGGTCCCCCGGCTGTACGACGTGGACTCCGGGGCGGTGCGGATCTCCGGGGTGGACGTGCGCGAGCTGACCGCGGCCTCGCTGCGCTCCGCCGTCGGCATGGTCACCCAGGACGGGCACCTCTTCCACGAGACCATCCGGGCCAACCTGCTGCTCGCCCGCCCCGACGCCACCGACGAGCAGCTGTGGGACGTGCTGCGCCGGGCCCGGCTGGACGGCCTGGTCGCCGCGCTGCCCGACGGCCTGGACACCATGGTCGGCGAGCGCGGCTACCGGTTCTCCGGCGGCGAGCGGCAGCGGCTGACCATCGCCCGGCTGCTGCTGGCCTCCCCCGGCCTGGTGATCCTGGACGAGGCCACCTCCAGCCTGGACGCCACCTCCGAGGCCGCGGTGCAGGAGGCGCTGGCCGAGGCGCTGCGCGGGCGCACCGCCATCGTCATCGCGCACCGGCTCTCCACCATCCGCTCCGCCGACCGGATCCTGGTGATCGAGGAGGGGCGCATCGTCGAGCAGGGCCGCCACGAGGAGCTGCTGGCCGCACACGGCCGCTACGAGGAGCTGTACCGGACCCAGTTCGCCGACTCCGCCGGGGAGGGCGGCGCGGACGCCCCCGGGCCGTGCAGCACCGCCCCGGCCGCGGCTGGCTGACCCCGGCGGGCCGGCGCCCCGGGGGGAGGAGGAACCGCCGCCGGAAAGGGCGGGGTCCCGGCACCGGGCCCCGCCCGGCCGCGCCCGCGGAGCCGGAGAGCGCGGCCGGCGGCCGCCGCGGGCGCGCGACACGCCGGACCGCGGCCCCACCGGCCCGCCGGACGCCCCGCCCCGGCCCGGTCGCGGCCGAAAGGCCCCGATCCGGGCGGCCCCGGCGGAAGGCCGTCCACAGGCCCGCCGCCCGGCTCTGGTCAGGGCCGCCCCGGACGGGCAGAATCAGGCGCACTGATCGCAGACGTCCACCAGAGCAATGGAGCACTCGGTGACTCAGACCACGCCTGACGACCTCCGTTCCGTGATCGCCGGCCGGCGGCTCGACCGCGCCGACAAACCGCTGATCAGCACCAATCCCGCGCGCACCGGCGAGGTGCTGGCCGAGGTGAGCCTGGCCGGCCGGGCCGAGTTCACCGCCGCCTGCCGGGCCGCCGAGGAGGCCCAACGCGCCTGGGCGGCGGTGCCCGCGCCCATCCGCGGCCAGGTGATCGGCAACATCGGCGACCTGGTCGCCGCGAACAAGGAGGCCCTGGCGCGCGCCGTCACCCGCGACATCGGCAAGACCCTGGGCGAGGCCCGCGGCGAAGTCCAGGAGATCATCGACACCTGCGAGTTCTTCCGCGGCGAAGGGCGCCGGCTCTACGGGCAGACCGTGCCCTCGGAGATGCCCGACAAGCAGCTGTTCACCTTCCGCAACCCGCTGGGCACCGCCGCGATCATCACCGCCGGCAACTTCCCGGTGGCCGTGCCCAGCTGGTACATCGTGCCCGCGCTGCTGACCGGCAACACCGTGGTGTGGAAGCCGGCCGAGTACGCCGCCTCCTGCTCGTGGGCGTTCTACGAGCTGTTCTCCCGCGCCGGGCTGCCCGAGGGCGTGCTCAACCTGGTCTACGCCGACGGCGAGGAGACCTTCGCCGGGCTGGAGCAGGCGCTCGGCGAGGGCCTGGTGGACAAGGTCGGCTTCACCGGCTCCAGCGCGGTGGGCGCCCGGATCGGCGAGCTGTGCGGGCGCCACCTGCAGACGCCCTGCCTGGAGCTGGGCGGCAAGAACCCGATGGTGGTCACCGAGGACGCCGACCTCGACCTGGCGGTGGAGGGGGCGCTGTTCTCCGGGTTCGGCACCGCCGGGCAGCGCTGCACCTCGCTGGGGAACGCCATCGTGCACGAGTCGGTGCACGAGGCCTTCCTGGAGCGGTTCGCCGCCGCCACCGCCGCCGCCGCGGTCGGCGACCCCACCCGGGACGTGCTCTACGGGCCGATGATCAGCGAGCGGTTCGCCGACCGCTACGAGGGCTACCTGGACTGGATCTCCGGCCACCACCGGGTGCTCGGCTCCACCGCGACCGGCCGGATCACCGCGGCCTCGCCCCGCGACGGCTTCGTCGGCGACCCCGCCGACGGGCTCTTCTACCACCCGGTCATCCTCGCCGGGGTGCGCCCCGAGGACCGGGTGTTCACCGAGGAGACCTTCGGCCCGATCGTCGGCGTGGCCTCCTACCGGCACCTGGAGGAGGCGGTCGAACTCGCCGACCTGCCCGGCTACGGGCTGTCCTGCTCGATCTACACCACCGACCCGAAGAAGGCCTTCGCGTTCCGCTCCGGGATCGGCGCCGGCATGGTCAGCGTGAACAACTCGACCTCCGGCGCCGAGGCCCACCTGCCGTTCGGCGGCAACGGCCGCTCCGGCAACGGCGGCCGGCTCTCCGGCATGTGGGTGCTCGACCAGTTCACCCGCTGGCAGTCGATGAACTGGGACTACTCCGGGCGGCTGCAGAAGGCCCAGATGGACGTCGTGGAGATCGACGCGGACCTGGGCTTCCGGCTGGACTGACCGCCCGGGGCGGGGGCGGCGGCACCGGGACTCGCTGCGGCGCAGCCGAAACCGACACCGGGGACATGTAAACTCACGCCCCGGTCACGCACGCCCCCGCCGTCGAACCCGGATCGGAGCCATGGATTCCACCGCCGCCACCCCCGAGGAGGAACGAGCCGGACTGGAGGCCCCGCGCACGCTGCTCCGCCGGTCCGGGTTCGCCGCGGCCGTGCCGCTGTTCTCCGCCGACCTGGCCGGCGCCGGCGACGCCGCGGAGGCCGCCCGGGTGGTCACCTCGCACGGCCACCGGCTGTGGACCGAGGCGGTCTCCCGCCGGGACCGGGTCGGCGACGACCGCCCGCTGTACTGGGCCCGGCTCGCCCTCAGCGCGCTGCTGCGCTCCTGGCGGCCGTCGTTCCCGCTGTCCGGCGAGGAGCGCGCCGCGCTCCTGGACCGCCTGGAGCAGGCCTCGCGCGGCCACGACGACCTGGTGTTCGCCCCCGACGACCGGCAGCTGCGCGTCATCGTCACCGGGTTCGACCCCTTCGGGCTCGACGACGACGTGCGCCGCTCCAACCCCTCGGGGGTGGCCGCGCTCGCGCTGCACGGGGAGACCTTCGAGGCGCACGGCAGGACCGCGGTGGTGCGCGCGGCCCTGTTCCCGGTCCGCTGGCGCGACTTCACCGGCGGCATGGTGGAGCGCTGCCTGCGGCCGCACTACACCGGCACCGCGCCGGCCGACGCGGTGATCACCCTCAGCCGGGGCCGGTCGGACCGGTTCGAGCTGGAGGCCCGCAGCGCCGCCTGGCGCGGCGGCGACCCGGACAACGAGCGCGCCTGCGCGCCCGGCCCGATCCCCCCGCCCGACCTGCCCGGGCTCCCCTCTCCCCTGCCGCAGTGGGGCTCCTCGACCCTGCCCCGCCAGGCCGTCCGGGACCTGGCCGGCGGGCGGTTCCCGGTGCACGACGACACCCGGGTCACCGAGATCCCGGCCGGCGCCGCCGAGCCGGTGGTGCGCGAGGACGGCCCCACCCCGGGGTCCCTGGCGCGCGCCGGCGGCGGCGGGGACCACCTGGCCAACGAGCTCGCCTACCGCAACACCCTGCTGCGCGAGGCCGCCGGCCGGGACATCCCCGCCGGGCACGTGCGCACCCCGGCCCTGGAGCCGGGCACCGGCGACCCGGCCGCACTCACCGACCCCGGATTCGAGCGGGACCGCGCCGACATCACCGAGCAGCTCCGCGCCATCGTGGCCGCCGCGGTCCGCGCCGCCCCGCTGCGCTGACCCGGCCCCGCCGCCCCGGTTCCGCGGCGCGGCACGGGCCCCGCTCTCCGGAGGGGCCGCCGCCCGCCGCGGGCGGGCTCAGCCCTGCTCGTCCATCAGGCCGCTGCGGTAGGCCCAGGCGGCGATCTCCACCCGGTTCCGGGCGCCGAGCTTCGCCTGGACGCTGGCCAGGTGGGTCTTGACCGTGCTGAGCGAGACGAACAGCCGCTCGGCCGCCTCGACGTTGGTCAGCCCCTCGGCGACCGCCCGCACCGTCTCCTTCTCCCGCTCGGTGAGCCCGCGGTCCTCCGGTGCGCCCCGCCGCACGGTCCGCTGCCGGGTGAACCGGCTGAGCAGCCGCACCGTGATCTTGGGCGAGACCAGGGCGTCGCCGCGCACGGCGGCGCGCACCGCCTCGATCAGCAGCGCCGGCCCGGCGTCCTTGAGCAGGAAGCCGACGGCGCCGCCCTCCAGCGCGGAGTAGACGTACTCGTCCAGATCGAAGGTGGTCACCACGACCACCTTGACCGGGTCGGCCACCCCGGGGCCGGCCAGCCGGCGGGTGGCCTCCAGGCCGTCGATGCCGGGCATCCGGATGTCCAGCAGGGCGACGTCGGGGCGGAGCTCGCGGGCCAGCCGCAGCGCCTCCAGGCCGTCCCCCGCCTCGCCGACCACCTCGATGTCGCCCTCGGCCTCCAGCATGTACCGGAAACCGGTCCGCACCATCTCCTGGTCGTCGGCCAGCACCACCCGGATCGTCACCGCGCGCCTCCGTCGTCCTCCGCGGCCTCGGCGGGCAGCTCCGCCCGCACCAGCCATCCCGGGCCGCCGGGCACCGGCCCCGCGTCGAACTCGCCGCCCAGGAGCCGGACCCGCTCGGCCATGCCGATCAGACCGTATCCGTCCTCCGCGGCGTGGACCGCCCCGGCGCCCCGGCCGTCGTCGCGCACCTCCAGGACGGCGCGCCCGCCCCCGGTGCGGAGCCGGACCAGCACCCGGGTGGCGCCCCGGGCGTGCCTGCGCGCGTTGGTCACCCCCTCCTGGGCCATCCGCAGCACGGCGGCCGAGGCCTCCGAGGGCAGCCGCGCGGCGCCCCCGTCGATGTCCACCTCCACCCGGGGTCGCCCCACGTCGCCCGGGGCCTCCAGGGAGTGCAGCGCGGCGGGCAGGTCGTGGGCGTCCAGCGGGGCGGGCTCGTCCTCCTCGCGGAGCGCGCCGACCATCCGCCGCATCGCGGCCAGCGCGCTGCTGCCGGCCCGCTCGATGCCGGGCAGCGCGGCGGCGACCCGCTCGGGGTCCCGGTCGGCGATGTAGCGCAGCGCCTGGACCTGCACCACGATCCCGGACACCTGGTGCGCGACCACGTCGTGCAGGTCGCGGGCGAGGGCCAGGCGCTCCTCGCGGCGGATCTCCTCCACCCGCCAGGTCCGCTCGTGGTCGCGCCAGCGGATGTACAGCCCCGGGGTGAACATCACCATCCCGGCGAAGAGCAGCCAGCCGGACTCGTCGAAGCTCCAGCCGGGCGAGCGCAGCGGCATGCTGAGGAAGACCCCGGCGACCGCCGCCGCCATGGCGGCCAGGGAGGCCCGGGAGCCGCGCGAGGCGACCGCGGTGACCGCCAGGAAGATCCCGAGCAGCTCCCCCATGCCCATCGAGTAGCCGTAGGCGCCGAACTCCCCGGTGGACAGCACCAGGCTGGTGGCGAACACCGCGGCCGGGGCGAGCGGCGCGACCGACTGGACCCGCCGCACCGGTGCCCCGGGCGGCAGCACCAGCAGCCCTGCCAGGCAGGCCAGCACCCCGGAAAGGGGGATCATCGACTCCCGGAAGGACGGCTCGGGGCCCAGGTAGTCCGGGCCCAGGGGCGGCCGGTCCAGCCAGGCCCGGGCGTCGATCAGGAAGGCGAAGCCCATCAGCGCCAGGGCGCCGGCGATCGGCAGCGCCCCCAGCCTCCCGAGCGCCGACCGCCCCGCCGCCCCGTCCGCCCGCTCGTTCCCCCTGCTTCGCATGGCCCCAGGTTAGAGCCGGGAACAGCGGCGCCGCCTCGGCCGATCGGCCGAGGCGGCGGGGTGCGCCGGGCGCGGGCGGGCCCGCGGGCCCGCTAGTAGCTCGTCGTGTCGTAGGAGCCGGATCCGGACTCGGAGAGCATGGCCAGCAGCCCGAACCCGCCGTAGAGGACGAAGAGCAGGATCGTGAGGAGCAGGCCGATACCGGCCATGATCCAGCCGATCAGCGCGCAGGTCTTGGAGGCCTTCGGGTTGGAGGTCGTCATCACCGCGGAGACGATCCCCAGCACCAGGCCGACGATCGCGAGCGGCCAGCACATGCAGAAGCTCAGCACCGAGGCGACGATCACGCCGATCGCGTTGCCCATGCTGGCGGGCGGCTCGTTCGGCCCCATCGGCGGCGGGGGCGGGGGCGCGCCTCCCATGCCGCCGTAGCCCCCTCCGGGAGGCGGAGGCGGCCCGTACCCGCCCGGGCCCTGCGGGGGAGGCGGCCCGTACCCGCCGGTTCCGTAACTCATGCTCGCCTTCTCCAGCTTCGATCTGTGCCGCCGGAAGGGGATCCTCCCGGGTCGCGCCGCTCGGCCCCGGCGGGCGATCGGATCCTGGGCGACCGTTCCGGGCGGTCCGGGGAAGGCCGGACGGAGCGGGGGTCGCCGGGGGAGCGGGCCGTCTCGAACGCGGCCCTGCGCGCCGCGACCCTACCACCCGCCGAACGGAACGGGCCGCCCCGGCCGGGTCCGGCCGGGGCGGCTCCTGGTACCGCGGGACGGGCCCGCTAATACGTGGTGGGCGTCGACGCCGCGATGAAGAAGGAGAAGATGATGTAGGCGATCGAGATCACCAGACCGATGCCGAACAGGATCCACCCGATCAGCGAGCAGGTCTTGGACGCCTTCGGGTTGCTCTCCACCATGACCAGGGAGACGATCCCCAGCACCAGCGTCAGCACGTTGCAGCAGAGGACGCCGACGACGATCAGGCCGATCGCGCTGCCCTTGCTGGCGGGCGGCTCCGTGGGGCCCATCGGCGGCGGAGGCGGAGGGGGACCCCCCATCCCTCCACCGAAGCCTCCCGGGGGCGGCGGAGGTCCGTGCCCGGGAGGAGGGGGCGGCGGGGGCGGCCCGTACCCGCCCGTTCCATAACTCATACTCGCCTTCTCCAGCCATGAGTGAGGGTTGTCAGAGCCGGCCCGGTGAACGTTCACGAGCGGCCTGCAGATGTTCTCACCTCTGATGCGCCGCCTGCGCGTCCGGTTCCAGGTCCGAGCGGATTCGTTACCAGCCCGTTTCCCATTGCCTCCGAGTCGCGGCTTGTGCCGTGATCGCCCGATTGCGTCCCGAAGCGCACCCCCGTATGTTCACGGTGCGGCCCGGCGCCCCTCCCCTGCGCACCGGCCGCCGCGACCGCCGCTCCGGCGCCCGCCCCCCTTGTTCCTCCTAGCCCGGATGAGCCCCACGTTGGAGATCCCGTTCCGGTTCCGCCGCCCCGACCTCACCCGCCTGCGGGTGCCCGATCCGCTCCGGCGCGCCTCCCCGCGGCACGCCCTGGCCGGCCTCACCGCCCTGGCGCTGCTCGCCGTGCCCGCCGCGGCCGCGGTGCGCACGGCCCCGGCCGCCGCCCCCGCCGAGGCGCTCCCGGACTCCGTCGCCGGGGCGGAGACGGTCGAGTACCGCGTCGAGCAGGACGGGGTGGCGGTCTCCGCCTCCTACCCGGAGGTCCCCGGCGCCCCCGCGTTCGGCGGCGAGGTGCGCACCGCCATGGCCGAGGCGCAGAGCGAGTTCCTCGCCGAGCACGGCTCCGGGGGCGGGCCCGCCTCGCTGGAGCAGCGCTCCGAGTTCCTCGCCGCCTCCGGGAACGTGCTGGGCGCCCGCATCGTCCGGGAGACCTCGGTGGACGGCGACACCCGGGTGGAGACCACCACCCGCTGGTTCGACGGCTCCGCCGGGCAGGCCCTGCCGTGGACCGCGCTGTTCGGCGGCGCCGACCAGGTCGCCGCGCTGGACGCCGCGGTGGCCCGGGCGCTGCGCGAGGAGGCCGGGCTCGCCCCCGAGGAGATGCCGGCCGGGCTGGCCTCCGACGGCGGCGCCGAACCGCCCGCCGGCCCCGGGGGCGGGGAGGCGCCGCGGGTCGACGCGGCGGCGGCCCGCGCCCTGGCCGAGGAGTACGCCGGCTCCCCGCTGCAGGACGTCGCCTTCGACAGCGCCGGCGGCCTGGTGGTCACGGTCGCCCGGGGCGCCTCCGGGGAGCTGCACGTACCGGTCGCCGGCGACCGGGCCGCCCCGCTGCTCTCCGAGTTCGGGGCGCGGGCCCGCGACGCGGTCGCCGCCGGCGCGCCGCTGGACCTGGAGGACGCCGGCGGCGCACCGGGCGCCTCCCTGGACTGCGACCGGGTCCCCTGCGTCGCGCTGACCTTCGACGACGGCCCCGGGGAGCACACCGCGCGGCTGCTGGACGAGCTGGACGCCTACTCCGCGAAGGCCACCTTCTACCTGCTGGGGCAGCTCGTCGCGGAGGACCCCGGCGTGGTCCGGCGCATCCGCGACGAGGGGCACGAGCTGGGCAACCACTCCTGGAAGCACGACGACCTGGCGGGGAAGTCCGGCGGCGCGGTCGCCGACGACCTGGAGCGCACCGCCGAGGCCATCGAGGAGGCCGCCGGGGCGCCGCCGCTGACCGTGCGCCCGCCCTACGGCTCCTTCAACGGCACCACGCTGGAGAACGCCGGCGCGCCGGTGCTGCTCTGGGACGTCGACACCCTGGACTGGCAGTCCCGGGACAGCGGCAAGGTCGCCGACACCGCGGTGGAGGACGCCCGCCCGGGGAGCGTGGTGCTGATGCACGACATCCACGCCTCCACGGTCGACGCGGTCCCCGAGATCCTCCGCCGGCTGCACGCCGAGGGGTTCCACTTCGTCACCGTGCAGGAGCTGTTCGCCGGCACCGGGCTGGAGGACGGCACCGCCTACCACAGCCGCCCGGACCCCGCGGACCAGGGCTAGCGGGAGCGGCCTCCGCCGAGGCCGGCACGGAACGGCCTGCGGGGCGCCGGACGGCGCCCCGCAGGCCGTTTCCGGCCGCCGCCGCGCTCCCCCGGCGGTGCGCGAATTTTTTTCACCGCACCTGAAGTGGCCGAACGTCGCCATTCCCGAACTAAGGGTTGTCAGGGCGATGACCGGACGCCTATAACTGTCTAGTGGCCCGCACGGCACGGAAGAATTATGGGCGGAGGGGAACCTCTTCTTCCAAGGGCCCACCCCCTTCTCTTCCGCCGCTCGCGCTCGAACAATCCCCCGCAGCCCTGCACCGTGCGCGCCGCCGAACACTTTTCCCGAATGAATCACCGATTAATTCTCGGCAACAAGCACGAAGTGACACGGAAGGACTTTCCGATCACCAGCCGGAGAACAGAATACGTTCTCGTTTTCGGGAGGATCGTTTGACGCTCCCCGACCAGCCATCCGACTTCATGCGCGTCCTGCTCGGCAGAAGCGCCGTCAGGGACTTCACCCCGGAGGCGATCGATCCGGAGGTGCTGCGGCGCCTGCTGGACGCCATGATCGCCGCCCCGTCCGCCGGCAACGTCCAGGCCTGGGCCTTCGTGGCCGTCCAGGACCCTCGCACGCTGAAGCTCCTGCGGGCCTTCGCGCCCGGCATCATCCAGCCGGCGCCGCTGATCGTCGCCGCCTGCTTCGACCGGTCCCGTGCCGTGAAGGACGACGGCGAATTCTGGGACGAAGGGCTGCTGTGCGTGGCCATGGCGGTGGAGAACCTTCTCCTCGCCGCGCATTCCGAGGGGCTCGGCGGCTGCCCGGTCGCCAGTTTCCGCCGCGATTCCGTGCAGGAAATCCTTGAGCTGCCGAAACACCTGGAGCCCATCATCCTGGCGTCCATCGGGCATCCGGCGCGCCCCCTGGCGTCGCCGCCCCGCCGCGACCGCAGCGAGGTGATCAGACATGAAACCTGGGGGAACCGTGACGCAGCCCACAACTGAAGAAGTCACCGAGGAATTGGTCCTGCTCGCGACGCATCTGCTCAATTGTGCACGCGGCCTTTTCAATGAACCGCAGGCCTATGGGCCCATACGCTGCCTGGACGCGGCGCGCAGGACTTTCATCATCGCCGAGAAGGCCGGCCTCCGCGACGAGCGGCTCGCCGATATCCGAGCACGATTGGACGACTTCATGTGCGGGCCCATGGAATACCACGACCTCTCCGACTTCCTGGACGAGCTCTGCGCGGCCCTGCTCACCGCGCTGAAGGGGTCGGACGTCCTCTCCTCGGCCGGCGGGGAGCGCGGATGAGCCGCAACTGCACCTCCCGGGAGGCGGGAGCCGAGGCCGCCGCGCACCATGGGAGCGATACCACCCGCACCTCCGCCGACCGCCCCCTCGGCGGGGCGGCGTTCGAGGTGGACGCCGCCACCCCCTCCTGCCGGCGGATCTTCGAGCGCGGGGACCACCTGCTGATCGGGGTGAGCGCGGGCAACTCCTACTTCAGCGCGGAGCGGGTGGGCGGGCTGCTCTCCTGGGCCGTCCCGCGCTTCGAGCGGATCGACGTCGTGTACGTCGATACCCACATCGACACCATGCTGGAGGCGCTGGGGTATCCGCCGGCCTCGGTGCGGAAGCGGGTCAAGACCCAGCTGAAGGACCTGCGCCGCAGGCTCCGCAGGGGCGTGGAGGCCGCGCCGGGCGCCGCCGGCTCCGTCGCGGTCCGCCCGCTGTCCGAGTACGTCCCCCTCCCGGCGTACGCCGCGGCGCTGGAGTCGGTCGACCGGCTGCTCGGCGAGGACGAGGTGCTCCGGCACGCCTGCGAGGAGCAGGTCACCGACTTCTACAAGGACCGGGCGGACGGCACCGCGCTGGTCTCCTCCGAATCCGAGATGTTCGAGGCGGGGATGGCCTACGTCCGGGCCGAGTTCCCCTTCTTCCTGAACACCCCGGAGATGGCGGGGGTCGGCTCCTCGGTGACCTGCTACCACAAGATGATGCCGATCGCGAAGGCGCTCTTCCGGGAGGAATCGCCGATCCCCCGCCACCCGGGGCAGGGCTTCATCGTCGTCCGCCCGACCGACCCGGCCCCCCAGGAAGGAAGGTGACCGGTGCTCCAGGAGTATGACGCGGTCGCGGAGAGGCACCTCGACCTGGACCGGGTGTTCGGCACCTACCGCCACCTCGTGGAGATCCCCTCCCTGCTCCGGGCGCTCGGCCCGGTCGAGGGCCTCTCGGTGCTCGACGCCGGCTGCGGCACCGGTGACCACACCCGGCTGGTCGGGCGGCTGGGCGCGGCACGGGCCCTGGGGGTGGACTCCTCTCCGGCCATGATCGAGGTGGCCCGGAGGAACGAGCGGAGCGACCCCGCGGGGGCCGAGTTCGCGGTGCACGACATCGCGGACATGCCGGTACTCGGCTCCTTCGACGCCGTGCTGGCCCTGGCCGTGCTGCACTACGCGGAGGACGCCGCGGCGCTCCGGCGGATGTGCGAGCGCGCCCACGCGAACCTCGCGGGCGGGGGCCAGCTGCTGGCCTACGTCGCCAACCCCGAGCTGCCGGTGGGCCCGGTCCAGTTCAACGGGCTGGTGGTGGACCGCTCCGAGGACCCGGCCGACGGCGACCCGTACCGCCTCACCTTCCCGACCGTCCCGCCGACCACGGTGCCCGCCCGGTACTGGAGCCGGCGGAGCATCGAGCGGGCACTCCGGGCGGCCGGCTTCTCCACCGTCACCTGGGAGCCCCTGGAGGGGATCCCGGGCGGCGTCCGCTCCCCGATCAACCTGCTGCTCAGCGCGGAGAAGGGCTGACGGAGGGCGGGGCGGGGGGCGGGGGCCGCCCCCCGCCCGGCCGGGGCCCGCGCCCGGCGCGCCCCGGCCGGGCTCACACCGCCCGGGAGGGCTCTCCCTCCTCCCGGTCGGCGGGGTCCTCCTCGCCGTGGTCGCGGTAGGCGCGCCGGGTGCGCTCGGTGTGCTCGCCCATCAGCCGGGCGGCCAGCGCGCCGTCGCCCGCCTCGATGGCGTCGATGATGCGGGCGTGCTCGTCCCAGGAGGCCGCGCCGCGGCGGCGGGCGATGGGGGCGTAGTACCAGCGGACCCGGCGGTCGACGCGGGCGGCCAGCTCGGCGAGGACGCCGTTGCCGGAGGCCTCGGTGAGCACGCGGTGGAAGTCGGCGTTGGCGGTGACCGCGCCGTCGACGCCGTCGCGCGCGGCCGCCCGGGCCCCGTCCCTGCACAGCGCGCGCAGCCGGGCGACGTCCTCGGGGCTGGCGTGCCGCGCGGCGAGCCGGGCCGACTCGGTCTCCAGCAGGGCGCGGACGGCCAGCAGCTGGTCGGCCTCGCTCTCGCTGGGGGTGTGCACGAACGCCCCGTAGCCGGGCCGGAGCTCGACCCAGGCCTCGTTGCTGAGGCGCTGCAGGGCCTCGCGCACCGGCTGGCGCGAGACGCCGAGGTACTCGGCGAGCTCGGTCTCCACCAGGTGCCTGCCGGGCGGTAGGGCCCGGGTGGTGATCAGGTCGAGCAGGGACTCGTAGACCGCTTCGCGCAGCGGCACCGGCCGGCGCAGCCGCCCGGCGGGGCGGTGGTCGGTCGACTGGGGGGACATGCGGGGCCTCCGGTTCCTCGGCCGAGCCGGCCGGCGGGACGCGTGGGTTCTGTAGACAGTGTACGGAATACCTTTCCCTCTCACCTCTCCACCGCGGAGCCGGAAAGAAGCGGAGAAGTTCGCCCCCGAGCGGGTTCCCTCGTTCCTTCTCCCCCGCGGGCGATGGCGGCGACGGCACCGGTTTTTCAGAATACTGTATACAGTATTTCCTTCGACCGGAGAAGGGACCGCCCATGAGAATCGCCGTCCTCGGAGCCGGCGCCATCGGCGCCTACGCCGGCGCCGCCCTGCACCGCGGGGGCGCCGAAGTGCACCTCATCGCCCGCGGACCGCACCTGGAGGCGCTGCGCGCCGGCGGCGTCCGGGTGCTCAGCCCGCGCGGCGACTTCACCGCGCACCCGCCGGCCACCGACGACCCGGCCGAGGTCGGACCGGTCGACTACGTACTGCTCGGCCTCAAGGCCCAGCACTACGCGGACTGCGGCCCGCTGCTCGCCCCGCTGCTCGGCCCGGACACCGCGGTGGTCGCCGCGCAGAACGGCATCCCCTGGTGGTACTTCCACGGGTTCGACGGGCCGCTGGCCGGCCGGCGGGTGGAGGCCGCCGACCCCGGCGGCGCGGTCAGCGCCGCCGTCCCGCCCGAGCGCGCCATCGGCTGCGTGGTCTACGCCGCCACCGAGATCGAGCGCCCCGGCGTGATCCGGCACATGGAGGGGACGCGCTTCTCCATCGGCGAGCCGGACCGCACGGTCTCCCGGCGCTGCCTGGACTTCTCCGCCGCGATGACCGCCGGCGGCCTCAAGTGCCCGGTGGAGCCGGACATCCGCGAGGACGTCTGGGTGAAGCTGATGGGCAACATCGTCTTCAACCCGCTCAGCGCGCTGACCCGGTCGACCATGGCGCAGATCTGCGCGGCCGGGGGCGCAGCCGCGACGGCGCGGACCATGATGCGGGAGACCCTGGAGGTCGCCGCGCGGCTCGGCGTGCGCCCCTCGGTCTCCATCGACCGGCGGATGGCCGGCGCCGCGCGCGCCGGCGACCACCGCACCTCCACCCTGCACGACGTGGAGCGCGGCCGCCCGATGGAGCTGGACGTGATCCTGTCCGCCGTGGTCGAGCTGGCCGAGGCGACCGGCGCCGAGGTTCCGGCGCTGCGCACCGTCGACGCGCTCGCCCGGCTGCTCAACGACCGGCTGCAGGAGGGGGCGGTGGCGCCCACCGCCCCGCCCCGGGCCGCCGCGCCCGCGGGCTGAGCCGGGCGCTCCCCGCTCCTCCTTGCCCCGCGGCACGACGGATGAATACTGTAGACAGTATCGTCCAGCGCCGACCTCTCGAACCGGAACCGGCGGGCCCCTCGGCCCCCGGAGAACGACCCCCTGCGAGGACACGATGCGATCGGACCGGCGGACCACCGCCTACCAACGACTCACCGCGCCCCTCGTCCGCGAAGGCGGCGAGCTGCGCCCGGCGACCTGGGAGGAGGCGCTCGACCGCGCGGCGGCGGGGTTCCGCGAGGCCGTCGGCCGACACGGCCCCGACTCCTTCGCCATGCTCTCCTGCGCCCGCTCCACCAACGAGATGAACTTCGTGGCCCAGAAGTTCACCCGCGTCGTCATCGGCACCAACAACGTCGACTCCTGCAACCGCACCTGCCACGCCCCCAGCGTCGCCGGGCTGTCCGCGGCGTTCGGCTCCGGCGGCGGCACCTCCTCCTACCGCGAGGTGGAGGAGACCGACCTGATCATCGTGTGGGGCGGCAACCCGCGGGCGGCCCACCCGATCTTCTTCCAGCACGTGCTCAAGGGGGTGCACCGGGGCGCCCGGCTGTTCGTGGTCGACCCCCGGCGCACCGCGACCGCGGAGTGGGCCGACCGCTGGCTCGGCCTCAACGTCGGCACCGACATCCCGCTGGCGCACGCGGTGGGCCGCGAGATCATCCGCGCCGGCCTGGTCAACGAGGCGTTCGTGCGCCGGGCCACCACCGGCTTCGAGGAGTACCGGAAGCTGGTGGAGCCGTGGACGCCGGCCGCGGCCGAGCAGGTGACCGGGGTGCCCGCCGAGGCCGTCCGCGAGCTGGCGCACGCCTACGCCCTGGCCGAGCGGGCCCAGCTCTCCTGGACGCTGGGCATCACCGAGCACCACAACGCCACCGACAACGTCCGCGCACTGATCAACCTGGCGCTGCTCACCGGGCACGTCGGCCGGTACGGCTCGGGGCTGCAGCCGCTGCGCGGGCAGAACAACGTGCAGGGCGGCGGCGACATGGGCGCCATCCCGGACCGGCTGGCCGGCTTCCAGGACATCCTCGACGCCGACCTGCGCCGGACCTTCGAGGAGGCCTGGGGGGTGCCGATCAGGCCCTACAAGGGCCGCAACCTCACCCAGATGTTCGAGGGCATGGAGGAGGGCGCGGTCAAGGCGCTCTACGTGATCGGCGAGAACCCGGTCCAGTCCGAGCCGGAGACCGAGACGACACTGCGCCGGCTGCGCGAGCTGGACCACATGGTCGTCCAGGACATCTTCCTGACCCGCACCGCCGAACAGGCCGACGTGGTGCTGCCGGCCAGCGCCGCCTGGTGCGAGTCGGACGGCACCTTCACCAACAGCGAGCGCCGCGTGCAGCTGGTCCGCAAGGCGGTGGACCCGCCGGCGGGCGCCCGGGACGACATCGAGATCATGTGCGAGCTGGCCGCGCGCCTCGGCCACCCGTGGCGGCGGCCCACCTCCGAGGAGGTCTGGGACGAGCTGCGCTCGCTCTCCCCGATCCACCGCGGGATGACCTACAAGCGGCTGGAGGAGCACCAGGGCATCCAGTGGCCCTGCTTCTCCGAGGACGCCCTGGAGCCGAGCTACCTGCACGGGCGGCTCTGGGCCGAGGACCCGGCCGAGCGCGGCGAGCCGGCCCCGTTCGGCCTGGTCGGCCACTCCCCTCCGGTGGACCTGCTGGACGAGGACTTCCCGTTCCGCCTGACCACCGGCCGCCGCCTGGACGACTACAACACCGGCGTGCAGACCAGCGGGTTCTCCTCCCCGCTGCGCCGCGGGGAGCTGCTGGACATCTCCCCCGAGGACGCCGCCGCCCTGGACATCTCCGACGGCGAGACGGTGCGGGTCTCCTCCCGCCGGGGCTCGGTGCTGGTCCCCGCCTCCGTCTCCCCCGAGCTGCGGCCGGGCCTGGTCTTCATGACCTTCCACTTCCCCGACCAGGTCGACACCCAGCTCCTCACCATCGACGCCACCGACCCGGTGGCCGGCACCGCCGAGTACAAGGCCGCCGCAGTCCGCGTGGAGAAGGTCCGCCCCGAGACCGCCCTGGCCCAGGGCGCCTCGGACACCGCCCCCGCCCATGCGGAGGCGGAAACCGCCAAGGCCCCGGCAGAGGCCGCCCCGCACGCGGCGACCGGCTGACCACCCCGCCCGGGGCCCGACGGACGGAAGGGCCCCGGGCCGGGGCCCGGGCCCCGGCCCGGGGGCGGGGGCTGGGACGGGGATGAGGAGGGGCCGAGCATCCCGATCCAGTGCGGCACCCCACGGAGTGAAGGTTCAAGCGAGCGGCGACGGCGGAGGTGGAGGCGGGTAGAGGTGATCGCCCGAGCGCAGCGTCCCACGGAGTTGAGGCTCAAGCCGGCAGCGACGATAGAGGCGGAACGGCGCCGGGCTTCTCAGTCGGGCGCGGCGCCTCGCGGGGCGGGGGTTCAAGCGGGCAGCGGGGGCGGGAGGGCGTGCCGGCCGGTCGGTCCGGTGCGGCGCCCCGGCGGAGGGGGCGGGCCCACTCGCCTGGGCCCGCCAGGGGGTCTTATCCCTATATGCCTGGTTTGCGGCGGGGATCGGGCGGGAGCGGGGGCGCCCTGCACACCTCCGCAGCACCCCGATTACATCTACCAGCAAGTACTAGCCTCCAAGGGCCCCGCCACCCCCTCGCCGATCACCCAGAGTGGTCAAGACGGGCCCTCCCTGCAGGGCAAAAGCGACATCTCGCTCCCGCGCCGCCCCTGCCCGGGTTCCGGCCCCCTGCTTTGCGGCCTTGCGGGCGGCTCGAACCCCCGATCACCGGCCCGATCGGGGTTGTTCGGGGCCCGGGAGGCCTGTTCCGGGCCAGGATGCGCGCCCGGGAATCACCGGGGTGCTCTCGCGGTGCGCAGGGCACCCCACCCAACCATCACCCTACGCATTCACCCAGGTCAGGGAGGTGCGGCAGTTTCAAGGGCGGCCGGCCCCGACGCCCGGGCAACGCGGGAACGGCGAACCCGCCCCGTGAGGCGCCGCGCCCGGGCGACGCCTGCACCCCGCCCCTACCGCTGCCGTCGCCGCCCGTCTTGACCTCCGCTCCGCGGGGCGCCGCACCCGACCGACCGGCCGGTGCCCCTGCCCACCTTCGCCGCCCGTCTTGACCTCCGCTCCGTGGGGCACCGCACCCGACCGACCAGCCGGTCCCCGCCGCCGCCCTCGCTGCCCGTTTGAACCGCCACCCCGTGAGACGCCGCGCCCGGGCGACCGCCTCCGCTCCGCCCCTACCGCTGCCGTCGCTGCTGGTCTGAACCTTCACCCCGTGAGGCACCGCACCAGACCGACCAGCCGGTCCCCCTCCCCGCCCTCGCCGCCAGCCTGAACCCCCGCCCCGCGAGACGCCGCACCTGACTGGAGCGCCCGACCCCGCCGCCACCCGCGCCGCCGTCGCCACGGCCACCGCCCCCACCACCCCACCTGCAGCACCTCCACGAAAAGGAGAGGACCACGACCGGGAAACCCACCAGGAAAGGGGCCCCGGGCGCGCCCCCTGGGCCGGCGGAGGCCCATCACGTGCACCCGGGGCCCGGTCCGACGGCGCCCCGAGGGCCCGGCGGAGATCCAGCGGGGATCCGGCAGGAATCCGGCGACGGCACGGCGCGCAGGCACGCCGAACGGCGGAGACGAATTCACCGGAATCGGGGGTTGCCGACCGACCGATACTCAGCATACTGTAGCCGGTATACAAAATCCTGTGATGTGGCTAACACGTCGATACCTGCTCTTTCGGACACGGAGAGGTGAGCGGGGAACGTGGATCTTCAGCACTTGGAAGCACCGCCGACCGACACCGAGCGCGCCGCGGTCGACGCACTCCTCGGGCCGGCCGGGTCCGCCTGGGAAGGCGGCGACCGCACCGAGGGCGACCTGCGCCGCGCCGACGGCGGGCACGCCGCGCGCGCACGCCGGGACCTCCTCCTCCCCGCGCTGCACGCGGTCAACGACCGGATCGGCTGGGTCAGCGAGGAGGCCCTGGGCTACATCTGCCGGCGGCTGACCGTGCCGCCCGCCGAGGCGTACGGCGTCGCGACGTTCTACTCGATGCTCTCCCTGCGCGAGCGGCCCCGGCGGCAGGTGCACGTGTGCACCGACATCGCCTGCACCGCCCGCGGTGCGCGGCGGCTGCGCGCCGAGGTCGCCGAGCGCCTGGGCGAGCCCGGCCACGCGCCCCGCTCCGGGCCGCCGGAGGGGGCGGCCCGGCCCGAGGGCGCGGAGGATGCGGAAGGCCCGGCCGCGACCTGGGCGGAGAGCCCCTGCCTCGGGTTGTGCGAACGGGCCCCGGCCGCGCTCGTGCTGGAGGCCGGGGAGCGGCCGCGCTACGCCGTCGCCGCGCCCGCCACCGCCGAAGAGGTGTGCGGAGCACCGGCCCCGCCGGATGCGGCCCCCGGCGTTTCCGACGCCTCCGGCGCCTTCACCGATCCCGCCGCTCGCCCCGCGCCCGCCGGCGCGGACCGCACCGATCGCACCGACCGAACGGGCCCCGCGGACGGCACGAGCGGCACGAACGGTTCGAACGGCGCGCACCGCCTGAACGGCGCCTCGCCCAACGGCGGCCGGCCCGCGCCCCGCACCACCTTCTCCCCCGACCCGCTGCCCGGGCCCGCGCCCGAACCGCCCCCGGAGGCGTCGGTCCCCCAGGCCGGGGACCCCGGTCTGGTGCTGCTCCGGCGGATCGGCACCGCCGACCCCGAGGACCTGGACTCCTACCGCGCCCACGGCGGGTACGCGGCGCTCCGCCGAGCGCTGCTGCTGGGCCCCTCCGGGGTGATCCGGGAGGTCACCGACGCCGGGCTGGCCGGGCGCGGCGGCGCGGCCTTCCCCACCGGCCGCAAGTGGGCGGCCACCGCCCAGCGCCCGGAGACCCCGCGCTACCTGGTGTGCAACGCCGACGAGAGCGAGCCCGGCACCTTCAAGGACCGGGTGATCATGGAGGGCGATCCGTTCTCCCTGGTCGAGGCCATGACCATCGCCGGGTACGCCATCGGCGCGCGGACCGGCTACCTCTACATCCGCGGCGAGTACCCGCGGGCGCTGTCCCGGCTGGAGAACGCGATCGCCCAGGCCCGCGCCCGCGGCCTGCTCGGTTCGGACGTGCTGGGCTCGGGGTTCTCCTTCGACATCGAGATCCGCCGCGGCGCGGGCGCCTACATCTGCGGCGAGGAGACCGCGATCTTCAACTCGATCGAGGGGCTGCGCGGCGAGCCGCGCAGCAAGCCCCCGTTCCCGGTGGAGTACGGCCTGTTCGGTCGCCCCACCGCGGTGAACAACGTCGAGACGCTGGTGAACGTGCTGCCGATCCTGCAGATGGGCGGCCCCGCCTACGCCTCGATCGGGGTGCCCGGTTCCACCGGTCCCAAGCTGTACTGCGTCTCGGGGACGGTGGCCCGCCCCGGCGTCTACGAGCTGCCGTTCGGGGCGACCCTGCGCGAGCTGCTGGAGCTGGCCGGCGGCTCCGCCTCCGGCCGGGCCCCCCGGGCGGTGCTGCTCGGCGGCGCGGCCGGCGGCTTCGTCCGCGGCGACGAGCTCGACTTCCCGCTGACGGTGCAGGGCGCCCGCGATGCCGGGACCACCCTCGGCTCGGGTGTGGTCCTGGTCTTCGACGACACCGTGGACCTGCCCGCCGTGCTGGTGCGCATCGCCGCGTTCTTCCGGGACGAGTCCTGCGGGCAGTGCGTCCCGTGCCGGGTGGGCACGGTCCGCCAGGAGGAGGCGCTGGTCCGCCTCTCCGGCGGCACCGCCACCGGCACCGAGCTGCCGCTGCTGCGCGAGGTCGGCGAGGCCATGCGCGACGCGTCCATCTGCGGGCTCGGCCAGACCGCGTGGAACGCCGTGGAGTCGGCGATCGACCGGCTGGGCGTGTTCGCGGAGACCGCCCCCGCTTCCCCCACCGCTCCCGAGGAGGCCCCGTGAGCACCGCCCGAACCCGCGTCGCCCCGGTCCCGCTGGGCCTGCCCCGGCGCCTGGTCGACATCACCCTGGACGGCGAGCAGGTCCGCGTCCCCGAGGACTCCACCATCCTGGACGCCTGCGGCGCGGTCGGCACCGAGGTGCCCACCCTGTGCTACGGCGACACGCTCACCCCGCGCAACGCCTGCCGGGTGTGCGTGGTGGAGGTGGCGGGCGCCCGCACCCTGGCGCCGGCCTGCTCGCGCAAGGTCGAGGAGGGGATGGAGGTGCGCACCGACTCCCCCCGGGTCCGGCACAGCCGCCGGCTGGTGCTGGAGCTGCTCGGCTCCTCGGTGGACCTGTCCACCACCCCGGGCGTGGCGGAGTGGAACGAGCGGTACGGGGCCGACCCGGACCGGTTCGGGCCGCGCGCCGAGCCCGCGCCGCTGGGCGAGCGGGACGCCCGGCACGCCGGCGAGCACGAGGCGGGCGACGGGTCGGCCGCCGCCACCGTGGAGCAGCCGGCCAAGGACGACAACGACCTCTACGTGCGCGACTACGCCAAGTGCATCATGTGCTACAAGTGCGTGGACGCCTGCGGCGAGCAGTGGCAGAACACCTTCGCGATCGGTGTGGCCGGGCGCGGCTTCGACGCCCGCATCTCCACCGAGCACGACGTGGCCCTGCCCGATTCGGCCTGCGTGTACTGCGGGAACTGCATCGAGGTCTGCCCGACCGGGGCGCTCTCCTTCACCACCGAGTTCGACATGCGCGCCGAGGGCACCTGGGACGAGTCGCGGCAGACGCGGACGACCACGGTGTGCACCTACTGCGGGGTGGGGTGCAACGTGACGCTGCACGTCCAGGAGAACGAGATCGTCAAGGTGACCTCCCCGCACGACAACCCGGTCACCCACGGCAACCTGTGCATCAAGGGCCGGTTCGGCTTCCAGCACGTGCAGCGGGACGGCGAGCGGGCCGACCGCAGGGGGCGGAGCGGCGGGGGACCCGGGAGAATGGGATGAGCCGCACACGGGCGCGCCGGTTCCGTGGCGGGCAGAGCACCGGGGAGGCGGAGGCCTTATGGGACGAGTGACGACCCGCGAGAAGGTGCTGCGGATCAGGGACGGGTCCGCCGGCGACCGCGCGGACACCCTCGTCGTCGAGGAGCCGATGGAGATCCGGTTCGGCGGGACCCCGCTCACCGTCACCATGCGCACCCCCGGCCACGACTTCGACCTGGCGGCGGGGTTCCTGGCCGGCGAGGGGGCGGTGGCGGCCGCGCGCGACATCACCGCGATCCGCTACTGCCTGGGCACCGCCGAGGACGGCTCCAACACCTACAACGTGGTGGACGTGGCGGCCGCGCCGCACGTGCCGCCGCCCGCCGCGTCGCTGGAGCGGAACTTCTACACCACCTCCTCCTGCGGGCTGTGCGGCAAGTCGAGCATCGACGCGGTGCACACCGCGATCCGCTGGGAGGTCGCCGACGACCCGCTGCGACTCACCCCGGAGGAGCTGTCGGCCCTGCCGGACCGGCTGCGCGCGGCCCAGCGGGTGTTCGACCGCACCGGCGGGCTGCACGCCGCCGGCCTGTTCGACGCCGGCGGCGAGCTGCTCTGCCTGCGCGAGGACGTCGGCCGGCACAACGCGGTGGACAAGCTGGTCGGCTGGGCGCTGCGCGAGGACCGGCTGCCGCTGCGCCGCACGGTCCTGATGGTCTCCGGGCGCGCCTCCTTCGAGCTGGTGCAGAAGGCGCTGATGGCCGGGATCCCGGCCCTGGCCGCGGTCTCGGCGCCCTCCTCCCTCGCCGTCGAGCTGGCCCGCGCCCACGGCCTGACCCTGGTCGGGTTCCTCCGCGGCACCTCCATGAACGTCTACGCCGGTCGACACCGGATCACCCTGGAGGCGGCGTCTCCGACGCCGATGGCGGCCCAGCGGTGACCCCGGCCGGGCCGTAGGCGCGGGACCGGCCGGCGCTCACCAAGCCCCCGGCGCCGACCGGTCCCGACACCTCGGTGCGCCCCGGCCCTCCCCGAGGGCCTCTCCGGGCCCGCACGGCCGGGCGCGGAGCCGTCCGGCCCCCGCCCGCTACCCGTCACCCGCAGAACGCCGTGTCGGTGCAGAAGTCCTCGGCGGCGGTGGCGTGGACCTCCGCGACGGTGGCGCGGTCGTGCTCGGGGCCCGCGGAGACCAGCACGTACACCGGGTCGTCACCGAACGCCCTGGCCAGCACGTAGCGGGGGCCGTGCTCGGGGTTGTCGTAGGTGTACTCGAACTCGACGGCGGTCCCGTCGTCGGAGTAGGACAGCTCCGTGTAGCCGGGGTAATCGGGGACGTAGGCGAGGACCTCGTCCGCTTCGGCGGAGGGGTCGGTTCCGGGGTCGGCGTCCCACATCACCTGGAGGCGGTAGCGGGGGTCGTCGGCCACGTAGACGGCGCCCGCGCCCTCCGCGCCGTCGGGGGCGCGGTCCCAGCCGTCCGGCACGCGGAGCGCGAACCCGTCGGCCTCCTCCACCCACTCGTAGCCGCCCGCGGCCTCGTCCTCCCCGGCAGGGGGCGCACCGCCCTCCGCCTGGTCCTCCTGCGGCCGCTCCTCTTCGGGCGGCGCCTCCCGGTCCGGCGGGGCGCCGCCTTCGGCTCCGCCGTCCGGTGGGGACTCCGTCCCCGGGGCGGCTCCGCCGGGGCCGACGCCGATCTCCTCCTCGCCTCGGCCGGTCCCGGCGGCGAGGAGCGCCACCGGGAGGCCGACCAGCAGGACCGCGGCGATCACGACCCCCGCGATGATCCCCGCCCGGCCCGCCCCCTGAGCAGGCCTCCGCCCCGCCCGGGGAGGCGGTCCGGCCGGCCCTCCGGGCCGGACCCAGCGCTGCTGCTCCGGGTCCCACTCCAGGTGCCCGCCGGCCATACCGGTTCCGCCCATCAGCCGCCCTCCCGCCCCTCCGCCGCACCGGGGGCCAGGTCCACGAGCTTCTTCAGGGCGTCCAGCACCTCCGCGGCGCCGGCGGCGCCGCGCAGCACCGTGCTGCCGCCGGTGAACAGCCGGGCCAGCCGCTCCACCGCCTCGCGCCCGGGGCCGCCCTCCGCGGCGATCTCCCGTTCGGCCCGGGCGAGTTCGCCGTCCACCGCGGCGATCTCCACGGTGTGCTCCCGCCCGGCCAGCTCCTTGCGGACGCCCGCCAGCGCCCCGGCCAGCTCTCTACGGGCCGTACCGGTGTGCACCGAGGCGTCCACGGCCTTGCTGCCCGGCCCGACCGCCGCGGCTCCGCCCGCGACGTGGCCGCCGATGACGACCTGCCCGGGCGGGGCGGCGGTCGGGCGCACCGTCGGCGCGGGGAGGTCGGCGGGGGCCGGGCCGCCCTCCCTGCGGGCGCGGTCCTCGGCGCAGGCCTCGGTGCCGGTGGCGATCGCGCCGCCGAGCATCGAACCCGCGATGTAGAGTCCCGCCCCCTGCTCGCCGCCGATGGTCTCCGGCTCTTCGGGGTCGTGATGCGTCATGTCCCGTCTCTCTCTTCGTCCTCTTCGTCCAGGCCCTCGAGGGGTGCCCCGCTAGCCCCGTTCGCTCTCCTCGCCGATGTGCGCCGCGTTCGCGCCCCGCCCCGAGGCGATGGCGCCGCCGGTGACCGAACCACCGACGAAGACCCCGCCGGCGCCGATGTTGACGATGTGCCGCTGCAGTTCGTCGGCCTGGTAGCCGGCGTCCACCAGACTGCGCCGGACCGCCGAGCCGACCCGGCCGTGCAGCGTCTGGGTGTAGCGCTCCACGTCCATCTCCTGGAACAGGGAGAGCCGGCCGCCGGAGGCGATCTCCCGCAGGCTCGCCCGGGGCGGCTCCGCCCGGGCGGGCCCCCTGTCCGCCAGGCGCGCCCGGATCCCGGAGGCGGCCGCCCGGAACAGCGCTGCGCCGGCCATGAACGAGGCCGCCGGAGCCAGCAGCAGCGCGGTGCCGGCCCGGGCCGCGGGGCCGCGGTCCGCCGCGCTCCCGGGAAGGGCGTCCACCGCCCGGAACCGGTCGGTGATCGGCGGCAGCACATGCGGTGCGACCTCCAGCAGCAGCATCCGCCCCTGGCAGTGCGCCCGCACGTACACCGTCGTGACGACCTCCTCCTCCCAGCCGCCGACGCGCAGCCGCAGGAAGTGCCGGCGCTGCTCGCCGCCCTCGCGCACCGCGTCGGCGACGTGGCCTTTCGCCGGTTCCCGGTCCTCCGGGCCGATCGGCAGCCGCGCGCGGCCGCTGCCGTAGGGCAGCGGTCCGGGGAGGAACACCTGTTCGCTCACCTCCAGGTGGGTGAGGCGGTCCCGGCTCTCCTCGTCGACCCGCTCGGTGAGGGCCTCGGCCCGCCGCCGGATGACGTCCACCAGGCGGCGCCCGGTGAGCCGCCGGGCGCCCTCGTCCGAGACCGGCCTGAGCTCCAGGGCCAGGGTCCATGGCCGCCGGGGCGCCCCGGCCCCCTTGAACGGGTCGCCGGGGTCGTACAGCACGGTGGAGGAGTACTGCTCGGTGCCGATCCTGCGCAGCAGCGGCTCGTAGTGGGGAGGGACCTCGGGGCCGGCGCCGGTGAAGGCGGACTGCGTCAAGGCGGTGAGCAGGACGGCGTCCACCCGGGAGCGGTGCCGGTCCACGACGAGGGCGATCAGGCCCGGCCAGGCCCCGTTGACCAGCAGCAGGGCCAGGGCCTTGGGCGCCCCGCCGGCCTCGTCCAGCGGCAGCAGCAGGGTGCCGAGCATCGTCGTCCCGATACCGGCCGACGCGGCCCAGGTGCCGGCCTTGAACACCAGGACCGGCCAGGCCCGGCGGCCCTCCCGGTTCCTCCTGTCGTCCCGGTCGGCCAGGTAGACCCCTGTCGGGCGGCCGCTCACGAACCTCCGCGCCCAGGCGAGCAGGCACAGCGAGGCGAAGCCGAGCATGAACCACAGGGTGAGGCCCAGCACCTGCAGGGCGGCCTGCCCCGCCTCGCCGTCCTCGGCGAACATCCCGAAGAGGCCGCCCGCGGCCAGTGCCGCCACCGGCCAGGTGGACCAGACCAGCACGAGCCATCCGCCCGCCTCGGTCTCCAGCCTGCGGGCGTGCAGGCAGTGCCGGAGCACCGGCACCGCGTCGAAGCCCAGGGAGGGGGCGGCCACCCGCTCCGGGCACTCGACCAGTTCGGCGATGGCCTTGCGCCGGAACCGCCCGTCCAGGTAGGCGCCGGCGCACATCAGCCGGGTGGGCTCGCTGCGCGCCGGGGCGGCGGGCCCGCTCACCGCCGGTCCTCTCCGACCGCCTCGAAGAGGACGGCGCCGGTTCCGCCCCGCGGACGCGCATCCGGGCCGCCGGGGGCGGCGCCGGATCCGTCCTGCGCGCCCGGGGGCCGCTTGGATGGCTGGGGGATGTAGAGGTAGGCGTCGCCGGGCCGCCCGCCGTCCCCGGCGGGGGGAACGGCGGCCGGTGCCCGCTGGAACCGCCGCGGGTTCAGGCCGACGTAGCCGCCGAGCACGGCGTCCTCGTAGGCCCGGGCGGTCAGCCCGGCGGCCAGGAAGGTGATGTCGGGGTCGGTGCCGGCCAGCGCCCTCTTCAGCGCCGGGGCCGCGAGCAGCCGGTGCGTCTCGGCCATGGCGGTGCCGATACCGTCGCCGCGCTCCTCGCCGCCGGTGTCGGGCAGCGGGCCCAGGCCGACGGCGGCGCGCAGCCGCAGCCGCAGCGACCGGTCCTCGAAGGCCAGCCCGGGCTGCATGTCACCGAGGACCTCCTGCACCTCGCCCAGCAGCGGGTGCAGGAGGAGCGGCAGGTACTCGGGGTCGGCCCCCACCGCGTAGCCGTCGCCGGTGCTCCGCGGGAACGAGGCGGTGCGCCACACCTCCTCCAGGCCGCTGTCGGCGAACGCCTGCTCCAGCGCGTCGCGCACCGTGTTGTGCAGGATCCGCCGGTTGTAGGAGGACGCCGGGGAGTACTCTTCGGCGCCCACCGCGAGGACGGCCCGGTAGGGCGGCATGCGCCTGCTCGCGCGCCGGCCGCCGGGCGAAGGCTCCGCCATGGTCGGTTCTCCTGGGGGTCGGGGCCGGGTTCCGGCCGCCGGGTTCCGGGGGGTCCCTACTCTGCCCGGAAAGAGGCCGCCGTTGTGCCCGAATCCGAACACAGCGGAGCGGCGGAGCCCCGGGCGGCGCGCGCCGCCCGTGCGCCACCGGCGCCCCGGCTCAGTCCTCGCCCACCGCCACCCGGTGCAGCCGCCGCACGTCGCGCACGGCGATGTACTGCCGCCCGGTGCTGATCACGCCCATCGACCGCAGCCGGGCGAACTCGGCGGCCACCGAGGTGCGGGAGAGCCCGATGGAGTCCCCGAGCTCCTGCTGGGTCAGCCCGAACCTGAGGACCGTGCCGCGCCCGCCGCCCCCGCCGGGGACGGTGTCGGCGCCGAGCAGCGAGGCGAGCCGGAGCAGCAGCGCGGCCAGGCGCTGGCCGGCGGGCAGCGCCGCCATCTCCGCGCGCAGCGAGTCGCTCTCGCTCTGTCGGAGCACGACGTGCTCCCACAGCGCGCCCTCCAGCGCCATGCTCTTGACCAGCAGTCGGAACTGCGGCCCGCTGAGCACCCGGGTGAGGCAGGGTCCGCCGGAGGCCGCCACCGTCGCGGTCCGCGCCAGCCCGGACAGCGCCGACAGCTCGCCGAGCGCCTCGCCCGGGCCGCGCAGCGCCAGCAGCGCCTCCGTCCCGTCGGCCCGCACCATGGACACCTTCACCGTGCCCTCGGCGAGCATGTAGACCGCGTCGCCGCGCTCGCCCTGGCGCACGATCCGGTCCCCGGGGGCGAAGCGCCGCGTCGCCCCGGCCCGGAGGAACCGTGCCCACTGCTCGTCCGAGACGAGCGCACCGAAACCCTGTCTGCCCATCTCCGCTCCATTCCGGACCCGCTCCCCCGGGGATACAGCGTTATCCCCGGCGGACCCCTCCGGAGCCGTTTCCTCCCGCCTCTGACCGGATCCGGCCACCCGGGGCCGGGGCGTCCCTCCGGCCGGAACCCCTGCCCGCGCGCACCCCGTCGGATGCTTCGGCCGCCCGCCACCGAGCCTTCCGAAGGAGCACCGTTTTGTTCGTCCTCATCATCGCCGGCCTTCTGGGGCTGGTCCTGCTGGTGCACGCCGCCGGACTGGGCGCGGCGATCGAGCGGCGGGAGAAGTCCGAGGTGCTCGGCGTCGCGGAGGCGCTCGCCGGGGGAGGGCCGTCCCGTCCGGGCTCCCCGGTCACGCTGCGCGGCCGGCTCGCCCCCGGCCCGGCGGGCGTCCTGGAGGGGCCCGCGTCCCAGGAGGCCTGCGTCTGGTGGCAGGTGGCGGCCCGCCTCCGCCGCAACGGGGGCGGCATGCCCGACCTCCCCGAGCGGGCCGCATCGGCGGAGCCCTTCCGGCTGGCCGACGAGGCCGGGGAGGCCTCGGTCCTCGTCGCCGCGGGCGCCGACGGGCTGCACGGCGCCGTCACCGTCTGGCGCTACAAGGAGAAGCAGTACGGCTTCTCCGACTACCCGGACATCCCGGTGGCCCGGCGCGTCCGCGCCCGCTGCCCCGCCCTCGCCGAACTGCTGACCGGGCGGCAGGCGCCCGCCATCGACTTCACCGAGCACCGGCTCAGCCCCGGGGACCGGGCCTTCGTCACCGGTTTCCTGGGCGCCGACGCCGAGACCGGCGAGCGGTGCTGCGCGGCGGTACCGCGGACGAGCCCGATGCGCTCCTGGTCACCGTCGGGGACCCCGCCGACCAGTCCCGCCGGCTACGGCGCCGGCGGTTCGCCCTGGCGGCCGCGGGGGCCTCGCTCGCCCTCCTCGGTTTCGGCCTCCTGGCGCTCGGCCTGCTCGGCACGGTGATGGGCGAGTGAGCGGGCCGGGTTCGGCTCAGGCCCCGTAGGCCTCGGCCAGGGCGGTGAGGACGGGGGTGCAGCCGCCGTCGACGTTGAGGTCGGCCAGCGGGGCGCCGCGGGTCTCGCCGCGGTTGAGGATCACCACCGGCCTGCCCGCTCCGGCCGCGTGCTTGACGAAGCGCCTGCCGGACAGCACGGTCAGCGAGGAGCCGGCGACCAGCAGGGCGGAGGACTCCTCGACGAGCGCGTAGGCGCGCAGCACGCGGTCCTTGGGCACGTTCTCGCCGAAGTAGACGATGTCGGGCTTGAGCATGCCGCCGCAGGACTCGCAGTCGGCGACCCGGAACCCCTCGGTGGAGGCGAGCACCGCGTCGGCGTCCGGGGCGACCTCGACGTCGGCGACGCTGTCGGCGAAGTGCGGGTTGAGCTCGGTCAGCCGCTCGGCGAGCCGCTGCCGCGCGATCACGCGGCCGCAGGACAGGCAGACCACCCGGTCGTAGCGGCCGTGCAGGTCGATGACGCGCCTGCTGCCCGCCTCCCCGTGCAGCGTGTCGACGTTCTGGGTGATGACGCCGCGGACCACGCCGGCCGCTTCCAGCCTGGCCAGCGCCTGGTGCCCGCCGTTGGGCCGGGTGCGGTGCACGTGGCCCCATCCGACGTGGTTCCGGGCCCAGTAGTGCCGCCGGAACGCGGGGTCACCGACGAACTGCTGGTAGGTCATGGGCGTCCGGGGCGGTGATCCCGGGCCCCGGTAGTCGGGGATCCCGGAGTCGGTGGACAGGCCCGCGCCGGTGAGCACGGCCACCGGCCCCTCTCCGAGCACGTCGCGGATGCGCGCCGCCGCAGCGGCCGGACTCTCGGCCTCCAGCATGTTCGTCACGCCCACGAGGGTATGCGCCCCGGCCGGGGCCGGCCGCCGGCACCCCGGATGCCCTTTCCGAGGGGAAATGCGGCGATGCCCGGTAGGGCCCCGGAAGTCGTTCGTGAAAACTTTCCCGAAGTTTTCGAATTCTCTCCCGAGAAACCGAACGGTGTATGTGATGAGAACCACTTTTTCACCTCTCTCCCTTCTTTCCCGGACCGCCGGGCCCCGCATACCCGCACGTCCGCGCGGAAGATCCGGAACCGAGTACGAGGTTGGTATCGAATTCAACGAAAAGCGCCCGAGGGCGGCCCGGCGACCGCAGCGCGCACACCACCTGGGAACACTTCACTGAACGTAATCAGCACCCCTGTCAACCCCCACCGAAATTCACTCGTAATCACCCGGATACTTTGCGTGCTAACTTCGTTGGCGTCCTTTGCAATCACAAGTTGGAAGGATTCGGCCATGAACCGCGTCACCATCGCGACCGCCGTCTTCGCCGCTGCCACGAGCATCGGTTTCGCCTTTCCCGCCCTCGCCTCCGCCGAGCAGCACGGCGCCGGCTCCCCCGGCTCCGCCGCGCAGCACTGCATCGGAAAGCAGAGCTGGCCCGAGCTGGTGGGGGTGCCCACCGACATCGCGATCCGCACCATCGAGGAGCAGAACCCCTTCGTCACCGCCCTGGAGGTCCCCGAGGACACCGCGGTGACCACCGACTTCCGCTGCGACCGGGTGCGCATCTTCCACTCCCCCTCCGATGACTCCGAGACGTCCCCCCTGCTGGTGACGCGCATACCGAGCATCGGCTGAAGGACCCCGGTCCCGGGGACCCCCCTCCCCGGGACCGGCCTGACCGGGCCGCCGTGAGTAGCGGGGCCCCTCGGCGAGCGCGGCCCGAGGGGCGCGGCGCCCCGGTCCCCCGCCCGGCGGTGGTGCGACACCGCCGGGCGGGCTTTTTCCCGCCGCCCCCGCCTGAGAGCCGGGATTCCCGAGGCTCACCCCGCCCCGGAAACCGTTTTCCCGCCACCCCCTCTCCGGACCCGCTTTTCCTGAAGGAAGTCCGGAGAATTCCACTGATCCCCTTTTCTCCCCTCTCTGGCATTCCACCGGATACCGCCGCCTCCATCCGACCGTCCCTCCACGCCGATCCCTGGAGAACGGATCGGGCGAACCGGATGCCCTCCCGACTTCCCTCGCATCTCCGGCGGCATCACCCCGAACGCCCATTCCGAATACGGTATCCACCCGGAACGTCGAACCTTTCCGGAGAATGCGCCGCCGGCCGCCGTCGAACGGCGGCCGGCGGCGCGGTGGATCAGCCGGCTCCGGCCGACCCGTTCCATGAGGAGCCGGCGGTGGGCCGGTGGGCGGCGGCCGCGTGACCGTTCCCGGCGGCCGGGCCCGCTCCCACCGGAGGCTCGGCGGACGGCTCGCCGCCGGACGGCTCACCGGCCCCGGCCCCTCCTTCCGCATCCGCCCCGGCGGTCCCCGCGACGGAGGAACCGGACTCGGCGGAGGCGCCCTCCGGCGGCTCTGCCCAGGCGTCGGCGAGCCCGAACCTCTCCCGGACGTGCTCGGCCGCCTCAGGCCGGCCGGCCTGGTCCAGCTCGCGGGCGATCCGGTCGATGAAGGCCTCGGCGCCGTCCTCGTCCATGGCCGCGACGGCCCCGCGCACCGACTCCGCCCAGAGCTCCCCGAGGTCGGCGGGGCCCGTCCCCGCCCGGCCCGGCTCCGGCTCCGCCGGGCTTCCGTCCCCGGGCGGGGCCCCGGCCGGGCCGTCCCCGGCGAAGGGCTCGGAGGCCGCCGCGCCGTCCCCGCCGGCCTGGTCCTCGCCGCCCGCCGCCGCGGCAGGGCGGAGCGCGGCTCCCACCTCCCGGATCAGGTCCCGGTAGACCTCCGGGACCTCCGAGCCGGTCGCCGCCGAGGAGAGCCGGGTCAGCGTGGCGATCCGGTCGACCGCCTCCTCGATGCGGTCCGGATTGCGGGCCAGCCACCAGACCACCGCCCGCCCGGGGTCGGCGAGGACGTCGCCGCCGAGGTACTCCCGTTCCAGGCGCTCCAGTTCGCGCTCCTCCTCCCGGGCGGCCTTGCGCTTGCGGACCTCGCGCAGGTGCCGGAGGCGCTCGGCGTCGGCCGCGGGCAGTTCGAGGCGGACCTCCTCGGCCCAGGCCTCCCACACGCCGGGGTGCCGGCACGGCCCGGCGCCGAGGGCCGCGGCCAGCAGCGGCTGCTCGGCCTCGGCGTCCTCCGGCCCGACCGCGAGGGTGAAGGCGCGGACCCGCTCCATCACCGACGCCACCGCGGCGCCCTCGGCCGCGCCGTCGCCCAGGTCGCGTCCGCGCCAGCAGACCACCGCGGAGAAGAGCAGCGCGTAATCCTCCCGGGCGCTGGGCACCTCCCGGCGGAAGACGTGCTTGCGCCGGTAGTCGGGGGCGGCGTGCTCCCCCGCCTCCTCCACGGGGCCCGGGAGCACCGGACCGGTGTCCCCGTCCGGCTCGTCCTCCCCGGTGGGCGGCCGCTCGCCCCGCCCTCCCGGGCCCCGCAGCGCCGGCGCCAGCAGCAGCCCCAGTCCGCCCGCGACCAGCAGCAGCGCGGCGACGAGCAGCGCCCACCAGCCGATGAAGACCGCGGCCACCGCCACCGCGGCGGCCGCGAGCAGCGCCGCGGCCCACACGAGAACGTTCCCGATCACGCTCGGATCCCTCCGTCCGTACTCCGCCCCGGGCCGGCTCTTCGCCCCCCGGCCCGGGCCTCGTCCAGTCCGTCCCTGAACCCCAGCGCGGCGGTGCGCCGCCGCGCCCGCTCCCGCGGGCCGGCCCCGGCCAGGACCCAGCGCCGCGCAGCGGTATAGAGCACGGCGCCCCGCCCGGCCTCCGTCCCCGCCTCGGCGACCAGCCCCGCCGCCTCCGCCCAGAGGCCGCCCTCCTCGGCGGCCTCCAGCCAGCGCTCGGTGTGGCGCACCGCCTCCGCCCGGTCCGCGGCCATCGCCCCGGCCAGGGCCCGGCGGAAGTCCGCGGCCTCCCGCCGGTCGGCGGGGAACCGGCCGGCCCGGCCGAGCACCCCGGGATCGGTGACCCGGTACAGCAGCTCGTCGTCGGTCCGGCGGTGGGCGCCACCCGGTACCGCGAGCCGGTCGGCGAAGCGGTGCAGGACCGCGCCGCGGAGGCGGGGGTCCCCCTCCGCCAGCCGGACCAGGCCCCGGGCGGCCTCCTCGGCGGCCTGCGACCGCCCCCGGCGGCGCGCCACATGGTGCAGCCGGACCACCGCCTGGTGCGGGTGGGTGCCGACCAGCACCTCCAGGCAGACCGCGGTGACGGCGAGCGCACGCACCTCCGGGGTCTCCGGGGATGTCGCCTGGGCGTAGAGCCAGCGCCGCGTCCCCGAGGCCGCATGCTCGTCCTCCAGGAGCATCCGCAGCGCCCGGACCGCCTGGCCCGTCATCCCGCCCTCCTCCGACGCCCACCGCCCGACCAGGGCGAGCACGGCGTCGCCCCGGCCGACACGCAGGCACTGCTCGACCAGCCGCTCGGCGACGGCGGTGCGCGCCCCGGCGGGAAGCGGCTCCTCGTCCAGGTACTCGGCGATCCACTCCTCGAACTCCTCGTGCAGCCACGGGTAGTCGTCCCAGAAGCGCATGCGCACCGCGGCGGCGTAGCGGAACTCGGTGAAGGCGACCCGGCGGTCGGCGTGCACGCCGACCCCCAGCTCCGCCAGCCGGGCCGCGAACCCCTTGCGCTCCAGCGGCGGTTCCTCGTCCTCCGGGGCGGCGGCCTTGGCCCGCAGCCGCTGGGCCCCGGCGAACACCTGCTCCGCGGAGAGCCCTTCCAGCACCGCCGCGGACAGCAGTACGGCCCGCTCCGCGCTGCTCCTCCGCTCGTCGAGCCGCCTGCCGATCTCCTCGCTCCAGTCCGCGACCGAGACGAAGGCGTCGGTGAACCAGTCCTCGAAACCGCTCCCGGCCGCGGCGGCGCGCTGCGCCTGCCGGACGAGCAGCGCCAGGTCGGCCGCTTCCCCGACGCTCGCGGAACCGGCCCAGGAGCCGAGCCATTCGGCCGGGTCGAACCCCGGAGGCGGTTCCAGGCCGAGCACGCGCAGGTGGGCGGCGAACACCTCCGGCACGTCGGGGCGGCGGATCGACACCGCCTCCTGCCGGTCGGCGTCCGGCAGCGCGCGGGTCTGCCCCGGGTCGAGCACGACCGCCAGCCAGGCCCCGCTCCGCTCGACGGCCGCGCGGTAGCCCGCCAGCTCGGCCGCGAGCCGGGTGAGCAGACCGCCGTCCTCGTCCTCCAGGGAGGCGTCCAGGTAGAGGAGTTCTCCGGGTGCGACCGCCTCCTGGTCGAGCAGGGGTGCGCCGTTCCCGCCCCCGTCGGGCAGGGTGCGGATCGCCCGGGCCCGCCGGGCCGCCCCGCCGGCCAGCTGGAGCCAGCGCATGGCCGCGCCGCGCCGCCCGCTCCCCGGGGTGCCGGTCAGCAGCAGCGTCCCCGGGGGCGCCCCGTCCGGGTCGACCTCGGGGAAGCCTCCCGGTTCCACGAAGCAGCGCCCGTTCCGTTCGACGTCGGCGGCGGTGATGGTGCCGCCGCGGCCGGCCGCATCGCCGTCCGCCGCGGTCTCCGCGAGCATCTGGAGCAGCTCGGCCAGGTCCACCGGCGCGGTGACGTTGACCTGTCTGCCGCCGATGTTGACCGGCCCCTGCGCACCGGCCACCGCGGCGCCGACGCCGCCGCCGATCGACCCGATGCCGCCCGCCGGCGGGGCCGTCACGCCTCCTCCTCCGGATCCTGGTCGGAAGAGCCGTTGACCTGCCTGCCGCCGATGTTGACCGGCCCCTGCGCACCGGCCACCGCGGTGCCGACGTCGCCGCCGATCGACCCGATGCCGCCGTGCTGGACGGAGGTTCGGGTGTCGCCGTTGTACACGTCGCCGTGGACGGTGCGGGCCTGGAAGGTGTTCTTGGAGTCGCCGCCGACGCTGTTCTCGACCTCTGCGGCCGCGCCGCCGGAGGCGCTCCTGCGCCGCGTCCGCGGGGCGCCGGCGGCCGCGTCCGCAGGCGCGGGCGGGCCGCCGGGGCCGTCTCCGGCGAGGACGGCGGACTCCCCCGGGCCCTCCGGGGCCGGGCCGCCCGGGTTGATCGAGGGCTGCGGGACGTAGATGTAGGACTCGGCCCGGTACTCCTTGTCCGGCAGGTCCACCATGACGCCCTGGAACAGCCGCTGCTTGACCGCGACGTAGCCGCCGAGCACGGCGTCCTCGTAGGCCCGGCGGGTCAGCCCGGCGGCCAGGAAGGTGATGTCGGGGTCGGAGTCGGCGAGCGCCTTCTTCAGTGCCGGGGAGTCCAGCACCCGGTGGGTCTCGTTCATCGCGGTGCCGATGCCGTCGCCGCGCTCCTCGCCGCCGGTGTCGGGCAGCGGGCCCAGGCCGATGGCGGCGCGCAGCCGCAGCCGCAGCGACCGGTCCTCCGAGGCCAGCGCGGGCTGCATGTCGTCCAGGACGTCCTGCAGCTCCGGCAGCAGCGGGTGGATGAGCCTGGGCAGGTACTCGGTGGGCACGCCGACCAGGTAGCCGTCGCCGGTGCTCTGCGGGAACGAGGCGGTGCGCCACACCTCCTCCAGGCCGCTGTCGGCGAACGCCTGCTCCAGCGCGTCGCGCACCGTGTTGCTGAGCAGCCGCTGCTGGGCCGAGGTGGTTCGGCTGTACCTCTCCACGTCGACGGCGAGGACGGCGCGGTAGGGCGGCATGTTCGAGCTGGTGCGCCGGGCGCGTCCGCGGTACTCCGCCATGCGGTCTCTCCTCCGGGGTCGGGGGCGGGCGGCGGCCTCCGCGGCCGCCTCCCCCGACTCTGGCCCGGTGCGGCGCGGCGCAGTGTCGATTCCTGGACACAGCGGAGCCGTCCGCCCCGCGCCCGGCCGGCGGTGCTCAGCCGAGGGGCCCGCCCTCGCCCGCGGCGGTCCGGCGCAGCCGGTCCACGTCGAGCACCGCGATGTACCGCCGCCCGGTGCGGATGACGCCGCCGTCCCGGAGCCGGCGGAACTCCGCGGCGACCGAGGCGCGGGAGAGCCCGACCCAGTCGCCGATCTCCCGCTGGGACAGGCCGAGCCGGAGCACCACCCCGCGCTGCCCGCCGGGCGCGGTCCCGACGTCGCTCCCGGTCAGCGCGGCGAGCCGGAGCAGGGCGGCGGCGATCCGCTGCGCCGACGGCAGCGCCGTGATCTCGGTCCGCACCGACTCCCCTTCGGTCTGCCGGAGCACCAGGTGCTCCAGCAGGGCGCCGTCCAGCCCCTGCCGGCGGAGCAGGAGCCGGAACTGGGCGCCGCTGAGCACCCGGGTGAGGCAGGGCCCGCCGGAGGCCGCCACCGTCGCGGTCCGCGCCCTCCCGGTCAGCGCCGACATCTCGCCGAGCGCCTCGCCCGGTCCGCGCAGCGCCAGCAGCGCCTCGATCCCGTCCGGCCGTACCGCGGTCACCTTGACCGTCCCCTCGGCGAGCATGTAGACCGCGTCCTCCCGCTCGCCCTGCCGGATGACCGGCTCGCCGTCGGCGAACCGCCGCGTGCTCCCCGCCTTGAGGAAGAGCGCCCACTGCTCGTCCGAGACCAGCGCCCCGAAACCCTGCCTGCCCACCCGGTTCCTCTCTGCCCGTCCGCCTCTTCCAGACGAGCGGTTCCCCGGCGGGCCGGGCGGAAGCCCGCGGTGCGGCGCATGGCCGCTTCCGGTCGCACCGGGAGGGCTCCGGGCCGCCGCCGGGAGAAGGCCGGCCGGCGGCCGGAGGAGCGCGTTCTTCCCCGTCCCTTCGGAGGAGCGGCCGGGCCTCCTCCACCGCCCGGCCTCGGACCGCCGCGGGGGAGGTCTCGGGTGGGCGCGGCGCGTCCCCCGGCCGACGGGCTCAGAGCAGGCCGCCGTCGGCGCGGATGTTCTGACCGGTGACCCAGGCCGCGTCCGGACCGGCCAGGTAGGCCGCCACCGCGGCGACGTCCTCGGGGCGCCCGAGCCGGCCCAGCGGTGTCATCGCGGCGACGGCCTCCCGGGCCTCGGCGGGGACCGCGCCGCGCAGCAGGTCGGTGTCGGTCGTCCCGGGCGAGACGGTGTTGACCGTGATGCCGCGCGGCCCCAGCGCCCGGGAGGCCACCCGGGAGGGCTGCTCCAGCGCACCCTTGCTCGCGGCGTACAGGGCCTCGTCCGCGCCGGGCCAGCCGGTGCTGACCGAGGAGACGTTGATGATCCGCCCGCCGCGCCCCATCCGCCGCGCCGCGTGCCGCATGGCCAGCAGCGCGGCGCGCGCGTTGACCGCCATGACCCGGTCGAACTCCTCCGCCGAGGCGTCGTCGAACGCCGTCCGGCCGGGGATCGCGGCGTTGTTCACCAGGACGCCCAGCCGCCCGCCCAGGTGCTCGTCGGCCGCGGCGAACAGCCGGTCCGCCCCGTCCGGCTCGCCCAGGTCGGCCCGGACCGCCCAGGCCCTGCCGCCCGCGGCGCGGACCGCGCCTGCGACCTCCTCGGCCCGGTTCCGCTCGGAGACGTATCCGAACACCACCGGGGCCCCGTCCGCGGCGAACCGCTCCACGATCGCCCGGCCGATGCCCCGCGACCCGCCGGTGACCACGGCCGGCACCGCTTCCCGCACGTCCATGCTCCTGTTCCTCTCCGCTCCGTGTTCCTCGGAGCGGCCATGGTGGCGGGGGTTCCGGCCTGTTCCCGGCCGCTTCTCCTCGCGGCCCCGGACCCCGCCGAACGGCCCGGGCGGATGCCTTGTCCACAGCCCTCCGTCCACAGCCCCGTTCTCTCCTCCCACCGGCACCGGCCCCGGTGCCATCCTCCTGATGAGCGGCTCCGGGGACGGGGCCGGGAAGCGAGGCCGAAGTGATCACCACCTTCTTTCCACGGACGGGGCGGCGGAAGCTCCTCGCGGAGGCGCGGCTGCACGCCATCGAGCTCGGGAACTTCGACGTCCCGGACGACCGGGCGCTGGTCGACCTCCTACGGCACCACTACACCGACTACGACCTGGAGCAGTCGCAGGAGCGGCACCGGGCCGCCTGCGAGGCGATCGCCCGCGCCTTCCCGCGGCTCGCCCCGGAGTGCTCGCGCCAGATCGAACGGCGCGCCGAGGCCGAGCGGGAAGAGGCCGCGGCACTCCAGGCGTTCGAAAAGGCCAGAGAGCAGGAGCGCGCCGAGCGCCGCGCCCTCGTCGCGGCGTCCAAGGCCGTCATCGCCCGGCTGTCCGTGGGGCAGGCGGTCCGCTACCGGCGCGGCTGGTGGAGCCACGACGCCGAGATCACCGGCATCGGCCGCACCAGGGTGACCATCGCCTACCGGTTGAAGAGCGGCGAGCAGCGGACCAGCACCGTGCACGCCGCCCTGGTCGCCCCGGTCGACCGCCCGGACCCCGCCCCGCCGGGGCGGGCCTGCGGCTCCCCTCCCCCGCCCCCTCCGGCAGGCCTCCGGGAGGTCCGCCCGCCGGCATCACCGGGGCCTCGGCGGCCGCGCGCACCGGGAGGGGCGGCGGGGCCGGGGGCGGCCCCTGCCCGGGTGTCCGCCCGCTCAGCCGGCCGCCGAGGCGCCGGCGCCGCCGGAGCGCTCAGGGGCCTCCTCCTCCGGCTCTTCTCCGCCTTCTCCCTCCGGGCCGACGTAGGGGTCGGGTTCGAAGTCGGAGGCGGAGCCGAAGACGGACGGGAACCCCGGCCCCAGCCCGTAGGCGTCGCGGATGCGGGAGGCGCTGTCGGTGTAGCCGTTGGACTTGAGGAAGACCGCGAACCGCTGGAGGAAGCCCTCGTACTCCTCCCCGTCCTCCCAGTCGCCGGCGGCGATGGCCGCGGCGTGCAGCCAGGGGTCCTGGTCGGAGCGGGGCGCGTCGGCCGCGGGGGCCGGGGCGGGGCGGGGCTCCTCCGGCTCGCCGTCCTCCGGGATGTAGCCGTAGACCTGGCCCACGTAGGGGTCGGGGTGCGGGAACGGGGGCGCGGGGCGGGGGCCCGGCGCCTCGGCGCGCGCCGCCGGCTCCCGCTCCGCCTCTGCGGCGCCGACCGCCTCGGTGAGCTCCCGGTAGACGTCGGGGAGCCGGCGCCCGGTGGCCGCCGAGGAGAGGCGGGTGAGCGTGCCGATCCGGGCGACCGCCTCCTCGACCCGCTCGGGGTGGCGGGCCAGCCACCAGACCACGGCCCGGCCCGGGTCGGAGAGGACCTCGCCGCCCAGGTACTCCTGCTCCAGCCGCTCCAGTTCGCGCTCCTCCTCCCGGGCGGCCTTGGTCTTGCGCAGTTCGCGGAGGCGGGCGAGGCGCTCCTCGTCGTCGGCGGAGATCTCCAGCCGGACCTCCTCGGCCCAGGCCTCGTCGACGCCGGGGTGCCGGCACGGCTCCGGGCCGAGCGCCGCGGTCAGCCGGAACCCCGCCGCGCCGTGCTCCTCCGGCCGCTCGGCCGCGCAGAGCGCGCGGGCGCGCCCCTCGATCGCGCAGACCGCGGCGCCTTCGGCGGCGCTCTCCGCCGCGGCGGGGCCGCGCCAGCAGACGACCGCGGAGAAGAGGAAGGGGTAGTCCCTGCGGGCGCTGGGCAGCTCCAGCCGGAACACGTGCTTGCGCCGGTGGGGGGCTTCGGTCTCCTCCGGGGTGTCGGCGGCGGCCGCGCCGGGGTTCCCGCCCCGCGCCCGCGACCCCGCGGCCAGCAGGACCGCGAGGGCGACCGCGGCGAGCAGCGCGGCCGCGCCGGCGGCCGCGAGCGGCGCGGTGTCCGGCCCGGGCAGCAGCCTGCCCAGGTCCCAGGCGCGGTAGGCCCACCATCCGAGGAGGGCGAGGGCGGCTGCGGCCGCGCCCGCCGAGAGCACCGCCAGCAGGGCGCGGCTCGTCCTGGTCATCACCTGTTCGGGCACGCTCCCGCGCGGGAGGCGCCCCCTCCTTCCTGCGGACGGTGCGGCCGGTGCGGTCTCTCCGGTGCACGCGGCTCGGACCGGCGGCGCACCGCGCCGGATCGCCCCGGGCCCCGTCCCGCGCCGGATATCGGGGGCGGTGCGGGCGGCCCCGGCCGCGAGCGGCGCGTGCGGACCTGATCGCGGCACGACCCGTCGCGTTCCCGGCGCCGGACCTGCGGAAGGCCCGCCGGTGCGCGGATCCCCGCGCCCGCCGATGATCATGCCTGTGCGGGAGGCTACTCCTTCCGCTCGGGCCGGAAGGCCGCTTCCGGTCTCAGAACGCGAACGAAACCGGCCCCGTGGCCGGATCCGGCCATCCGCGGGCCTTGCGGGGCCTCCCGGGCGGCGGGCCCGGCTCGGAGGTCCGCTTCGGCTCCCGGCCACGCAGACCGCCGGAGCCGCCGCCCGCCCTGCCCGACGGGCGGCAGGGCGGCAGGGCGGCAGGGCGGCGGAGCACCATCGGCTCCGCACCGTCCCAGGCGGGCGGCGGACCCGGATCCCGACCCGGAGAGGCGCCCCGCCCTACGCGGGCACCGCCCCGGGCGGCCCCTGCCGTCCGGCGGCCCGCCTTGTTAGGGTGAATTCTAACAAGTGTTTGGTTGGAGGAATGGTCATGGCTGTCTCCACCACACGGCACCCGGACGGGGTCGCCGAGGTCGTCGTGGACGCGCCGCCGGTGAACGCGCTCACCGTGCAGGGCTGGCACGACCTGGCCGACGAACTGCTGGCCGCCGGGCGCGACCCCGGCACCCGCGCCGTGCTGCTCCGCGCCGAGGGGCGCGGGTTCAACGCCGGCGTCGACATCAAGGAGATGCAGCGCGACCCCGGCCACGCCGCGCTCCTCGGCGCCAACCGCGGCTGCGCCGCCGCGTTCTCCGCGGTCTACGACTGCCCGGTCCCGGTGGTCGCCGCGGTGCACGGGTTCTGCCTCGGCGGGGGCGTCGGGCTGGCCGGCAACGCCGACGTGGTGGTCGCCTCCGACGACGCCCGCTTCGGCCTGCCCGAGGCGGACCGGGGCGCCCTGGGCGCCGCCACCCACCTGGCCCGGCTGGTTCCGCACCAGCTGATGCGGGCCATGGTCTACACCTGCCGCACCGCCACCGCCGCCGAGCTGCACGCGTTCGGCTCGGTGCTGTCCGTGGTCCCCCGCGAGGAGCTGCGCGGCGAGGCGCTCGGCACGGCGCGGGCGATCGCGGCCAAGGACCCCCGCGTCATCCGGTGCGCCAAGGAGTCCCTCAACGGCATCGACCCGGTGGACGTCCACCGGTCCTACCGGTTCGAGCAGGGGTTCACCTTCGAGCTCACCCTGGCCGGGGCGGGCGACGAGCACCGGGCGGCGTTCGCCCGCGGAACGGAGCGGTGATGGGCAAGGTGACGACGCCGGACGCGATCGCCGCGTCGCTGAGCGACGGGATGGTGCTCGGCATCGGCGGCTGGGGGTCGCGGCGCAAGCCGATGGAGCTGGTGCGCGCGGTCTGCCGGTCCCCGGTGCGCGACCTCACCGTGGTCTCCTGCGGCGGCCCGGACGTGGGCATGCTCTGCGCGCACGGCAAGGTCCGCCGGGTGGTGGCCCCCTTCGTCACGCTCGACTCGATCCCGCTGGAGCCGTACTTCCGCGCCGCCCGGGAGAGCGGCGCGGTCGCGCTCACCGAGCACGACGAGGGCATGTTCATGTTCGGGCTGCTGGCCGCCGCGCACCGGCTGCCGTTCCTGCCCACCCCGGCCGGGCTCGGCTCCGACGTGCTGCGGGCCGACCCCGGGCTGCGCACCGTCCGCTCCCCCTACCCCGCCGAGGACGGGGGCGGCCCGCTGGTCGCGGTGCCCCCGCTGCGGCTGGACGCGGCGCTGGTGCACGTGAACCGGGCCGACGCCCGCGGCAACGGGCAGTACCTGGGCCCCGACCCCTACCTGGACGAGCTGTTCGCCAAGGCCGCCGACCGCTGCTACCTCTCCTGCGAGCGGCTCGTCGACTCCTTCACCGGCCCCCCGCAGACGCTGCTGGTCAGCAGGGCGGTGGTGGCCGGGGTGGCGGAGACCCCCGGCGGCGCGCTCTTCACCTCCTGCGAACCGGACTACGGGCGCGACGAGGAGGCGCAGCGGCGCTACGCGGCCTCCGCGGCCGACCCGGCGCTGCGCGCGGAGTTCTTCGGGCCCGGCCCGGAATCCGGCCGGACGGAGGCGGCGTGATGGCGGCGACCAGGGCCGAGGTCTGCGTGGTCGCGTGCGCCGAGGCGTGGCGGGGCGACGGCGAGGTGCTGGCCGCGGCGATGGGCACCTGCTCGGTGCTGGGCGCCCGGCTGGCCCGGATGACGTTCGAGCCGGACCTGCTCACCACCGACGGCGGGGCGCTGCTCACCCGGGAGGCGCTCCCGCTGGGCCGGGCCGCCGCCCCGGAGGAGACCGAGGGGTGGCTGCCCTTCCGCGACCACCTGTGGCTGGTGCTGCACGGGCGCCGGCACGTGATGATGGGCGCCTCCCAGCTGGACCGGTACGGCCGGAGCAACATCTCCGCCATCGGCCCGTGGGAGCGCCCCGACCGGCAGCTGCTCGGGGTGCGCGGCGCACCGGGCAACACCCGCTGCGGCCCGACCAGCTACTGGATCCCGCGCCACTCCCGCCGGGTGTTCGTGCCGGAGGTGGACATGGTCAGCGGGGTGTCCGCCGCCGACGCGCACGGCCTGCGCCGCGTCGTCACCGACCTGGCGGTGCTGGACTTCGGCGGCCCCGGCCGGACCGCGCGGCTGGTCTCGGTGCACCCGGGGACGACGGTGCGGGAGGTCCTCGACCGCACCGGGTTCGAACTCGCCGGAGCCGGCGGCGAGGTGCCGGTCACCCGCGAGCCGACCGGGGAGGAGCTGCGGCTGCTGCGCGAGGTGCTCGACCCCGGCGGGCTGCGCGACCGGGAGGTGCCGGGGTGAGCGCCGGGCCGCTGCGCACCGCCCTCACCGACCTGGTGGGCTGCCGCCACCCGGTGGTGCAGACCGGCATGGGCTGGGTGGCCGGGCCGCGCCTGGTGTCGGCGACCGCGAACGCGGGCGGGCTGGGCGTGCTGGCGTCGGCGACGATGCCCCTCGACCGGCTCGCCGCGGCGATCCGCGAGGTCCGCGAGCGCACCGACCGGCCGTTCGGGGTGAACCTGCGCGCCGACGCCGGCGACGCAGAGGAGCGCGTCGAGCTGCTGATCGCCGAGCGGGTCCGGGTCGCGTCGTTCGCGCTGGCTCCCCGCCCGGAGCTGATCGCCCGGCTGAAGGAGGCCGGGGTGGTGGTGGTCCCCTCGGTCGGCGCGCGACGGCACGCGGAGAAGGTCGCGGCATGGGGCGCCGACGCGGTGCTGGTGCAGGGCGGCGAGGGCGGCGGGCACACCGGGCCGCTCGCCACCACCCTGCTGCTGCCGCAGGTGGTGGACGCGGTGGACGTGCCGGTGATCGCGGCCGGCGGGTTCTTCGACGGGCGCGGGCTGGCGGCGGCGCTGGCTTACGGGGCCGCCGGGGTGGCGATGGGCACCCGGTTCCTGCTCACCTCGGACAGTCCGGTGCCCGACGCGGTCAAGCGCGCCTACCTGGAGGCGGCGGAGACGGTGGTGACCAGGCAGGTGGACGGCGTGCCGCACCGGGTGCTGCGCACCCCGGCCGTGGACGCGCTGGAGCGCTCCGGGCCGGTGTCCCGGCTGGCCGTGGCGGTGCGCAGCGCGGCGGCACTGCGCCGGGACACCGGCCTGTCCTGGGGTTCGCTGCTCCGCGACGGCGCCGCGATGCGCCGGGCCCGGGGGCTGTCCTGGTCCCAGGTGCTGATGGCGGCCAACACCCCGATGCTGTTGAAGGCCGCGATGGTGGACGGCCGTGCCGACCTGGGCGTGATGGCAGCCGGCCAGGCCGTCGCGGCCGTGGACGACCTGCCCGGCTGCACGGAGCTGATCGAGCGGATCGTCGCCGACGCCGCACGGTCCCTGGACCGCCTGGAGACCCTGCGCCACCCCGCGCCCTGACCGGCTCCCCCCGCCCCGCCCGCCCCGACGGGCGGACCGCCAGGGGCGGGAGTCCAGGCCTCCCCTGAGCGCAGCACCCCACATGGCGGGGGTTAAAGCCGGCGGCGAAGGCGGGGAGGGCGTGCCACCGGTCGGCCGGGTGGCCACGGCGCCCCACGGAGCCAGGGTTCAATCAGCAGCGACGGCAGAGACAGGGACGGGGCGAAGGCGGCCACCCGAGCGCGGCGCCTCACAAGGTGAAGGTTCAAGCAGGCAGCGACGGCAGAGGGAGGGGCAGGCGGGCGCCCCGGCCGGGCGCGGCGCATCGCGAAGCGAAGGTTCAAACAGGCAGCGAAGGCGGAAGGGGGACCGGCCGGTCGGTCGGGTGCGGCGTCTCGCGGAGCGAAGATCAAGACGGGCGACGACGGCAGCGGCGAGGACGGGGGCCGGTGCCCCAGCCGGGCGCCGCGTTCACCGACCCGGCCCGCCAGGGGTCTTATCCCCTATGCCGGTTTTGCGGCGGGGATCGGGCAAGACTGGGAGCGCCCTGCGCACCTCCGCAGCACCCCGATTACTTCTACCAGCGAGTAGTAAGCCCCGAAGCCCCCCCCACCACCCCCTCCCCGGTTACCCAGAGTGGCCAACCAGGGCTTCTCGGAAGAACAAAAGCGACATCTCGCCCCACCTCTGCCCCTCCCCGGGTTCCGACCCCCTGCTTTGCGGCCTTGCTGACGGCATGAAACCCCGATCACCGGCCCAATCGGCCCCGGTCGGGCCTTCTGGGGCCTATTCCGGGCCGGGATGCGCGCCCAGGAATCACCGGGGTGCTCTCGCAGTGCGCAGGGTGCCCCTCCTCACCATCACCCTGTGTATTTGTCCAGGTCAGAGAGGGGCAGCGGTTTCAGGAACGGCCGGCCCTGACACCCGGGCGACGCGGGCACGGCAACCCCGCCCCCTGCCCGCCCCGACCACGCCCGCCCTGCTCTGCCGCACCCGACCGACCGGCCGGTCCCCACTGCCCGCCTTCGCCGCCTGCTCGAACCCCGCCCCGTGGGGCGCCGCGCTTGGCCGACCGGCCGACACGCCCTCTCGCCTTCGCCGCCCGCTTGAGCCCCAGCCCCGTGAGGTGCCGCGCCCGGCTGGGACACCCGACCACACCCTCACCTCCGCCGTCGCCGCCCGCTTGGACCTTCGCTCTGCGGGGCGCCGCACCCGGGCGACCACCCTCGCCCCGCCCCTACCGCTGCCGTCGCCGCCGGCTTGAACCCTCGCCCGTGGAGCGCCGCGCCCGACCGACCAGCCGGCACGCCCTCCCGCCCTCGCCGCCCGCTTGAACCTTCGCTCCGTGGGGCGCCGCGCTTGACCAACCAGCCGGCCTCCCCCTGCCGTCGCCGCCCGTCTGAACCTCGGCCCCGTGAGGCGCCGTGCCCGGCTGGAGTGCCCGGCCCCGCTCCTACCTCCGCCGTCTTCTTCCTCCGCCGCTTTCTTCTTCCTCCGCCGTCACTGCATGGAACGACGGCCGCCCTGTTCAGAGGCGTTCGAGCACCGTGACGTTGGCCTGGCCGCCGCCCTCGCACATGGTCTGCAGGCCGTAGCGGCCGCCGGTGCGCTCCAGTTCGTGCAGGAGGGTGGTCATCATCCGGGCTCCGGTGGCGCCGAGCGGGTGGCCGAGGGCGATGGCGCCGCCGTTCGGGTTGACCCGGGCCGGGTCGGCGCCGGTCTCGTCCAGCCAGGCCAGGACCACCGAGGCGAACGCCTCGTTGACCTCGAAGACGTCGATGTCGTCGACGGACAGCCCGGTCCGGTGCAGCGCGCGGGCGGTGGCCGGGATGGGCGCGGTGAGCATCCGGATCGGGTCCTCGCCGCGCGCGGAGAGGTGGTGGACGCGGGCGCGCGGGGTGAGCCCGTGCTCGGCCACCGCCCGCTCCGAGGCGATGAGCAGCGCCGCCGCGGCGTCGGAGAGCTGGGAGGCCAGCGCGGCGGTGAGCCGCCCGCCGGGCACCAGCTCCGGCAGCGCGGCCATCCTCTCCCGGCTGGTGTCCCGGCGCGGGCCCTCGTCGGCGGCGAGCCCGGCGCACGGTACGGTCTCGGCGGCGAAGCGCCCGGCGTCGGCGGCCGCGGCGGCCCTGCGGTGCGACTCCAGGGCGTACTCCTCCATCCGCTCCCGGGTCAGCCCCCACTGCTCGGCGATCATCTCCGCGCCGCGGAACTGGTCGACCTCGCCGGTCCCGTACCGCCGCACCCAGCCCCGGGAGCCGAGGAACGGCCCCTCCTTGTGCCCGAGCGCCTCGCCGGCGGTCATCGCGGCGCCGATCGGGACCTGCGACATGCTCTGCACTCCCCCGGCGGCCACCAGGTCGGCGGTGCCGGAGAGCACCGCCTGCGCGGCGAAGTGCACCGCCTGCTGGGAGGAGCCGCACTGCCGGTCGACGGTGACACCGGGCACCTCCTCGGGCAGCCCGGCGGCCAGCCAGGCGGTGCGGGCGATGTCCCCGGCCTGCGGGCCGAGGGTGTCCACGCAGCCGAGGATCACGTCGTCGACGGCGGAGGGGTCGGCGCCGGACCGGTCCATCAGTGCGCGCAGCGCGTGCGCGCCCAGGTCGGCGGGGTGGACTCCGGCGAGCCCGCCGCCGCGCCTGCCGACGGGTGTGCGGACCGCCTCCACGATGTAGGCCTCGGCCACTTTCCTCCTCCTTCGCCGGTCAGTGCCCTCGGATCCCCTCCAGGACCAGGGCCAGGTACTGCTGGGCGACCTCGTCCGCGCCGAGCCGCCCGCCCGGCCGGTACCAGCCCGCGGCCAGCCACACGGTGTCGCGGATGAAGCGGTAGACGACCGGGGCGTCCAGGTCGGCGCGGAACGAGCCGTCCCGGGAGCCCTGCTCCAGCAGGCCCACCCACATGTCGCGGAAGCGCGCCCGGGACTCGGCCAGGTAGCCGAAGCGGGGGTTGGGCGCGAGGTGCTTGGCCTCGTTCTGGTAGAGCACGACCGCGGCGCGGTCCCGGTCGATCGCCTGGAACGAGGCGGTGACCAGGCCGCGCAGCGTCCGCTCGGCGCCGCCGCCCCGGGCCAGGACGGCGTCGTAGTCCCGCCACAGCGCGGTGAGGAACCCGGAGAGGATCTCGTCGATCATCGACTCCTTGGAGTCGAAGTGGTAGTAGAGGCTGCCGCCGAGCATGCCCGCCGCGTCGGCGACCTCGCGGACCGTGGTGGCGGCGTACCCGCGCTCGGCGAAGACCTCCGCCGCGGTGCCGAGCAGCTCGGTGCGCCGTGCCGCGCGGGCCGCGGCCGCGCCCTCCGTATCGCGTCGCCGTGGGCTCATCGTCAACGTCACGCTCTCCGACTCGAAACCGAAACGACCTCCCCGGTCATGTACGAGGAGTAGTCACTGGCCAGGAAGACGATAACGTTCGCGACCTCCCACGGCTCGGCGTGCCGGCCGAAGGCCTCCCGGGCGGCGAGCTCGGTCAGCAGCTCCTCGGAGGCGGCCTTGGCCAGGTTGGGGTGGACCGCCAGGCTGGGCGCGACCGCGTTCACCCGGATCCCGTCGCCGGCCGCCTCCACCGCGGCGCACCTGGTCAGCGCCATCACCCCGGCCTTGGCCGCGGCGTAGTGCGCCTGCTCCTCCTGGGCGCGCCAGCCCAGGACCGAGGCGTTGTTGACGATCGCGCCGCCCCCGCCGCCGGCCATCAGCCGCAGCGCGGCCCGGGTGCAGCGCATGGTCCCGGTGAGGGTGACGTCCAGCACCCGGTTCCACTGCGGGTCGGTCATCTCGGTGAGCCGGGCGGTGCCGCCGAGCCCGGCGTTGTTGACCACCGCGTCGATCCGGCCGAAGCGGTCCAGTGCGGCGTCGAACATCGCGGCGACCTGGTCCTCGTCGGTGACGTCGCAGGGCGCCGAGGCGACCGCGGCGGCGCCGAACTCGGCGGCCAGTTCGGCGGCGGTGCTCTCCAGGCGGCGCGCGTGGGCGTCGCTCAGCAGTACCCGGGCGCCTTCCTCCAGCAGGCGGCGGGCGGTGGCGCCGCCGATTCCGGTGCCCGCGGCGGCGGTGACCACGGCGGTGCGGCCGCGCATCAGGCCGTGGCCGGGAACGTAGGGCGGCACCGCGTTCATCGGGGGACCTTCCGCTCGGGGCGCGCGGCCTGGGCCGCCGGTCGCTCGCATGTTACCCTACCAAACACTTGTTAGAAAACAGGAGCATCCGTACGCCGTCGGCCGGACCGAGGAGCGAGGAGGCCCGCATGGACGACGTCGTCCGCTACGAGCGGCGCGGCGCGGAGGAGTCCGTCGCCGTCATCACGATGAACCGGCCCGAGTACCGCAACGCGCAGAACTCCGCGATGACCTACGCCCTGGACGCCGCCTTCTACCGGGCGGCGGAGGAGGACGGCGTCGCCGCGGTCGTGCTCGCCGGCGCCGGCCGGCACTTCTCCGCCGGCCACGACATCGGCAGCCCCGGCCGGGACGCCGACCGGCCCTTCGAGCGCCGCGCCGGCCTGTGGTGGGACCACTCCGACAAGGCCGGCGGCGAGCGCCGCTTCGCCCGCGAGGCAGAGGTCTACCTGGGCATGTGCCGTCGCTGGCGGGAGCTGCCCAAGCCGACCGTGGCCATGGTGCAGGGCGCCTGCGTGGCCGGCGGCCTGATGCTGGCCTGGTGCTGCGACCTGATCGTCGCCGCCGAGGACGCCTTCTTCAGCGACCCGGTGCTGCGGATGGGCGTGCCCGGCGTGGAGTACTTCGCCCACCCCTGGGTGATGCCGCCCCGGGTGGCCAAGGAGTTCCTGTTCACCGGGGACCGGATGGACGCGCACCGGGCCCGCGAGGTCGGCATGGTCAACCGGGTGGTGCCGGGCGGGGACCTGGAGGGCGAGGCGCTCGCGCTGGCCGAGCGGATCGGCCGGATGCCCCGGTTCGGGCTGGCGCTGGCCAAGCGCGCCGTCAACCAGGCCGAGGACCTGCAGGGGATGCGCGCCGGCATGGACGCCGCGTTCGGCCTGCACCACCTCGCGCACGCGCACAACGCCGAGACCGGCACCGACGCGCTGGCCGGGATGGACCCGCGGAGCATGAAGAGGGCGGCCTCCGATGGATCTTGACTTCACCGACGCCGAGCAGGCGTTCCGCGCCGAGGTGCGGGCGTGGCTGCGCGAGCACGTGCCGGAGTCCCCGCTGCCGTCGCTGGAGACCGAGGAGGGCTTCGCCGCGCACCGGGAGTGGGAGCGCGAGCTGCACTCGGCCCGGCTGTCCGCGGTCTCCTGGCCCGAGGAGTACGGCGGGCGCGGCGCCACTCCGCTGGAGTGGCTGGTCTTCGAGGAGGAGTACCACGCCGCGGGCGGGCCGGGCCGGGTCAACCAGGGCGGGATCAACCTGCTGGCCCCCGCGCTCTTCGCGCACGGCACCGCCGAGCAGCGCGCCCGGGTGCTGCCGCCGATGGCCGCCGGGGCGGAGATCTGGGCCCAGGCCTGGTCCGAGCCGGGCGCCGGGAGCGACCTGGCCGGGATCCGCTCCACCGCGTCCCGCACCGACGGCGGCTGGCTGCTGTCCGGGCAGAAGATCTGGAGTTCCCGCGGGCCGTTCGCCGACCGCGCGTTCGGTGTCTTCCGCTCCTCCGGCGAGCGGCACCGCGGCCTGACCTACGTGATGTTCCCGCTGGACGCCGAGGGGGTGACGGTCCGCCCCATCGGCCGGCTGGACGGCAAGCCGGCCTTCGCCGAGCTCTTCTTCGACGGGGTGTTCGTGCCCGACGCCGACGTCATCGGCGAACCGGGCGACGGCTGGCGGGTGGCGATGAGCACCGCCGGCAACGAGCGCGGCCTGACCCTGCGCAGCCCGGGGCGGTTCACCGCCGCCGCCGACCGCCTGGTCCGGCTCTGGGCCGAGCGCGGCGACCCGGCCGACACCGCGCTGCGCGACCGGGTCGCCGACGCCTGGATCCGGGCGCGCGCCTACCGGATGCACGGGTACGCGGTGCTCTCCCGGATGCACGACGCCGGGTCGGAGGCCAGCATGTACAAGGTCTTCTGGTCGGAGCTGGACGTGGCGCTCACCGAGACCGCGCTCGACCTGCTCGGCCCGGACGGCGAGCTGGACGGCCCCTGGCTGGAGGACTACGTGTTCGCCTTGGCCGGGCCGATCTACGCGGGGACCAACGAGATCCAGCGCAACGTGGTGGCCGAGCGCGTCCTCGGCCTCCCCCGGGCGGGAAGGGGCGGCAGGTGAGGTTCACCCTCGACTCCGAGCAGCGGTTGTTCGCCGAGACCGTGCGCGGCCTGCTGGCCGGCGCCGACGCGTGCGGCGCCGCGCGGGCCTGGGGCCGCGGCGACCACGCTCCCGGCCGGGCGCTGTGGCGGGCGCTGGCCGATGCGGGCGTCTTCGCGCTCGCCGTGCCGGAGGAGCACGGCGGGGCGGGCGTCCGCCCGGTGGAGCTGGTCGCCGCGCTGATCGAGGTCGGGCGGCACGGCGTGCCCGGCCCGGTGGTGGAGACCCTGGCCGCGGCCCGAGTGCTGGGCGATCCGAAGGCCCTGGCCGGCATCGCCGACGGCTCTCTGGCCGCCACCCTGGCGCTGCCGCCGCTGGTGCCCTACGCGCTGGACGCCGACGCCGCCGACCTGGTGCTGGCCGTGCACGGCGGCGCTTTGCACCGGGCCGAGCCCGCCGGGGGGCCGCACCGCTCGCTGGACCCGGCCCGCCGGCTGTTCTCCTGCTCCCCCGCCGGCGGGATCGCCTCCGCGGAGGCGTCTCCCTCCTCCGCCGCCGCGGAGTTCGGCGCGCTGGCCTGCGCCGCCCAGGCCCTGGGGGCGGGCCGCCGCCTGCTGGACACCACCGTGGACCACGTCCGCACCCGCGAGCAGTTCGGCCGCCCGATCGGGGAGTTCCAGGCGGTCCAGCACCGGCTGGCCGACACCCTGATCGAGCTGGAGTTCGCCGGTTCGCTGGTGTACGGCGCGGCGGTCGCCCACGGCGGCCCCGACTCCGCCCGGGACGCCTCCGCGGCCAAGGCGGCCGCCTCCGAGGCCGCCTACCGGGCCGCCCGCACCGCGCTCCAGCTGCACGGCGCGATCGGCTACACCGACGAGTTCGACCTGTCGCTGTGGATCCGCAAGGCCCGCGCACTGCACACCGCCTGGGGCTCCCCGGCCCACCACCGCGGCCGCGTGATGGCCGCCCTCACCGGAAAGTGACATCCCATCCCTCCCGATGGTCTTGACGCTGCGGCCCTATCAACGCGCCGGGACAGGGCCGCGACGTCAAGATCATCGCGGGGGCTGCGGGCAGGATTCCAATGCGCAGGGAGGCCGAGGACATGACCGCAGCGGCCGATTTCCAGAGGCAGGGCTTCCAGGGGCGGAGCGTGCTGGTGACCGGGGGGACCCGGGGCATCGGCCGGGTGATCGCCGAGACGTTCCTCGCGGCCGGCGCCGAGGTGGCCGTCGGCGGGCGGACGCCGCCCGATACGCCGCCGTCCGCAGGCGGGCGGACCGCCCGCTTCCTCGCCGCCGACGTGCGCGAGCCCGGCCAGGCGGCCGGGCTGGTGGAGGCGGCGGCGGAGCCGTCGGGCCGGCTCGACGTGCTGGTGAACAACGCCGGCGGGGCGCCGAGCGCGGAGGCGGCCGAGGTCTCGCCCCGGTTCGTGGCCAAGGTGGTCGGCCTCAACCTGCTGGCGCCGTTCCACACCGCCCAGCCCGCCAACCGGATCATGCGGCGGCAGCCGGAGGGCGGGTGGATCGTCAACATCGGCAGCGTGGCGGCGTACGACCCGCAGCCGGGGACCGCCGCCTACACCGCGGCCAAGGCGGGGCTGCTCGGCCTGACCCGGGCGCTGGCCCTGGAGTGGGCGCCGAAGGTGCGGGTCAACCACGTCACCGCAGGCCCGGTGCGCACCGAGGCCGCGGACGAGGTGTTCGGGCCGGCCGGCGCCGACGCCGTCGACCGGGTGGTCCCGATGCGCCGGATGGCCGGGCCCGCCGACATCGCCCGCGCCTGCCTGCTCCTCGCCTCCGACCCCTACATCACCGGCGCCGACCTCGCCGTCCACGGCGGCGGCGAGGTACCGGCCCGCTACCTGGTGCTGCCGGACCGGCCGGGCCCCGGGGAGCAGGGGCGCGGCCGCGGTGCACCGGAGGCGCATCCCCGGAACGGCCCACGGAAAAGAAAATAGACCCCATAAGCCCCTTTAAGGAGGAAAACTCTTCTTCCACACCACTCCATCGCACTTCGGCGGGTATATTCACCTCCACCCCGGCGAGGCGGCCGCGCGATAAAGGCACCGATCGCCGCGAAAGGAGGATCGAGGCCTCGTTGAACGGTTCCCCCTCGGAAACCCCCTCTGTCCCGGACGACCTGCACGAGGTCGGCGCGCTCATCGAGCATTTCTTCTGCGATCCCGAGACCGCCATCGGCCATTACGCCACGCCCGCCGATCGGCCGGTCACCGAGAAGTGCCACACGATCATCCCCGGCGTCCTCTACCGCTGCCCCCTGGTCGATTCCCGCAAGCAGCCGGTCACCCTGCACCTGTACCGGGGCGTGGGCAGGCTCGGCGGCAACCTGTGGGAGCGCCAGGTCCGCGTCCTGCTCCGCGCCGCCTCCTACGGCCACCCCGCCCTGCCGGAGATCCTGGAGGGCGGCCACCGCGACGACGAGTACGTCCGCGCCCAGGGGGTCGGCAAGGAGGGGTTCGCCTACGTCGTCACCCACCGGCACGGCCACGCCCTCACCGCCTTCTGGGACGAGCTGCGCGAGGACCCTCCCTCCTCGCTGCGCCAGTTCCTCCTCCTGGCCGACGGGCTGCAGGAGCTGCACGGGCAGCGCATGGTGCACCGCAGCATCTCCCGGGGCAGCATCGGCGCCGTCCTCTCCGACGCCCCGGACCCCGGCGCCGAGCGGGTCAGGCTCCAGCTGACCCGGTTCGAGATGAGCACCCTCACCAACGACCTGCTGCGCTTCGCCGTCGCCGAGCACGACCGCGACCCCGCGCAGATCCTGCGTGAACTGCACGGCACCGACCTGTACTACTGCGCCCCGGAGATGCTCGAATTCCTCGACCTCGGCCTCCAGCGGATCCCGCAGGTCGGCAAGTGGTCGGACGTGTACAGCCTGGGGCTGGTCGCCGCCGGGCTGCTGGCCGAGGGCGCCCCCGCGCCGCCCGCCGAGGCCGGCGCCCCCGGCCGCGACGACATCCTCACCTGGCAGCACCGGGTCCTCCAGGCGGTCCGCGACTCCCGGAGGCTGCCCAAGGAGCTCAAGGACCTGCTCTCGGCCATGCTGCACGGGCACACCAGGTCGCGCCCGTCCAGCGGTGATGTGGTGAGCAGGCTCCGGGACAAGTTCGACGCCATCATGGGGCAGTGGGACGCCCCGGACGAGGACGAGCGGCCGCCCCTGGTCATCTACGCCCCCTCGGAGTACCGCGACACCCTGCTGGCCTGGGGGAAGATCCGGCACGACCCGGTGGAGACACCGCAGGGCGCCAAGGAGCTGGCCGACTGCATCGAGTCGGACCTGCGCGGAGCGCGGCTGTACCACGCCCCCTCCGGGGCCGCCCCCTACATGGACTCCCGCACCGTGCAGCAGCTGCGCGACAAGGAGAAGTCCGAGTACCTGCTGTTCGGCAAGGACATGGCCTGGTTCTGCCGGGAGTTCCGCCCCCGGCAGGGCCTGTCCGGGTACGGCGACCCCTACCCCGACGTCCTGATCATCAAGTACGTGGTGAACCTGCAGGCGGCGCCCGGACGGCGGTTGCGCGAGACGCTGATCGGCAAGGAGTCGGACCCCGCGACCGGCAAGGAGCTGAGCCGGAAGATCGGCTCCGTCGAGGCCTTCCCCCTCACCGTCGACCCCGAGGAGCTGGAGCACCAGCGCACCGCCCGCCCCCTCTGGACCGGGCTGCTGAACAGCATCAAGATCTCGGCCGGCAAGTCCAAGGCCTACCGCGAGTTCGAAGAGGCCATGGAGTGGCTGCTGCAGTACCAGCGGATCGAGTTCCAGGCCCGGCACTACCCCTACACCGCCGAGGGCGACGGCGGCCGGGTGGTGCTCCGGCTCGACGAGGAGCGGGACCGCAAGGTCCGCTACGGCGACGCCCTCACCTCCCACTACTACGGCACCCCGCGGCTGCGCCCGGGCATGGGCGACTTCTTCGACTCGGTGGCCGGCGACGGCGAGCACCGCAGGGTCGTCGAGGTGCTCCCGGACAACGGCGGCCGCCCCGACTCCCGCCACCCGGTCAAGGTGGACTTCATCGAGCGCGGCGGCGAGGAGAGCATCACCGTCCGCCAGGGGCCGCACCGTCCCCGGATCCCGGAGAAGGGGTGGGTGCGGCCGGAGAACGAGACCGGCAGCGAGATCGCGCTGCGCCGCCAGCGGGACGCCCTGCCCGACCTGCTCGCCAACCGGATGCTGGTCGGCCAGCTGCTGAGCCCGACCACCATCCGCGGCCTGGTCCACCCGTGGAAGAAGGAGGCCGGCCACGGGCTGACCGGCGGGGTGATCGCCACCGAGATGCTGGTCTGCGAACCCTTCTTCGCCCTGCACGGCCCGCCCGGCACCGGCAAGACCCGGGTCTCCGCCCAGGCGATCGCGGCCTACCTGCGCAACAACCCGGGCCGCCGGGTACTGGTGTCGGCCCAGTCCAACTACGCGCTGGACAACCTCGCCGCCGTGCTGCTGGAGCGGCTGGACCTGCTGGGCGGCGACGGGGCCGACGAGCGGTCGGGCGAGGACGAGTCCGGGCGCGTCATCGCCCTGCGGCTGACCTCGCACGGCCACGAGGACCGGGTGGACCCCCGGCTGCGCGACCGGTTCGTGCCCGAGCAGCTGGCCCAGCGCCGGGTGCGGCTGCTCCGCAGGCTGATGTCGGAGCGGGCGCGCACCGAGGAGGTGCGCCGCAAGCCCCGGCTCGCCGAGCTGCTGGCGGAGTGGCCCTCGGTGGTGGGCGACTACCAGATGGAGCTGGTGGACCGAATCCGCCGGTCGGCCAACCTGGTCTTCGCCACCTGCTCGGCGGCGGGGCGGACCGCCGACGCCACCGGGCGCGGCGGCGACCTGTTCGACTGGGTGGTGATCGAGGAGGCCGCCAAGGCGTGGCCCACCGAGCTGGTCATCCCGCTGACCCAGGGCATCCGGTGGACGCTCATCGGCGACCACAAGCAGCTGCCCGCCCACCGGCGCAGCGAGGTCGAGCGGTTCCTCGCCGGGTGCGCGGAGAGCGACGACGAGGAGCTCAAGGAGCACGCCCGGCGGGGCGGGCAGTACATGCGGGCGTTCAACCTCTTCGGGTCGCTGTTCTCCGGGGTCGACCCGTCCGCCTCGCCCGCCCTGGAGCGGGTGGAGCAGCTGCAGGGGGCCGGCGACCCGCCGGTGCGCCACCTGAGCACGCAGTTCCGGATGAACCGGGCCATCGGCGACCTGGTCAGCGACGTCTTCTACGCGGACCCGCGCTCCACCGACACCGCGCCGGGCCGGGGCGGGCTGGTGCGCAACGGCCGCCCGGACGAGCCGCACGGCCTGGCCGAGCCGGCCTGGCTGCAGGGCCGCTCCCTGCTCTGGCTGGACACCTCGGACGTGGCCGACTGCGCGGACGAGCCCAGCTGGTACAACCGGGGCGAGGCCGAGGTGGTCGCCCGGTTCATCGAGGCGCTGCGCCCGCACCCGCTCGACGGCGACCCGGAGGAGGCCGCCAAGCGGCTCGCCGTGCTCAGCCCCTACCGGCAGCAGCTGGACGTCCTCCGCGGGAAGGACCGGCTCGCCCCGTTCGCGCACACCGTCCACTCCTTCCAGGGGCGCGAGGCCGAGATCGTCGTCATCTCCCTGGTCCGGGACAACCAGCGGGGCAGCTGGGAGCGGCCGTGGCTCAACATCGGCCACCTCACCCAGCCGGAGCTGGTGAACGTGATGTGCTCGCGCGCCAAGCGGCTGCTGGTCATGGTGGGCGACCACGGGTTCTTCGGGCGGAACGAAGGAGGGTTCTGGCCGCGCGTGTGCGAGCGGTTCGCGACCGACGGGCGCGTGGTCACCGCACGCGCCCTGGTGTGAGCTCCCGGCCGGCCGGGACGACGACGGTGAGGGAGGAACACTGAGCACGACCCGCCTCGCGATCCCCTGCGAACTGCTCCCGGTCCGGGTGCAGCTCGGCTACGACCGGGTGCTGTCCCGGATGGAGCAGACGGTGCTGGCCGTGGTGGCCCTGGGCCCGCCGGAGGCCGAGCCCTACTCCGCGGAGGCCCGCTACTACCTGCCCGACCTGGTGGAGCTGCTCGGCATCGGCGAGCGGGTCACCGTGGACCTGGTGGACGACCTGTGGCACAAGGGCTACCTGGCGGTGGACATGCGGGCCGCCACCGTGGCCGTCACCGACGAGGTCCGCAGGCACGCCCGGGAGGGCACCCTGGACCGGCTGGACGCCGCCCAGGTGGACACCCAGGAGTGGCGCGTCATGGTGGACGGCCTCACCGGGGCGCTGCTGCCGGAGGCCGGCCCCTTCGCCCCGCCGGAGGGCGGCGTCGAGGTCCCCGCCGACCACGACTCCTCCGCCGACGGCTTCTCCCAGGTGGACCTGTTGCGGGCGACCCGGGCGACCGCCGAGGCCCGGGCCCGCGGCGGCGCCCCCGGCGCGGCGCTCCGGCACGTCCTGGGCGCGCACGTCCCCGACAACGGCCGGAGCGGGCTGCGCCGCCGCCGCTGGCGCACCGTGGAGGCCGCTCTGGGCTGGGACGATGCGGCCGACCGGCTGATCGTGGAGTTGGACGACCGCGACCTGTCCGCGGCCGACCGGGAGCGGGCCGAGCTGCGCATCGCCGAACTGGTGGAGTCCGCACCGCAGAGCGAGTTCGCCAGAAAGCTCCGGGGCAGGGTCGACCACGGGTTCACCGGGTCGATCCCGCTGCCCGAGCGGATCGCGCGGTTCCGGGAGGAGGCCGCGGCCCTCGCCGGCACCGCTCCGCAGTCCTGGGAGCAGCGGCACGAGGGGATGCGCGAGGAGGCCCGGGCGATCGCCGGCCGGCTGCGCGGGCTGGCGGCGACCCGGGTCCGGGTGGAGGCCCTCGACTCCGCCGAGGAGCACCACCGGGCCCTGGGCGACCTGTTCGACCAGGCCCGCGACCAGCTCGTGCTGGTCTGGCCGGTGCTCCGCTACGACGGGCTGAACCGCTGGTTCGAGGCGCTCCGCCTGGCCCTGGAGCGGCAGGTCCGGGTGGTCCTGCTGTGGGGCGCCCAGCACGACGCCACCCTGGAGTCCAGGGCCTGGAACATGCTCATCGACCTGCGCCGCTCCTACCCCGGCCGGTTCGAGTTCGGCCGCAGGTCCAGCCGGGTCAACACCACCGCGGCCATCGCCGACGACCGCGCCGCCCTGGTGACCGGCTGCCCGCTGCCGCAACGGCCGCAGGAGGGGGTCCGCCAGGCCGGGGTGGTGCTGTCCGCGCCGTCGGCGGGCCCGTGCCCGCCGATCGAGTCGCTGCTGTCCTGGGCCGTCACGGTCGTCCCCGACCACCGGGTCGGCGGCACTCTGTCCACCCGGCACCACGACTTCTCCCCGGCCGGCGGCGAGGAGGAGGCGCCGTGGGAGCCGGACCTGCAGCCCGAGCCCGCCCGGCCCGGCAACCCTCTGCTGTGGCGGGACGGGTGGACCTCCTACGCCGACGACCTGAAGGACTCCTACGACGCGCTGCCCTCCCCGCGCGCCTCGACGGTGCTGGACGGCCAGCACCGCGACATGCTCTGGAAGGCGCTGCGCAGCGCGCGCCGGCAGCTGGTCATCGGCTGCTCCCGGCTGGACGCCCGGACCCTGGACCGCGCCCTGCTGGAGGAGCTGCGGGCGCGCCACGGGGACGGCGCCCAGGTCACCCTGGTCCACCCCGGCCCGGCGGACAACCGCAGCGAGGCGGGCAAGCAGGCCAACCGCGCGCTGCAGGAGTGCCGTCGCTACGTGCGCGCGCTCAAGCAGCGCAGCAACGCCCGGTTCGTCGCCTTCGACGACGAGCTGCTGGTGGGCGGGTTCGACCCGCTCACCGACCAGCGCACCTCCGCGGGGGCCAGGCACCTGCGCCGGTTCGGCGTCGGCGTGCGGATCACCGGCCGGGAGGCCGTCGACGCGTTCGTGGAGAACCTCACCCGGCAGCTCCCCCCGCTGCCGCCGCCCCGGTCCGGTGCCGCGCCCTCCGAGGACGCCGCCCGGTTCGGCACCGACGGCTCCCGGCTGGACCACGACCTGTCCCGGCTCGGCACCGGCGGACCCGCCGCACGGGCCCGGCTGATCCGGGAGCGGATCGCGGAGCTGCGGGAGAGCGGCGGCGACCGCGTCCTCGCCCTGCTGGCGCAGCTGCACGCCGCCGGCTTCCCGGCCGCGGACATGCGCATCGCGGTGGCCGAGGCGCTGCGCGGCTCGGCGCCCGAAGAGCGGGGCACCCCCCGCTTCCGCCCCTGGTGGGGCTGGCTCCTATCGCACCTGTGGGAGCAGGGGGACTTCGCCGCGGCCGCGGTGCTGCGCTCCGCCGCGGCCGATCCCGACCTGCGCCCCGGCCCGGTCACCGCGACCCTGGCGGCGCTGCGCGGCACCCCCCTGTTAGAGGAGCACGCGGTCACCGCCGCGCTCACCGCGGAGGAGGCGCTGGAGCCGGGCGCCGCCCCGCTGCCCGGGGGGCGGGACGAGCTGGTCGCGCTCGGCGTGCTGCTCTCCGCCGAGCTGCTGTTCGGCGCAGGGGCCGGGGAGGCCCGGGAGGCGCTCGCCGTGCTCGCCGAGCACCTCGGCCCGCCCTGGCGCGACCTGGCCGCCTGCGCGCTGGAGCACCGGCAGGCCGAGCGCGACCCCGGTGCGGTCCCGCTGGACGCGCTGGACTCGGCCGTCGCGGTCCTGCGCACCCGCGCCGGGGTCGACCGAGACTGGGCCCGCCTGCTCGACCTGGTGGAATCGACCTCCGCGGTCCACCTGGACTTCACCTCCGGCAGGCGCACCCACCAGGCGCTGTTCCGTTCCGACGGCGCTTTCGGGGTGCTGCTGGAGGCGGTCCGCGCGCACGACGGCGCCGCCGTGGCCGCCTGGGCCCGGGAGCACCCCGAGGACTCGGTGGACGACCTGGTGGACCGCACCACCCGGGACCTGCCCGGTACCAAGGCCATGCCCAGGATCGACGCGGCCCGCCGGCGCGGCTACGTGGACGACAAGCTCAAGGTGATCAGCCGCCTGGCCGCGCAGGTGGCCGCCGAGGACCGGACCGCTCCCCCGGTGCCCGGACTCGCCCCGCAGCACGAGGAGGCCGTGCACCGCCTGGCCGGCGGCGCGGAGCGGTGGCTCGGCGCGGTGCGGGACGTCGCCGAACCGGAGCGGCACCTCGTCCGCCGCGCCCTGGGCCCGCTGGAACTGATACGGGAATGGAGCAGCAGGTGACCACCCCACCTCCCCCCGAGATCCTGGCGGCCCTGCGGGCCTGGCCCGACCGCTGGCGCTTCCCCGGCCTGCTGCCGCTGCTCTCCTCCGGCGAGGCCGCCGCCGACGAGCTGGTCGACGCGGTCCTGGAGGGCTGCACCGACCCGGTGGCCGACCCTGAAGAGAGCGTGCGGCGCCTGCTCGGGCAGGGCGACCACCGGGCCGCCCGGGAGGCGGCACGGGCCGGCGACCCGGGCGCCCTCCGCCTGGTCGAGGAGCACGTGGCGGGGGAGCGGATCCGGCTGGACCGCCGGATCGGCCGGCTGCTCCGGCGCTCGCGCAAGGCCCGGATCCCCTCGGAGCGGGTGCCGTTCGCCCCGGAGGAGGTGCTCGCGCTGGGCCGCGGCGCGGCCGGCGCGGCGCTGCGGGACTGGGAGGCGCGCATCGCCGAGCAGGAGGAGCGCCTGCGCGATCGGCTGAGCGCCCGCGCCGAGGAGCGCTTCGCCGGCGGCGGCCCCCAGGACGAGGGGCTGCTCGAAGCCGCCCGGAACTGCCTGAAGGGCGGCGAGTTCGACGCCGCCGAGCGCCTGATCGCGCTGCCCCCCGGCGCGCACTCCTACGAATGGCCCGAGTACGTCCGCCCCTGGCGGTGGAGCGGTCTCCTGCTGCCGATGCCGGTGCCCGAGGCGCTGGCGATGTACCGGGAGGGCGCCTGGCTGCCGACCGGGTTCGCGGAATCCTGGTGGCCGGAGACCGGCACCGGGCGGGGGCTGGTCGAGGCGCTGCGCGGGGTGCAGGAGGAGCCGAGCGCGGACGCGGTGCGCGCGCTGGCCCTGGCCTGGGACGCCCACCTGGGCGAGGACGCCTCCGGCGGCCGCCCGGTGCGGGCGGTCGGCGAGGGGTGGTGCACCGAGCTGCTCGGGGCGGCCGAGGAGCGGTTCCCCTGGCTTCCCCTGCCCCGGCCGCTGCCGCTGTGGGTCGGCCCGCCCGGCTGGCGGCCGCCCGCGGGTGCGGCCGGGATCCGCCTGGCCCTGGACGGGGCGCCGCCGCCCCAGGGTGCGGAGGAGGCCGCCGGGCCCGTCGCCGTGGACGCGCGGCGGCTGCTGTGCTCCGTCGCGCCCGGCGGCCCCGGTACCACGGCCTTCCAGCGGGTCAACCTGCTGCGGGAGGTCTGCCGCCGCCTCTCCCCGGCCCAGGTGACCGGCGCCGACTCCCCTTACGTGGCGGCGGGGGAGCGCCCCCCGGCGCTCGCCGTCCGCAACGAGCTGGCCTGGTGGTTCGACCTTCTCGGCGTCGGCGTCGACCCCGGGGTGCTGGACACCCTCCTCGACGAGACCGACGAGCACCCGGTCGCGCTGCGGGCCGCGGTGGACTTCCTGGTCCGCGATGCGCGCGCCGGCACGGGGCGGCTGCGCATCGAGGACGTGGACCGGTGGCGGGAGGACCGGGGCGCGCTGCTGGCCTGCCATGAGCAGGTGCTCGGCGCCGAGCGGCTGACCGGCGAGGCCGCACTGGTGCTCCGCGTTCTCCTGCTGTTCGGCGAGGCGCTGGAGGACCGGATCGGGCCGGCCGAGGTCTCCTCGGCCTTCGAGTACGCCGGCGTCGCCGAGCCGTTCGCGCAGAGCACACCGGAGCAGCTGCTGGCCCGGATCGAGCGGTTCGGGGTGCTGCTCCGTGCGGAGGGCGGCGATCCCGGCGGCTACCGCTGGGCCTCGCCCCGGCTGACCGGGCTGCTGGCCTCGGTCGGCGAGGAGCACCTGCGGCGGGCCGTCGCCGATGGGGTGCGGCACGTCCTGGAGCGGCGCGAGCGCGCGGTCGCCGCGCTCCGCCCCCGTCTGGCGGACATGTACGAGGAGATCTGGCGGCACAACGAGAAGTCCCGGCAGGCCGGGCAGGACCGCCCACCGGTCGGCAAGGACGAGTACCGGGAGGCGCGGATCGGGCGGATCGGCAGGGGCGAGAGGAGCAGGCTGGACCTCCCGCTCTTCCTCGGCCGGTGCCGGAACGGGCTGGGCTTCTCCCTGCCCCCGGAGGTGCGGGTCGACCGGTTGGAGGTGGAGGAGCCGGAGGCGGGCGCGTGGGTGTGGGCCAATGAGGACATGCTCCGGGTGGCCGTGGACGCCCTGCTGGACAACGCGGTCCAGGCGGTGCGCGCCGCGGGGGGCGGCCGGGTCCGGATGGCGCTGCGGCGCATCCGCTACCCCGGGCACGACGCCCCGTCCGGGGTCGAGGTGGACATCGAGGATTCCGGCGCCGGCCTCGACGAGGAGCGGATCCGGCTCTTCAACGACCACGGCTGGGAGGAGATCTGGGAGGACGGCAGCGGCCTGTCCGGCCGGGGCGTGGCCATCGGCAAGGCCGGGGTGCTGTTCAACGACGGCAACGTGCAGTACTTCCCGCGCTCGGAGGGGCTGGGCGGGGCCCGGGTGCGGCTGCGGTTCCCGCTCGCCCGGGAGCTGCCGGGGGAGGGTCAGCGCGCGGTGTAGCGGCGGACCACCTGCCGCAGCAGGTTCAGTCCCTCCGGCCTCTGGCGGTTCCGGTCCTTCTGCACGATGGTGCTCACCCCGTAGCGCCGCTTGATCTCCTCGCTGTCGTACTCCTCGGGGATCTCCACGGTCATCAGCACCCGGGGGAAGGTGCAGCCCATGTCCAGCATCTCCTCCAGGATGCCCAGGCCGTCGGAGTCGTCGGACTCCTCGGTCAGGTGGCGGTCGACCAGCGCCAGATCGAAGTCGAGCCCCGGTTCCCCCGCTTTGAGGGCGTGCCATTCCGCCAGTGACCGGACCACGACGCAGTCGTATCCGGCCAGCCGCTCGCGGTACCAGTCGTGGAACCGGTCCTCCACCAGCAGGATCCGGCGGCGCTCCGCCGCCGGCTCGGGGGCGGCCGACCCCTCCGCCATCCGCCGGGCCGCGCTGCTCCGCAGAAAGCCCTGGTCCAGCTCGAAGCAGGAGCGGAAACCGGGCCACGCCCCGATCTCCGTGCCGTTTCCGGCCAGGTGGGCGGCGGCTTCGGCCAGCCGGTCCCGGCTCCGGTAGATGTCGCCCCACAGCTCTGGGTCCAGGAACCGCCGGTACCGGCTGCGCGGGTCCCCGCTCCACATGCGCAGCAGCCGGTCGACCTCCCGCGGGTCGGGGGCGGCGGGAGGCCGGGGGAGCCTTTTCACGCCCTCGGCGAAGTCCCGGGCGTCGACGCCGAACGCCTCCGGGGCGAGGCGGTAGCGGAGCCCGTCGCCCCGCCCTTCGGTCTCCAGTACCTCCGGCTCCGCTCCGAGGGCGGTGCGCACCTGGCCGACGTACTTCCTCGTGAGCGCGCGGAGGTCGCCGCTGGCCGAGGTCTCCTGGAGCGTTCTCTGCAGGCGGTCGATATGGACGGAGTCGCCGTTCGCCAATATCAGCCGGAGGAATACGCAGCGCGGCCCCGACCCTTCTCCCAGTGGCACCCGTTCCCCGTCGGAGACCCGGTGCACTTGGAGTTCTCCCAGCATTCGAACGGTGAACACGCGATCGGTACCCGCTGCCATACGGGGATTGTAGCCGCCCCGGCCCGGCCGCTCCCCGGCGGCGACCGGACGGCCGGATCCGCCGCGGAACGCCGGCGGAACCGCGGCGGAAGGGCCGCGGAACAGGCGCGGAGACGCCGTTCCGCGGGTCCGCCGAACTTCTCCGGACCTCCCCCGGAAAGGAATACGTGAATTCCACCGGGATCGCTTTCATGGTGGCAGCGGAAGAAATCCGGAACGGATCGGGAAAGGTGCACCGCCATGAAGCTCCCTCTCCACTGGGCCGTGATCGGCCTCGTCGGCTGCTTCGCCGCCCTCCTCGTCGGCGGGCTCACCCTCGCCACCGACGCCTCGTGGCCGGCCTCCCTGCTGGCCGCGCTGGGCGGCGGCGGAGCCGCGGTGATGGGTTCGGCGACCCTGATCGGCCGGCAGGCCGAATAGCCCCTCGCCTCCGGGAGGCGGACGGTCGCCGTCCGCCTCCCGGGCGTGTCTCCGGCTTCAGGCGTGCCCCTCGGGGATCAGGGTGTAGTCGGGGAAGTTGCCCGGGACGCGCTCGCCCTGCGGGCCCCGGGTGACGGCGTGGACGAGGAGGCGGCCGCCGACGAAGGCGCCGCGCCAGGAGGCGCCCCGGCCGCCGAAGAGCTCCTCCCGGTCGCCGCGGGAGCGGGGGGCATTGATGCCGACCTTGAAGGCGCGGATCTCGGCCGCCAGCCGGCGGGCGGTGTCGGGGTCGTCGCAGGAGACGGTGGAGACCAGGGCCCCGTTGCTCGCGTTCATCGCCGCCAGCAGTTCGGCCTCGGTGTCGACCAGCACGAAGGTGTCCACCGGGCCGAACGGTTCGGCGTGGAAGAGCGGGGAGGAGCGCGGCGGTTCGAGCAGGGCCGCCGGGGCCGCGTAGGCGTCGGCGTTCTGGCCGGGGATCAGCCGGGCGTCGGACACCGGGGCGCGGTGGATCGGCACCGCGCCGCCGGTCACCGCCTCGTCGACCTGGGCCGCGAGGTCCTTGGCCTTGCCCGCCCCGATGAGCGGGCCGAAGTCCAGCTCCGGCAGGTCGTCTCCGGGGTCGGCGACGGCCAGCGGGTGGCCGAACCTGACCGAGGAGACCGCGGGCAGGTAGGCGGCGAGGAACCGGTCGAACAGGTCGCGCTGGACGACGAACCTCGGGTAGGCGGTGCAGCGCTGCTTGGCGTAGTCGAACGTCTTGCGGATCTGCCCGGACAGCGCCTCCCAGTCGCCGAACTCCCACACGCCCCAGCAGTTCAGCCCCTCCTGCTCCAGGATGTGCCGGCGCCCCAGGTCGGCCAGGTCGGCGGCGACCTGCCCGCCGGTGTCGCGGCCGCCGACGAACGACACGCAGCCGATCTCCGGGCCGCGCACCAGCGCCGGGGAGAGCTCCCGGCCGCCGCCGCTGACCAGGGTGAACGGCAGTCCTTCCCGGACGGCCAGGGCGACCGCCAGGGTGAGGCAGACCAGCCCGCCGTCGGTGGGGGTCTTGGCGACGGCGGCGTTGCCGGCCAGCGCCTGCACGCACATCGCGTGCGCCAGGACGCTCATCGGGTAGTTCCAGCTGGCGATGTTGGAGACCGGGCCGTCCAGCGGGGCGCGGCCCTCCAGCATCCCGTCGATCTCCTCCAGGTACCACTCCACCCCGGAGAGGGCCCGGTCCACGTCCTGGCAGGCCAGCCGCCACGGCTTGCCGATCTCCCAGACCAGGGCGAGCGCCAGGGTGTCCCGGTGCCGCTTCCAGGCGTCCACCGCGGCGCGCACCCGGGCCTTGCGCTCGGGCAGCGGGGCGTCCCGCCAGACGCGGTGCTCGTCGGCGGCGGCGCGCACCGCGCTCTCCGCGGTGCCGGCGCCGAGCAGCGGAGGCCCGGCGATCTCGGTGCCGTCCACCGGCGAGTGCGCGGGCCGCGGCTCCCCGTCGGCGCGCCAGGCCCCGCCCCAGCGGTTGCGGACCCGGTCGGTGCCGAACGCCTCGGGGGCGGCGTCCCGGCAGCGGCGGTAGAGCGCGTCCCACTCGGTCCCCGGTTTGACGCGCAGCCCGCTCACCGGCCCCTCCCTGCGGCCGCCGGGGCGGCCTCCGCGCCGAGCACGGCGACGGTGTGCCGGGCCAGTTCGGCGGTGGCGCTGGGCGTGCGGCCGACCTGCACACCGGCCGCTTCCAGGGCCTCCTTCTTGGCCTGGGCGGTGCCCGAGGACCCGGACACGATCGCGCCCGCGTGCCCC
>NZ_ANBB01000040.1 GCF_000341105.1 Nocardiopsis potens DSM 45234
CGCTGGTAGATGTAATCGGGGTGCTGCGGAGGTGCGCAGGGCACCCCCGCCCCTGCCCGATCCCCGCCGCAAACCAGGCATACAGGGATAAGGCCCCCTGGTGGGCGCGGGCCGGGCCGGTGAACGCGGCGCCCGGCCCCTCCCGCCTTCGCCGCCTGCTTGAACCCCCGCTCCGTGGGGCGCCGCGCCGAACCGACCAGCCGGTCCCCCTCCCGCCGTCGCCGCCCGCTTGAACCCCCGCCCCGCGAGACGCCGCGCCCGGGCGACCGCCTCCGCCCCGTTCCTACCTTCGCCGTCGCCGCCTGCTTGAACCCCCGCTCCGTGGGGCGCCGCGCCGAACCGACCAGCCGGTCCCCCTCCCGCCGTCGCCGCCCGCTTGAACCCCCGCCCCGTGGGGCCCGACGCCCGGCCGGCCTCCTCACCCCCGGCCCCGGCTCTGCCCCCCTGCCCCTGCCCCTGCCTCTGGCTCCTGGAGAGGCGGCCCGCTCTTCTTCAGTCCGGTGGGTCAGCCGAGGCGGTCGATGATCAGGGGGAGCGGTTCGGTGCCCGGGGCGGGCGGGGTGTCTTCGGGGGTGATCCGGGCGGCGCCGGCGAGCGCCTCGGCTGCGGGGTCGAAGCGGGCCGGGTCGTCGGCGTACAGGGTGAGCAGCGGGCGGCCGGCGCGGACCCGGTCGCCGGGCTTCGCGTGCAGCACGACGCCCGCGCCCGCCGAGACCGGGTCCTCCTTGCGGACCCGTCCTGCGCCGAGGCGGCGGGCGGCGACGCCGACCGCGTAGGCGTCCAGGCCGGTCAGCAGGCCCGTCGCCGGGGCGGGCACCTCGCGCCGCTCGGCGGCCTGCGGCAGCGGGGCGTCCGGGTCGCCGCCCTGCGCGGCGATCATCGCCCGCCAGGCGTCCATCGCGGTGCCGTCGCGCAGCGCGTCCGCCGGGTCCTTGGCGCCGGGCATGCCCGCGGCCGCCAGCATCTCCCGGCCCAGCTCCACCACCAGCCGGACCAGGTCCTCCGGGCCGCCGCCGGCCAGCACCTCCAGCGCCTCGGCGACCTCCAGGGCGTTGCCCACCGCCCGCCCCAGCGGGGCGTCCATCCCGGTGATCAGGGCCCGGGTACGCACCCCGTGGTCGGCGCCGATGTCGACCATGGTGCGGGCCAGCCGGCGCGCGCTCCCGGTGTCCTTCATGAACGCGCCCGACCCGGCCTTCACGTCCAGCACCAGCGCGCCGGTCCCCTCGGCGAGCTTCTTGGACATGATCGAGGCGGCGATGAGCGGGACCGACTCGACGGTCCCGGTGACGTCGCGCAGCGCGTACAGCCGCCGGTCGGCCGGGGCCAGGCCGGGCCCGGCGGCGCAGATCGCTCCGCCCACCTCGCGCAGCCGGCGGAGGAGCTCGCCGGGGGCCAGCTCGGCGCGCCAGCCGGGGATCGACTCCAGTTTGTCCAGGGTGCCGCCGGTGTGGCCGAGCCCCCGCCCGGACAGCTGCGGGACGGCCGCCCCGCAGGCCACCACCGCCGGGGTGAGCGGCAGGGTGGTCTTGTCGCCGACGCCGCCGGTGGAGTGCTTGTCCGTGGTGGGACGGTCCAGCCCGGTCAGGTCGAGGCGCTCGCCGGAGCGGAGCATCGCCCCGGTCCACCGGGCGACCTCGGCGCGGGTCATCCCGCGCCACACCACGGCCATGCAGAGCGCGGCCATCTGCTCGTCGGCGATCCCGCCGGACGGCCCTTCGGCGTAGCGCGCGATCAGCCAGTCGATCTGCTCGGGGGTGAGCTCGGCCCCGTCGCGCTTGGCGGTGATGATGTCGATGACGTCCACTCTGCCTCCATTGCGTTGATCTTGGACTTATCGACCTGTCCCGACAGCGAACGAGTATCCGCAGACGGGGCTGACAGGTCGATAAGTCCAAGATCAACGCGAAGGGCCGGTCAGTCCTGCAGGTCCTGCGGGCCGAACGGCTGCGGCAGCAGCCGGGAGAGCGGCAGCATCCCCTCGGGGGTGTCCACCTCCAGGTCGGGCCCGCCGTGCTCGTAGAGGAGCTGGCGGCAGCGGCCGCACGGCATGAGCGGCGCGCCGTCGCCGTCGGTGCAGCTCAGCGCGGTCAGCCGGCCGCCGCCCCGCGCGTGCAGCGCCGAGACCAGCCCGCACTCCGCGCACAGGGTCAGCCCGTAGGAGGCGTTCTCCACGTTGCAGCCGACCACCGTGCTCCCGTCCGCGGTGAGCGCCGCCGCGCCGACCCTGAACCCCGAGTAGGGGGCGTAGGCGCGCTGCGCGGCGGCGTGCGCCGCGGCGCGCAGCGCGGCCCAGTCCGGTCCCGTTCCCTGCCCGGTCATCCGCTCTTCCTCCGCCACTGCCGTCCGATCGCGGCCGGGGGCCGCAGCCGCTGCGAGGCCAGCGCCAGCACCAGCAGGGTGGCGATGTAGGGGCTGGCGATGACCACCTGGCCGGGGACCGTGTCGGTCAGCGCGTACCAGGCGCCCAGCAGCACCGCCACCACCAGCGAGGCGACGGCCGCGCCGATCCGCCGGCGCCGCCACTGCCAGACCGCGACCGCCGCCAGCGCCACCGCCATGAGCAGCAGCAGCGCGTGCACCGCCGGGCCCTGGCCGCGCACCTGGAGGGCGTCGGTGAAACCGAACAGGCCGGCGCCCATCGCCAGGCCGCCCGGCCGCCAGTTGCCGAAGATCATCGCGGCCAGCCCGATGTAGCCGCGCCCGCCGGTCTGGCCCTCCTGGTAGACCGAGGAGGCCACCATGGCGAGGAACACCCCGCCCATGCCGGCCAGGCCGCCGGAGACCAGCAGCGCCGCGTACTTGTGCCGGTAGACGCCGACGCCCAGGGACTCGGCGGCGTCGGGGTTCTCCCCGCAGGAGCGGAGCCGCAGCCCGAACCGGGTGCGCCACAGGATCCAGTAGCTGGCCGGCAGGAGCAGCAGCGCGATCAGGGTGATCGCGGACATCCCGGTGGTCAGCCCGATCAGCACCCCGGCGAGGTCGGAGACGAGGAACCAGCCGGTCCGGTACACCGGCCCCAGCACGGTCTCCACCAGCGGCAGCCCGACCCGGGGGAAGTCGGGCAGCGGCGGCGACTGGCCGGCGCCGCCGCCGGGGGCGTCCATGAAGTACAGCACCGACAGGTAGCGCATCGCGCCGACCGACAGGATGTTGATCGCCACGCCGGAGACGATGTGGTCCACCCCGAAGGTGACCGTGGCGACGGCGTGGATCAGGCCGCCCGCCATGCCGCCGAGGATGCCCGCGGCCAGGCCGGCCCAGGGGTTCCCGGTGCTCCACGCGGCGAACGCGCCGAACCAGGTGCCGAACACCATCATGCCTTCGAGGCCGATGTTGATGATGCCGGCCCGCTCGGCCCACAGGCCGCCCAGCGCGGCCAGCCCGATCGGCACCGCGTAGGCCAGCATGGTCTGTACGGTGCCCGCCGCGGTGAGCGCGTCCTGGCCGCTGAACAGCCGGACCGCGGAGAGCGCGGCGAACGCGGCCAGCGCCAGGCTCAGCAGCCGCCAGCGGCGGTGCGCCCGGGGCCGGGGCGGCGCCGCGTCCGGGACGGCGACGGTCATCTCCTGGCTCACGGGGCCACCTCCGCCCGGCCGAGTTCCCTGCCGACCTGCTGCTGCTCGTAGCGTCGGCCCCACCTGTGCACGACCTCGTAGACCACGACCACGGTGAGCACCACGGTCGCCTGGGTGACCACCGCCATCTCCTTGGGGATCCCCTCGAAGTCGAGGATCTGCGCGGACTGGTCCAGGAAGCTCCAGAACAGCGCGGCCAGCGCGATGCCCACCGGGTGGTTCCGGCCGAGCAGGGCGATGGCGATCCCGGTGAACCCGAGCCCCACCGGGAAGTCCAGCGCGTAGTAGTGCGAGTCGCCGAGCAGCTGCGGCATGCCGACCAGTCCGGCCACCATGCCGGAGATGACCATGGTGAGCAGCACCATCCGTTTCACGTCCACCCCGCTGGCCCTGGCCGCCTCCGGCGCCTGGCCGGTGGCGCGCAGGTCGAAGCCGAACCGGCTGCGGTTCAGCATCCACCAGTAGCCCGCGCCGACCGCGGCCGCCAGCAGCACCAGCCCGAACAGGTCCACCCGGGCGCCCATGAAGCCCATCGGGACGCCCGGCACCCAGCCGGACTCGGCGATCTGCGGGGTGCCGATGTTGTTGGTGCCGATCTCCACCGCGAGCCGGTCGGTGGTGAGCAGGTAGGCGGTGATCCCGGTGGCGATGGAGTTGAGCATGATCGTGGAGATCACCTCTGAGACGCCGCGCGCGACCTTGAGGTAGCCGGCCAGTCCGGCCCACATGCCGCCGACCGCGACGGCGACGATGATGATCACCGCCTGGTGCAGCACCGGGGGCAGCGACACCGCGCCGCCGACCGCGGCGGCGAGCAGCGCGGCCAGCCGGTACTGGCCGTCCACCCCGATGTTGAACAGCTTCATCTTGAAGCCGATGGCCACCGCCACCGCGGACAGGTAGAGCGTGGAGCCGTTGTTGGCGATGGTGACGATGCTGTCCGGCTTGGTGCCGTGGTCCAGCATCGCGGCGAACGCGAACAGCGGGTCGACCCCGGTGGCCACCAGCACCACCGAGGTGACCAGCAGGGCGAGCAGCACCGCGACGGCCACCGCGGACATCGCCAGCGCCAGCATCCGGCCCAGGGCGCGGTGGATCAGCGGGGCCGCCGCGCCGCCGGCGGCGGCGCCGATGCCGTAGGCGACCGGTTCGATCAGCCAGAGGTCGGCGACGGCGGCGGTGACCAGGCCGGCCGCCGCGGCGAGCAGCGGCGCCAGCACCGCGGCCGCGCCGCGGATCAGCGGCGGTTCGGCGCCGCGCGCGGCCAGCGCCCGGCCGCCGGCCAGCGGCAGGTGCCCGAGCAGGTGGCCGGCGAGGACGCCGACGGCCAGAGCGGCCGGGGCGAGCAGGAACAGGTCCAGCAGCACGGCGGCGACCGCGGCGGCGGCCGCACTGGCCGCGGCGGCCAGGGCGAGCACGGACCGCCGGGGGGCGCCGGGGGCGCCTGGAGTCGAGGGAGCGCCGGAGGCTCCGGGCGTCCCGGACGCCTCCGGGGTGCCGGGGGTGCCCGAAGCGGCAGGGGTGCCGGTCATCGCGCGCCTCCGTTCCCGGGCTCGGACCCCTGCCCGCTGCCGGAGTCGGCGCCGCCGGCCGGGCCGTCCGGATCGGCGGTGCCGGCCGCGCCATCGGAACCCGCGCGGTCGTCCTTGTCGTCCGGGGCATCCGCGTCGTCCGGGCCGGACCGGTCGGCCGTCCCCGCCGAGGCGTCCGTACCGTCCGCGTCGGACCGGTCGGCCGCCCCCTCCGGGCCCTCAGGCCCCTCACCGGCGTCCGTACCGGCCGTGCCGTTCTCGCCGTTCGGGCCGGAGGCACCGGTCATGGCGGAGCCGAGCTGCTCGGGGGTGACCGTCGCCGGGTCGGCGTCGGCGACGAGGCGGCCGCGGAGGATCACCTTGAGCGTGTCGGACATGCCGATCAGCTCGTCCAGGTCGGCGGAGACCAGCAGCACCGCCAGGCCCGCGGCGCGCGCCTCGCGCAGGTGGTCCCAGATGGCGGCCTGCGCGCCGACGTCCACGCCCCGGGTGGGGTGGGCGGCCAGCAGCACTGCCGGGTCTCCGCTCATCTCCCGGCCGACGATGAGCTTCTGCTGGTTGCCGCCGCTCAGCGCGTCGGCGAGCACGTCGATGCCGGGGGTGCGCACGTCGTAGGCGCCGACGATGCGCCGGGTGTCGGCGCGGGCGCCGGCCGCGTCGATCCGCACCCCTTTGGCGTTGGGCCGCTCCCGCTGGTGGCCGAGGATCCGGTTCTCCCACAGCGGCGCTTCCAGCAGCAGCCCCTGGCGGTGCCGGTCCTCGGGGATGAATCCGACCCCGGCCTCGCGGATCTCCCGGGTGGAGCGGCCGGTGACGTCGGTGCCGCGGAGCAGCACCCGGCCCGCGGCGGCCGGGCGGATGCCCATCACCGCCTCGATCAGCTCGGCCTGGCCGTTGCCCTCGACCCCGGCGATGCCGACGATCTCGCCGCGCCGGATGCGCAGCGACACCCCGTCCACCACCGGGCGGCCGTCGGCGGCCTCCACCCGCAGGCCGTCCAGTTCCAGCACGGTCTCGTCGGTGACGGTGGACTCGCGCAGCTCGGGCACTGGCAGCGCGCCGCCGACCATCAGCGAGGCCAGCTCACGGGCGGTGGTGGCGGCCGGGTCGACCGTGCCGACGGTGGTGCCGCGCCGGATCACCGTGATGGTGTCGGCGACCCGCAGCACCTCGTCCAGCTTGTGCGAGATGAAGATGACGGTGAGGCCCTCCCGCTTGAGCTCGCGCAGGTTGGCGAAGAGCTCGTCGACCTCCTGGGGGACCAGCACCGCGGTGGGCTCGTCCAGGATGACGATGCGCGCGCCGCGGTAGAGGACCTTGAGGATCTCCACCCGCTGGCGGTCGCCGACGCCCAGCTCCTCCACCAGCACGTCCGGGCGGACGTTGAGGCCGTACTGGTCGGACAGGGCGCGCACCCGCGCCCGGGCGCCGGAGCCGATGCCGTGCCGGGCCTCGGCGCCGAGCACGGTGTTCTCCAGCACGGTCAGGTTGTCGGCGAGCATGAAGTGCTGGTGCACCATTCCCACGCCGTACCGGATCGCGTCGGCGGGCGAGCCGAGCACCGCGCGCTCGCCGCCGATGAGGATCTCGCCCTCGTCCGGGCGGTGCAGCCCGTAGAGGGTCTTCATCAGGGTGGACTTGCCCGCCCCGTTCTCGCCGACGACGGCGTGCACGGTGCCCGCGCCGACCGTGATGTCGATGTCGTGGTTGGCCACGACCCCCGGGAACCTCTTGGTGATCCCGCGCAGCTCGACCGCGGGAGGGGTTCCCTCGCCGGCCGCCTGCTCCTTGCTCATCGCGCTCCCCGTCGAAGTCCTGGTAGTGGTGCGGGGCGCGGCGGCTCCGGGGTCCCCGGTGCCGCCGCGCCCCGGCCGGCCCGCGCGCGGGCGGAGGCGTCCGCCCCGCGCGCTACGGCTCCGTCGGGACCTCGATCTCGCCGTCGATGATCCGCTGCTCGGCCTGGTCCAGCTCCTCGCGGATGTCGGCGATCTGCTCCTCGTTGGAGTCGGCGTAGCCCACGCCGCCGCTGGCCAGGTCGAAGCGCTGCACCCCGGTCTGCGGCTCGCCCTCGACGACGGAGGAGACGAACTCGAAGACGGCGTTGTCGACCCGCTTCATCGCGGAGGTGACCACGTAGGGCTTCTGCTCCTCGGAGGCGTTCTCGTACTGGTCGCTGTCGACCCCGATGAACAGCGCCTCCTCCTCGGCGACGGCCTCCAGCACGCCGGTGCCGGAGGCTCCGGCGGCGTGGTAGACGACGTCGGCGCCACGGTCGATCTGGCTCTTGGCGGCGGACTTGCCCGCGCCGGGGTCCTGGAAGCCCTGCATGTCCGGTGGCTGGGTGAGGTACTGCCGCTCGATCTCGATGTCGGGGTCGACGTGCTCGACGCCGGCCGCGTAGCCCGCCTCGAACTTGTGGATCAGCGGGGTCTCCACCCCGCCGACGAACCCGACGTGGTCCTCCTCGGTCTTCAGCGCGGCGGCCACCCCGGCGAGGAAGGACGCCTGCTCCTCGGCGAAGACCAGGCTGGTGACGTTGTCGACGTCGTCGATCTCCTCGTCGACGATGGCGAAGCGGGTGTCCGGGAACTCCGGGGCGACCTCGCGCAGCGGTTCGGCGTAGGCGTAGCCGACGCCGATCACCACGTCGAACCCCTGGTCGGCCATGAGGCGCAGCCGGTCGACCTTGGCGCTGTCCGGCTCGTCGGGGTTGGGCTCCAGGTCCTTGACCTCGCCGATGCCGAGTTCCTCCTCCACCCGCTGGAGCCCCTGGTAGGCGGAGTCGTTGAACGACTTGTCGCCGCGGCCGCCGATGTCGTAGGCGAGGCCGACCCGGATGTCGGAGCCGCCCTCTCCCCCTCCCCCTGCGGAACCGCCGTCCTCCTGCGGGTTGTCGCAGGCGGTCAGGGCGAGCGCGACCGCGCCCGCGGAAGCGGCGGCGGCGAGCCTGGCCGCGAATCTGCTTCTCACGTGAGCATCTCCCCTTCGAGCACCGGTCCGGCACGCGGTCGGCGGGCCGGCGACCGGGTCATGCAGCCGGACGATAACCCCGGCGGGGATTTGCCACCAATGGCCATGGAGGGGTTGTTATGAAGGCGAGAGACGACCGTTGTCGGAAACGCGAGACTTTCCTCCGTCTTTTCCTTGACAAGGGGTGGGGCGGACGGAAAGCGGACCGTTCCGCGCCGTTCCGTCACCGCCCGCTCACCGCAATTCCGTTAATCCCCGCTTTCCCGGGAGTTTCGCTCCGCTCCCCGCTCTCCGGGGCCGCTCGGGGGCGAGGCTACGGCCGCGGCGCGCCGCCCTGCGGCTCCGGCGCGGCGCCACTCGGCTCCCGGCCCAGGAAGTCCCGGACCGCCTCCTTGAAGGCCCGGGCGGAGACGGCGTTGGCGTGCGTGCGGCCGGGCACCCGGACCGCCTTCGCCCCGCACCCGGCGGCCAGCTCCTCCACGCCCTCGGCGATGGCGTCCCGCTCCCCGGCGACGAACAGCAGCGGCGCCTCGGGGGCCGGTTCGGCGGTGAACGGGTGCGCGGCCTGGCCCCGCGCGCAGGCCGCGAGCGCCTCGGCGTCGTTGCCGGGCACCTCCAGCACGCTCTGGAAGAGCCGCCCGAACGGCGACGGGTCGGTGTCGAGCCGGTCCAGGTCGGCGCCGGCGAAGGGGTCGCGCGGGCCGAACCCGGCGAGCACCGCGCGCCGGACCCGGTCGGGCCGGCGCAGCGCCAGCTCCCAGGCGTTGCGCGAGCCCATCGAGTAGGCGAGCAGGTCGGCCCGGGGCGCCTCCAGCGCGTCCAGCGCCCGCACCGCGTCGGCGGCGATCTCGGCGGGCGTGTAGGCCCCGTCCCGGTGCGGCCGCCCGCTGCCGCCGTGGCCGCGCAGGTCGAGCCCGATCAGGGTGCGCCCCTCCAGCGCCGCGGGCCATCCGGCGCGCACCCAGTTCAGTTCGTGGTGGGAGCCGAATCCGTGCATGAAGAGGACGGGTGGAAGGGCGTTCTCCGGATCGCCGTATTCCACCGTGCAGCGCAGGGGGACCTCCCCCGGAATGAACCGCTCCATTTCCCACCGTTTCATATTCCATTGGACGTGGATCGCCCTTTGCCGCACAAAGGGCGCTTCGCAACGCCGTACGTATCGATCATGCCCGTTCGCCCGTTTCGCCGCCTCTATTCCGGCGGCGGCCCCGGCGCCCGCTCCCGCAGTGCGACCGGAAGGGGCGGGGCGCCGGGGCCGCTCCGGCCGGAGGGGCCGCCCCCTCCGGCCGCCGAGCCCCGAGGCGGGGCCTGCGGGGCCGGTCCTCCGGCGCTCAGTCCTCCGGCGGGCGGAGCCGGACCCGGCGCCGGGCGGCCTTCTCCTCCTTGGGCACCGTCCCGACGATCCCGGCCTCCTGCTCCACCTCGAAGGTGACCAGCGCGGCGCCGACCGGAACCACGTCGTCCACCTCGGCGTGCAGCCGCAGCACGGTGCCGGAGAAGGGGGAGGGAACCTCCACCGCGGACTTGGTGGTCTCCAGCTCCACCAGGGGGGCGTTGCGCTCGATCCGGTCGCCCGGGGCGGCCAGCCACTCCAGCACGGTCGCCTCGACCAGCCCCTCGCCCAGGTCGGGGAGGGTGAAGGTGCGCTCGGTGGTCTCGGTCATCGGCGTCGGTACTCCAGGGTCCTCTGGACCGCGAACAGGATGCGGTCGGCGGTGGGCAGGTACTGCGGCTCCAGCGGGCCGGCGGGGTAGGGGACGTCGAAGCCGGCGACCCGCTCCACCGGGGCGGCCAGCTCGCCGAAGGCCCGCTCGGTGACCAGCGCCGACACCTCCGCGCCCAGCCCCGCGGTGAGCGGGGCCTCGTGCACGACCACCACCCGGCGGGTGCGCGCCGCCGAGGCCGCCAGGCCCTCGGCGTCGATCGGCTTCAGCCAGCGCAGGTCCAGCACCTCCAGCTCGACGCCGTCCTCGGCGGCCAGCTCGGCCGCCTGCAGGCAGCGGTGGACCATCGCCCCCCACGCCACCAGCGTGGCGTGCCGGCCGGGCCGGACCACGCGGCTCCGGCCGACCGGCGTGTCGTCGGCGGCCGCGGCGCGCGGGTCGACCGGGCGCCGCTCCCAGTAACGCGCCTTGGGCTCCAGGTAGACCACCGGGTCGTCGCAGCGCACCGACTGCACCAGCAGCCGGTAGGCCTCGGCCGGGTCGGAGGGGGCGGCGACCTTGAGCCCGGGCACGTGCGCGAAGAGCGCCTCCAGGCTCTCCCCGTGGTGCTCGGGCGCCTGGATCCCGCCGAAGCTGGGCAGCCGGAGCGTGACCGGCATCGGCAGTGCGCCCCGGCTGCGGTAGTTCATCCGGGCGAGCTGGTTGACGATCTGGTCGATCGCGGGGTAGGCGAACCCGTCGAACTGCAGCTCGGGGATGGGCCGCCAGCCGTTCATCGCCAGGCCGACCGCCATGCCGGCGATCGCGGACTCGGCCAGCGGGGTGTCGAACACCCGGTCCGGGCCGAACTCCGCCTGGAGCCCGTCGGTCACCCGGAACACCCCGCCGAGCCGCCCGACGTCCTCGCCGAAGACGAGGGTGCGCGGGTCCTCGGCGAGGACGGTGCGGAGCGCGGCGTTGATCGCCTGCTGCATGGACATCTCCCGGGGGGCGCCGGGCTCCCCGCCCGGCGCCTCCTCGCGGGCCCCGGTCTCCTCGGTCACGGTCACAGCTCGACCTCCTCGCGCCAGACGCGCCGCTGCCGGGCGAGCTCCTCGGTGGGCTCGCGGAACACGTGGGTGAACAGCTCCGAGCCGTCCGGCTCGGGCGCGGCGGCGACGGCGTCGCGGACCGCCTCGGCGCGCTCCGCCGCCCGCTTCTCCGCCTCGGCGAAGAACGCCCCGTCGCCGCTGCCGTCGGCCTCCATCCGGGCGCGCAGCGCCGGGATCGGGTCGCGCTCCCGCCAGGCGTGCTCCTCGGCCAGGTCCCGGTAGCGGGTGGGGTCGTCGGAGGTGGAGTGCGGCTCGACCCGGTAGGTGAGCGCCTCGATCAGGCTGGGGCCGCCCCCCGAGCGGGCCCGCTCCAGCGCCTCGGCCATCGCCGCGTGCACCTCGGCGGCGTCGTTGCCGTCCACCGCGGTGCCGGGCATGCCGTAGCCCGCGGCCCGCGCGGCCACCGACCCGCCGGCGACCTGGCGCTCGTTGGGCACCGACAGCGCCCAGCGGTTGTTCTGGCAGAAGAAGACCACCGGCGCCCGGTAGACCCCGGCGAAGTTCATCGCCTCGTGCACGTCGCCCTCGGAGCTGGCCCCGTCGCCGAAGTAGGCGACGGCGCAGCCGGGGCCGCCGCGCAGCCGCTCGCCGACCGCCCAGCCGACGGCGTGCGGCACCGGGCCGCCGACGACGGCGTTGATCGGGGCGAAGCGCGAGGCCGCCGGGTCGTAGAGGCCGCCGTGCCAGAGCGCGCGGTGGCTGGCCATGTAGCCGGGCATGTCCACGCCCAGGGCGAGGGCGACGCCCATCTCCCGGTAGGTGGGGAAGGCGAAGTCGCGCTCGGCGTCGATCGCCAGCGCGCCCGCGACCTGGGCGGCCTCCTGGCCGCGCAGCGAGACGTAGGCGGGGAAGACGCCCTGCCGCTGCAGGGCGACGGCCTCCTCGTCGATCCTCCGCGCGGTCAGCATGTCGAGGTAGCAGCGCCGCGCGAGCTCGGGGTCCAGTGCCGGTCGGGCACCGGCGCCGGATGGCTCCGTGGTCGGCATGGGGGTGGGCTCCCTGTCACCGTCGTGGCTCCCCGGGGCGGTGGGTGCCGCCCCGGGCCGCCGCGCCGGGCTCCCCGGAGGCCCGGACGGGGCGCCGGGGGGCCGCGGCGCGGCCTGGTGCGCCCGATTCTGACCATGGAGTGAACGTTTGCGCTAGATATCCGAGAAAAGTCGATACAAAACGGCACGGCTGTGGTTATGCTGTGCGGAATCGTCTAAGTGCAGGCGGCGGTTTCCCGGCCGGACGGGCTCCCCCTCCGGACAGGTCCCGCCCGGAGCGAGGGGGGCGGGCATCGCAGCGCCGGCAGCCGGCCGGCCCTTCGGGGCCCGGCCCGCCTCACAGCTCGGGGAACGGGTCCCTGGGCAGGTCGCCGCCGTCCAGCTCGGCGTCGCAGGCGTTGATCACCGAGACGTACTCCTCCTCCACCTCGAAGGTGTGCCCGCCCAGGTCGAAGACGGGGATCAGGTCGGTCTCCACCGGCCCGATGCGCACGCCCCGCGGGAAGACGTGCCAGATCCGCTTGGGCCTGGTGCGGCTCCAGAACCGGTTGGACAGCACGGTGACGGCCGAGTCGGTGACCACGAAGACGAAATAGACCGTCTCGTTCCAGGAGGCCGGGAAGATGTAGCGGATCTCCTCCCCGGCGGGCAGGAATCCCCGCACCCGCCGGCGCACCTCGGCCGAGACCGGCATCCGCTCCACCCGCCTTCCGCGGCCGCGGATCGCCCCCGGCTCCCGGGGCGCGGCCGTGCCCCCATGCTAGGCCGGACCCGGTCCGCGCGCCCGGGCCCGGGGCCCGAACGGAATTCCGAAAGGTTTCTCCGCCCGCTCGCATCCCACCGAAAAATACGGACGAAATACCCCAATCTTCCATCTCAGCATTCAAGATAGGAATGGACTGCCCCGTCTCATAACTGGTAACCCGTTACATCGAACCTGCAGAACATGGAGACGCCGCATGGCCCACGGGGAACCCCGATCCGGTCCGAATGCACCGCCCGCCGACGAGGAGAGGCCGCGGCAGCGCCGCCCGGCCCGCCTGCCCGACCCCACCGACGAGGTGATCATCTCCGCGCTGGCCGAGGACGCCAGGACCGGCATCACCGAGATCGCCGCCCTCGCCAACGTCTCCCGCGCCACCGCCTACAACCGGATCAAGCGGCTCACCGACGACGGCATCATCCAGGGCTACTCGGTCATCGCCGACCACGCCCGGATGGGCCTGGGCGTCACCGCGCTGGTCCTCATCTCCGGCAGCCAGCCCGACTGGCGGGCCAACCGCGAGGTGCTCTCCTCCTACCCGGAGGTCGAGTACTGCTGGTACGTGGTCGGCTCCGCCGACATCGTGCTGCTCGTCCGGGTCGCCGACACCGACCGGCTCCGCGACCTCATACTGACCCGGCTGCAGTCCCTGCCCGGGGTCACCGCGACCCAGACCCTCACCGTGATCGACGAGGTCGTGCACCGCCCCGTGGTCCGCCCCGACCAGTGACCCCCTGACCTTCTCCCCCGCACCGGCGGCCACCGGCGCGCCCCTGCCCCCGGCGCGCGCCCGCCCGTCCCGGTCCCCCTCTTCCCCCTCCGCCGCCCGGCCCCTTCGCCCGCGGAGCGCCCTACCCGCCCCGGAACAGCTCGGCCACCGCCCCCTTCAGCTCCTCCAGGTGCTCCCCGGCCCGGGCCCGCGCCTCCCCGACCTCGCCGGCCACCGGCAGCACCACCTCCAGATAGGCCTTGAGCTTGGGCTCGGTCCCCGACGGCCGCAGGGTGAGCCGCCCGCGGGCGGGGCCGGCCAGCCGGTAGCGCAGCGCGTCGGTCGGCGGCAGGCCGCGCAGCCCCGGCGCGAAGTCCTCGGCCCCCTCCACCGCCATCCCGCCGAAGGAGCCCGGCGGGTGCTCGCGCAGCCTCCGCATCACCCCGGCGATCTGCCCGGCGTCCCGGGTGCGCAGCGAGGACTGGGCGGTGGCGTGCAGCCCGTAGGAGCGGGCCTGGTCGTCCAGGAGGTCGAGCAGAGTGCGGCCGTCCCGCTTCGCCTCGGCCGCCAGCGCCGCCGCGACCAGCGCCGCGCCGATGCCGTCCTTGTCCAGCACCGGCCGCCCGCCGTCCCCGCCCAGGCAGTAGCCGAGCGCCTCCTCGTAGCAGAACACCTGGCGCTCCCCCGGGCGCACCGCCCGCACCAGCCACTTGAACCCGGTCAGCGCCTCGGCGCAGCGCACCCCGTGCGCGGCGGCGATCTTGGGCAGCAGCCCCGCCGAGACGATGGTGGTCGCCACCGAGCGGTCCGGCCCCGAGGTGCGGCGCAGCACGTACTCGGCGAGCAGCCCGCCCAGCTCGTCGCCGGTGAGCATGCGCCGGCCGGGCACGCCCACCGCCAGCCGGTCGGCGTCCGGGTCGTTGGCGATGACCAGGTCGGCGCCGGTCCGCTCGGCGTACCGCATCGCCGGGTCCATCACCCCGGCCTCCTCCGGGTTGGGGAACGGCGCGGTCGGGAAGTCCGGGTCCGGCTCGGCCTGCTCGGGCACGGTCAGCGGCGGCGCGAACCCGTGCGCCGCGAACGCCCGGCCGAGGACCGCGCCGCCGACCCCGTGCAGCGGGGTGTAGGCGGTGCGCAGCTCCCGCTCCTCGCCCAGCGGCAGCCCGCCGAGCGCGGCGATGTAGTCCTCCACCACGCCGTCCGGCAGCACCGTCCAGTCGCCGCCGCGCGGGATCAGGTCCACCGGCGGCGCGGCGTCGATCGCCGCGGAGATCCGGGCATCGGCCGGCGGGACGATCTGGGCCCCCGCCCCGCCCGGGCCGGCGTCCCCGGCGGTGCCCTGGTAGACCTTGTAGCCGCTGTCCCGGGCCGGGTTGTGGCTGGCCGTCACCATCACCCCGGCCGCGGCGCCGGTGCGCCGCACCGCGTAGGCCAGCACCGGGGTGGGCAGCGCCCCGGGCAGCAGCAGCGCCCGGCAGCCCGCCCCGGCCAGCACCTCGGCGGTGTCCCGGGCGAAGTCGGCGGAGCGGTGCCGGGCGTCGTACCCGATCACCACGCCCGCGCCGGGCCCGGCCCAGGCGGCCACCCCGGCGGCGGCCCGCGCCACGGTGGCCCGGTTCATCCGGTTGGGCCCGGCCCCCAGCTCGCCGCGGAGCCCGGCGGTGCCGAACTCCAGCCGGGCGCCGAACCGGTCGGCGAGCGCGGCGTCGTCCCCGGTCTCCAGCAGGGCCGCCAGCTCCGCGCGGGTCTGCGGGTCCGGATCGCGGCGGAGCCAGTCGCGGGCCCGTTCGCGGAGGCCGGCGGGCTCCCCCGCCCGGGCCGTCACCGGGCGCCCCGGGGCGGGGGGCCGGACCGGCCGGGCGGAGCCGCCGCGGCGCGGGGCCGGCCTCGGGGGTGCCGCGGGCTGCCTGGCGAGAACCGAGCGCTCATCTGGATTCCCATCGGACTCGTGCCGCTCCGCGGCGGCCCGCGGCGCCGCCGTCTCGGGGCCTGCCGGGACGGCGACGGCGGCGGGGCCGCCGCGGAGGGGCGGACGGGCGGGGCGGTGCGGGGGCGGGGGCGCCTCCGGGGGGCGGTCAGAGCCTGCGGACGAGCTCGGCGAGCAGCCCGCCGACCCCGGCGGCGGCCCTGCGGCCCTCCTCCAGCACCTCGGTGTGGTCCAGCGGGCCCTCGGCCAGCCCGGCGGCGACGTTGGTGACCAGGGAGAGGCCGAGCACCGGGGCGCCCAGGGCGCGGGCCGCGATCGCCTCCAGCACGGTGGACATGCCGACCAGGTCGGCGCCGAGCGCGCGGAGCATCCGGATCTCCGCCGGGGTCTCGAAGTGCGGTCCGGGCATCGCCGCGTAGACCCCCTCCGGCAGGGACGGGTCGATCTCCTTCGCCAGCGCCCGCAGCCGGGGGTCGTAGGCGTCGCTGAGGTCGACGAACTCCGCGCCGCGCAGCGGCGAGCGCATGGTGAGGTTGATGTGGTCGCTGATCAGCACCGGCGACCCGACCGGCACGTCCGGGCGCAGGCCGCCGGCGGCGTTGGTGAGCACCACGGTGCCGGCCCCGGCGGTGACCGCGGTGCGCACCCCGTGCACCACCGCGTCCGGCCCGTGCCCCTCGTACAGGTGGGTGCGGCCGAGCATCACCAGCACGTCGGCATCGCCGGTGCGGACCGAGCGGACGGTCCCGGCGTGCCCGCCGACGGTGGGCGCGGGGAACCCGGGCAGCTCGGTGACCGGGAACTCCTCCTGGACCTCGCCGAGAGCCTCGGCGGCCGGTCCCCACCCCGAGCCGAGCACGATCACGGCGCGGAACGCGTCCTTTCCGGTGCGGTTGCGCAGCTCGTCCGCTGCTTTTCGGGCCAGGACGGTCGGATCGGTGGTCAAGGTCGCCTCTCCTCGCGGTCGTCGGTGCCTGCCGTGATCCTTCCCCCACACCGGCCCCGATGGCAACGGTCCGCGCCCTTTCCCTTCCTTCGCCGATCGCGGCGCCGCGGAGGTCCCGGAGCGCTCCGCCGCCGCGGCGCCGGGATCGGCGCCCGGAGGGGCTACCCGGGCGGCAGCGGCTTGGCGAGGACGTGCTGGGGGCCGGCGTCACCGCCGAGGTAGAGCCGGCCGGTGTCGGCGAAGCCGCCGGCCAGGTAGGCGCGGTGGGCGGCCGGGTTGGCGGCGTTCACGGTCAGCAGCACCTCCCGGGCGGCCGGCGCCACCTCGCGGGCCAGCGGGTCGATCCGGGCGCAGGCGGCGCGGCCGATGCCCTGCCCCTGCCGCTCCAGCGCGATGAGGAACGAGCGGAGCAGCACCGCCCGCTCCGGGGCGTCGGTGATCGCGCTCCCGGGGACCACCCCGGTCCCGGAGGGCACCGACGCGTCGAGGACGCCGAAGCCGACCGCCTCCCCGCCGCACAGCACCGCGAACGGGACCTGGCCGGCGGTCGCGTCGGCCTTGGGCAGGGTGGCGGCGACCGGGTCGACGAAGCGGCGCTGCCCCGGGGCCGGGCGGAGTCCGCCGACCCGGGCGCGGGCCCGCTCGACCCGGGGCCCGGGGCGGTCCAGCCGGAGCAGCTCGATCCCGGCGCGGTGCGGGGCGGCGCCGCCGGGGGCGGTTCGGGGGACGGTCATGGGGGTTCGAGCCTCCTCCTCCCGGCCCGCGCCGCGCGCCCGGGCCGGGCGCTGCGGCCCGGCCGGGTTCGGTTCTACAGTCCGACCGGGTGCCAGACGGTCTTGGTCTCCAGGAACGGGGTGATCCGGGAGAGCCCGGGGTCGGCGGACCAGTCCGGGGCCTGCTGCGGGCGCAGCACCCGCTTGAGGGTGTCCGCCGCGGCCTCCTCCAGCTCCGCGGCGAGGTCCCCGGCGCCGGCCAGGTCGAGCGCGTTGACGTCGGCGTGCGCGGCCAGGTGCGGGGCGAGCTCCGCGGTGCGCCCGGTGAGCAGGTTGACCACCCCGCCGGGCAGGTCGGAGGTGGCCAGCGCCTCGGCCAGCGCCACCGCGGGCAGCGGCGCCCGCTCCGCGGCGACCAGCACCGCCGTGTTGCCGGTGGCGATCACCGGGGCCAGCACCGAGACCAGGCCGAGCAGCGGCGCGTCCTGGGGCGCGAGCACCGCGACGACGCCGGTCGGCTCGGGGACGGAGTGGTTGTGGTAGGGCCCGGAGACGGGGTTCGCACCGCCGACGACCTGGGCGACCTTGTCGGTCCAGCCGGCGTAGTAGACCCACCGGTCGATCGCGGCGGAGACCTCCGCCTCGGCCTCCGGGCGGCGGGCGCCGCCGGCCGCGGCGGTCTCGGCGGCGAACTGGGCGCGGCGGCCCTCCATCATCTCCGCGACCCGGTAGAGGATCTGGCCCCGGTTGTAGGCGGTCCGGCCGGACCAGCCGCCGAACGCCTTGCGCGCCGCCGCGACGGCGTCCCGGGCGTCCTTGCGCGAGGCCAGCGCAGCGTTGGCCAGGTGCGCGCCGTCCGCCGAGGCCACGGAGTAGGACCTCCCCGATTCGGAGCGGGGGAACGCCCCGCCGATGTAGAGCTTGTGCGTCTTGCGGACCGCGACCCGCTCGCGGGGGGCGCCGCCCTGGCGGGGCCGCTCCCGGCGGGCGCCCGCAGCGGGGGCGGGCCCGGTCGGCGCGCCCTGATCCGCCGCCTTCCCGGCCCGCTTCTTCTCCGCCTTCTTCTCAGCCAAGGTAGGCCTCCAGACCGTGGCGCCCGCCCTCCCGGCCGTAGCCGGACTCCTTGTAGCCGCCGAACGGGCTGGCCGGGTCGAACTCGTTGAAGGTGTTGGACCACACCACGCCGGCGCGCAGCCGCTGCGCGGTCCACAGCATCCGCGACCCCTTCTCGGTCCACACGCCGGCGGACAGCCCGTAGGGGGTGTTGTTGGCCTTGGCCACCGCCTCGTCGGGGGTGCGGAAGGTCAGCACGCTCAGCACCGGGCCGAAGATCTCCTCGCGGGCGATCCGGTGCGCCTGGGTGACGCCGGTGAACACGGTGGGCGGGAACCAGTTGCCGCGCTCCGGCAGCGCGCAGGGGGCGGTCCAGGCCTCCGCGCCCTCGGCCTCGCCGGCGGCGGCCAGCTCGCGGATCCGCTCCAGCTGCGCCGCGGAGTTGATCGCGCCGATGTCGGTGTTCTTGTCCAGCGGGTCGCCCAGCCGGAGCAGGGAGACGCGGTCGCGCAGCCGGTCCAGGAACTCCTCGGCGATCGACTCCTGGAGGAGCAGCCGGGACCCGGCGCAGCAGACGTGGCCCTGGTTGAAGAAGATCCCGGTGACGACGCCCTCGACGGCCTGGTCGACGGCGGCGTCGTCGTAGACGATGTTGGCGCCCTTGCCGCCCAGCTCCAGGGTGAGGCGCTTGCCGGTGCCGGCCACGGCGCGGGCGATGCCCCGCCCCACCCCGGTGGAGCCGGTGAAGGCGACCTTGTCCGCGCCGGGGTGGCCGACCAGCAGCCGGCCGGTCTCGCCGGCCCCGGTGACGATGTTGACCACGCCCGGCGGGAGGTCGGCCTCCCGGCAGATCTCGGCGAACAGCAGCGCCGACAGCGGGGTGGTCTCGGCGGGCTTGAGCACCGCGGTGTTCCCCGCGGCCAGCGCCGGGGCGATCTTCCAGGCCAGCATCAGCAGCGGGAAGTTCCACGGCACGACCTGGGCGCACACCCCGACCGGGCGGGGGTCGCGGCCGAGCCCGGCGTAGGCCAGCTTGTCGGCCCATCCGGCGTGGTAGAAGAAGTGCGCGGCGGCCAGCGGGACGTCGGCGTCCCGGGTCTCCTTGATCGGCTTGCCGTTGTCCAGGGTCTCCAGCACCGCGATCTCGCGGGAGCGCTCCTGGATGATGCGGGCGATCCGGAACAGGTACTTGCCGCGCTCGGCGCCGGGCATGTCCCGCCAGACCGTCTCGTAGGCGCGGCGGGCGGCGGCCACCGCGCGGTCCACGTCGGCCTCCCCGCAGACCGCGACCTCGGCCAGCGGCTCCCCGGTGGCCGGGTTCCACGTGGTGAGGTACTCGCCGGTCTTGGCCGGGGCGAACTCCCCGTCGATGAACGGCTCGTAGCCGGGCTCCAGTACGACCTGGGCGCGCGACTCCGGTGCGGGCGCGTACTCCAGGGGCGATCCGGTGCGCGGCGCACCGGCGTCCGCGCCCCCTGCGGGCGGCCGTCCGTCCACTGCGGTCCTCTCCTCTCGTCCCCCGGCGGCGCCGGGCGCCGGTCAGTCGATGGTGAAGTAGTCCGGCCCCGGGTAGGTGCCGGTGCCCAACCGGGTCCGCTGCATCAGCAGGTCGTTGAGGAGGCTGGAGGCGCCGATCCGGAACAGGGCCGGGTCCAGCCACTCGGGGCCGGCGATCTCGTTCACCATGACCAGGTTGCGGACGGCGTCCTTGGTGGTGCGGATGCCGCCGGCCGGCTTCACCCCGACCAGGGCGCCGGTGCGGTCCCGGTGCTCGCGGACGGCCTGCAGCATGACCAGCACGGTCTGCGGGGTGGCGGCCGGGCTGACCTTGCCGGTGGAGGTCTTGATGAAGTCGGCGCCGGCCCGGATCGCCAGCCAGGAGGCGCGCCGGACGTTGTCCAGGGTGGCCAGTTCGCCGGTCTCCAGGATCACCTTGAGGTGGGCGGCGCCGCAGGCCTCCTTGACCGCGCGGATCTCCTCGTCGACCTTGAGGTAGTCGCCGGCGAGGAAGGCGCCCCGGTCGATGACCATGTCGATCTCGGCGGCGCCGTCGGCGACGGCGCGGCGGGTGTCGGCGAGCTTGGCCTCCAGCGGCGCCCTGCCGGCCGGGAAGGCGGTGGCGACCGAGGCGACGGCCACCCCGCTGCCGCGCAGCGCCTGCACCGCGGTCGCGACCAGGTCGGAGTAGACGCAGACCGCGGCGACCGGCGGCGCGGACGGGTCGGCGGGGTCGGGGCGGCGGGCCTTGGCGGCCAGCGCCCGGACCTTGCCGGGGGTGTCGGCGCCCTCCAGCGTGGTCAGGTCGACCATGCGGACGGCCAGGTCGATCGCGGCGGCCTTGGCGGTGGTCTTGACCGACCGGGTGGCCAGCCCGGCGGCGCGCTTGGCGACGCCCACCTCGTCGACGCCGGGCAGCCCGTGCAGGAAGTCGCGGAGGGCTCGGTTGGAGGCGGGCGCCTCGGCGATCGCGGTCTGCTGCACGGTCCACCTCACCGGCTGGTCGTCGGTCGGCCCGGGGGTTCCCGGGGGTTCGCCTGGGGCCACCCTAACGCGCCGCGCGCCCGGCGCCGCGGGGCCGGGGTTCCCGGCCTCCGGGCGGCCCCGGGGCCCGGGCCGGGAAGGTAAAGACTCTCTTCCGCTCCTTCCGTTGCCCCAGGGGTGGTGTGATATAGATTTCACATTCTTCAGCCGAAGAAACCAAGGATTCCGTTGTCAACTTCGGTTTCGACGACGGATTTCCGTCCACGATCCGTGCGGGCCCCTCCGCGGCCCGCACGGGTCCTCCTCCGCGATCCGCGAAACGGCGGTGTTACCAGCCCCTGCCCGCTCGACCCAGGAAGACCCCCCGTCTCTCATGCCGGAATCCCGCACCGAGCTCAACCGCGTCCTCGGACTGCCGCACCTGGTCCTCTTCGGACTCTCCTACCTGGTCCCGACCACGATCCTGACCATCTACGGCGTCGCCACCGCGATCTCCGGCGGCCGCCTGCCCAGCGCCGTCCTGGTCGCCCTGGCGGCCATGCTGTTCACCGCCTACTCCTACGGCCGGATGGCGCGGGTGCACACCTCCACCGGCTCGGCCTACGTCTACGCCCAGCGCTCGATCGGCCCGCGCAGCGGCTTCATGGTCGGCTGGACGATGATGCTGGACTACCTGTTCCTGCCGCTCATCAACTACGTCACCATCGGGATCTACCTGAGCGCCCAGTTCCCGTCGGTGCCCGCCTGGGCCTGGGTGGCGCTCTTCCTCACCGTGATCACCCTGCTCAACGTGCGCGGCATCAAGGTGGTCGCGAGCGTCAACACCTTCATCGTCGGGGCGCAGGCGCTCTTCATGGCGCTGTTCTTCGCGCTCAGCCTGCGGCATCTGCTCGGGCAGGGCGACGTCCACCCGCTCGCCCCGTTCACCGGCTCCGGCCTGGAGGTGCTGCCGGTGATCGCCGCGGCGGCCATCCTCACCGAGTCCTTCCTCGGCTTCGACGCGGTCACCACGCTGGCCGAGGAGAGCAGGGACCCGCGCCGCGACATCCCCCGGGCGATCATGCTGGTGACGCTGCTCGGCGGGCTGGTCTTCCTCGCCGCCGCCTGGTTCGGCCACATGATCCTGCCCGGCCACGGTTTCGCCGACCCCGACGCCGCCTCGCTGGACCTGATGGGCGTGCTCGGCGGCCCGCTGCTCACCGCACTGCTCACCACCGCGCTGATCATCGGCGCCTGCGGCTCCGCGCTCAGCTCCCAGGCCAGCGTGGCCCGGGTGCTGTACGCGATGGGCAGGGACGGCGCGCTGCCCCGGCGCGTCTTCGGCCGGCTCCACCCGCGGTTCCGCACCCCCGACCTGAACATCCTGCTGGCCGGCCTGGTCGCGCTCGGCGCGCTCTTCCTGGACATGGAGACGGTCGCCTCGTTCATCAGCTTCGGCGCGCTGTTCGCCTTCTCCGCGGTGAACCTCTCGGTGATCGCGCACTTCCTGGTCCGCGAGCGGCTGCGCTCTCCGGCCGACCTGCTCCGGTACGGGCTGCTGCCCGGCATCGGCCTGGCCTTCACCCTCTACCTGTGGACCAACCTCAGCGGCCTCGCCTTCGCCGTCGGCGGGGTGTGGATCGCGCTCGGCGCGGTGCAGCTGGCCCGGATCACCGGCGGGTTCCGCCGCCGCCCGCCGGTACTGGACTTCTCCGAGCAGGAGGACCGGCCCGCCGAAGAAGAGGAGGAGGGCGCCCCGGCCGCCCGGGACACCGGCCGGGGCTGAGGCGCCCGCTCCGCATCCGCCGTACTCTGGACGTCCGGGCCGGCCGCGGCGGCCGGCCCGGACGGAGACGGCACCGGACGGCGCTGAGCAGGGGGCGGCCATGGCCGAGCTGCGGATCACTTCCACCGACGGGCTGGACCTGCGCCGGCTCGCCTGGGCGCTGGCCGAGTCGCAGGGCTGGCCGCGGGACCGGATCGGCATCTGGGAGAACCGGCGCGACCGCGAGGTCGTGCTCACCGTCGACGACGAGCTGCTCGCCCCGCCCTCCGAGCCCGACCCGCTGACCCGCCCCCTGCACACCCCCAGCGACGTGCACCGCGCCTGCGAGGTGGTGCGCCGGCGCGACGCCTCGCTGCGCGGCGTGGACTTCGCCGCGTTGCGCGGCGAGGCCGCCCGGTTCTTCTCCGCCGGCTGGTCCACCGCCGACCTGCTGCACGCGCTGAGCCACCGCCCCGACGGGGTGCCCTGGCCGCTCGGTGAGGGCTACCAGGGGATCGAGTGGCTGGCGCACCGGCTGCGCGCCTGGAAGACGCCGACCGGCGACATCCGCCCGTCGGTCTCCCAGGAGTCGGTGCAACTGCGGGTGGTGAGCCGGGCCGGGCTGCCCGGCGACATCGGCCTTCCGCCCGAGGAGGAGCGGCCCGGCCGCCGCGCCGCCGCCCCGGAGGCGGTGCGCGCCGCCGCCGACGACGCCCGCCGGCTGATCCGCTCCACCACCCGCACCACCAGCGACGGGATCGAGCACCGGGACCGCACCGCGGCCCGGATGAACCGCCGGGACTGACCCCGCCCCGGCGCGGTGCCGGCCACCGCCCCGCAAAGCAGCCGCAAAAAGGACACGAAACCCCACTTCGGGATCGGTTGCATTCCGGCGAACGGGATTTACCTTTGTTGTGCGGTCCGCCGTCCGGGCCGCCGCGCCGCGCCGCTTCGCCGGGAGCGCCCCGCAGGCGGCCCGCGCCGCGCCGAACGCGTGACCGGTGCCGGGAGGGCCCATGGCCGAAACGTCGCTGTCCCAGCTCCTGCCGGTGGAGGCGATCGTCACCGGCATCGAGGCCCCGGACTGGCGGTCGGCGATACGGGCGTCCGGGGAGCTGCTGGTCGCCGACGGCGCCACCACCCCCGACTACATCGGCCAGATGCTCGCCGCGGTCGAGGAGTACGGCCCCTACATCGTCATCGCGCCCGGCCTGGCCCTGGCGCACGCCCGCCCCTCCTCGGCGGTGCTGCGCACCGGCATGTCCTGGGCCGGCCTGGCCTCGCCGGTGGAGTTCGGCCACCCGCAGAACGACCCGGTGGAGCTGGTCATCGGGCTGGCCGCGGTCGACCACGACGGGCACTCCGGCGCCCTGTCCCAGCTGGCCCGGATGCTCGGGGAGCCCGCCCGGCTGCGCGAGCTCAAGAAGACCGCCGACCCCGCCGCCATCCACGCGATGATCTCCGACTACGAGGAGAGCGGGGTCTGACCGCCCCGCACCGCCCCCGGGCGCGACCTGCCGGTCCGGGTGACGGTGATCGGCGGCTTCGTCGACGCCGAGGAGATCCGCCGGGCCGTCGCCGGGGCGTCCTCCCGCCGGCCCCTCCGCGCCCGCCGCGTGCAGGCGGCCCCGGCCCTCCCCCGCCGGCGCACCGCCGCCCTGGCCGCCGAGGGCGCGCCGGCGGAGGAGAAGGGGCCCGGCGGCGGGCCGACGGGACCGGTGGGAGGCCCGCGGAGGGGGCGCAGGAGAAGGGCGGCGGCACCGCCGGCCGCCCCCTCTGCGGCGGCGGGCGGCCGGGCGGAGGGATCCCGCCCGGCCGCCCGCGTCATCCGCGGAGCGGTGTCACAGGTGCACGACCGGCTCCGCCGACCCCGCGCCGTCCCCCTTGGGCGCGGGCTTCATGAACAGCGCGAGCACCGCGGCGAACGCCATCACCCCGGCCGCGACACCGAACGCGGTGTGCATGCCGTCCAGGAAGGCCAGGTTGCTGGCCTGAGTGACGGCCTGCGCCAGGTCCGGCGAGGCGCCGTCCGGCACCGCCGCGCCGCCCTGGGAGACGGTGCTCTGCATGGCCGCTGTCTGCTCCGCGCTCGGGGCGTCCAGCCCGGCGCCGGTGTAGTGGCCGGGCAGCGTGGCGACGATCCGCGCGGACAGGATGGCGCCCAGCACCGCGGTGCCCAGCGACCCGCCGAGCTGCATCGCCGCCTGCTGCATGCCGGAGGCGACCCCGGCCAGCGACATCGGGGCGCTGGTCAGGATGGCCGCGGTGGCTCCGGTCATCACCATGCTCAGCCCCACGCCCAGCAGCACGAAGGCGACCGAGGTGTAGGCGATCCCGGTGTCCGGGGCCAGCCGGGACAGCATGAACAGCGCGACGGCCGCGCTGACCAGGCCGGCCACCGTCGGGATCCGGGTGCCCACCCGGTCGATCAGCCGGCCGGAGGGGGTGGCGAAGACCGCCATCATCGCGGTCAGCGGCAGCAGCTGCAGCCCGGTCTCCAGCGGGGTCAGGCCGCGGACGCCCTGCAGGTAGAAGGTGATGAAGAAGAGCGAGCCCATCAGGCCCAGCGCCATCAGCACCATGAGCACCACGCCGATGGAGATCGGCGCGGAGCGGAAGATGCCCAGCGGCAGCAGCGGCGAGGAGGCGCGGCGCTCCCAGAGCACGAAGGCGGCGGCGAACACCGCGGCCACCCCGAGCACGGCCAGCGTCTCCGGGTGCGACCAGCCCTTCACCGGTGCCTCCACCAGCGCCCAGACCAGGGCGAACATGGCGACGCTGAGCAGGACGATGCCGGGCGGGTCCATCCGCGAGCCGGGGTCGGTGGAGCGGTTCGGGCCGAGCAGCCACAGCCCCAGGCCGAGCGCGGCCAGGCCGACCGGGATGTTGATCAGGAAGGCCGCGTGCCAGCTGAACGCGGACACCAGGATGCCGCCGACGATCGGGCCGGCCGCGGTGGCGCCGCCGAGCAGGCTGCCGAACACGCCGAACGCGCGACCCAGCCGGTCCGGCGGGAAGCTCGCCCGGAGCAGGCCCATCGCGGCGGGCGCGATGGTGGCGCCGAAGACGCCCTGCAGGATCCGGAAGGCGACCAGCGGGGCGACGGCCGAGGAGAGCGCGATCGCCACCGAGGTGAGGGTGAAGCCGACCACCCCGACCAGGAAGACCCGCCGGTGGCCGTAGCGGTCGCCGAGCTTGCCCGCGGTGATCAGGAAGACCGCCAGGCCGAGCAGGTAGCCGTGGGTGACCCACTGCAGCTGGGCCAGGGAGGCGTTCAGGTCGGCGCCGATCGCCGGGTTGGCCACCGCGACGATGGTGCCGTCCAGCGCCACCATCATCACGCCGAAGGCGATCGCCACCAGCGTCGCCCACGGGCTGCCGCGCAGGCCTCCGGGCCCTCCTCCGGTTCTCTCCGGCGCCGCGGCCTCGACGGTCGCTGTCATGGTCCCCCCACCTCTCATCACCGCTGCTGGTCGGGGCGTCCGGCGGACCGCCGGACGCCCCGACCAAATTAGTGGCAGCGACTGACAATCGGCAATCGCTGACAGGTTTTGCCCTCGGCGGTATCCTCGTCGGAAGCGCCCCTGAACCGGCGCACGCACGGCCCGAACACGGAGGTGGCGACCATGGCCGAGGACGACCCGAGGAGGCCCGCCGGCCCGCGGCCCCGGAGGCCGCGGTGACCGGGATCACCTCCGCACCGGAGCGCCCCGCCGCCGGGCTCCGCGAGCGCAAGAAGGCCCGCACCCGCGCCGCCCTGGTCTCCGCCGCGCTCGACCTGTTCTGCGCCCGCGGCTTCGACGCCGCGACCACCGAGGAGATCGCCGCCGCCGTCGGCGTCTCGCAGCGGACCCTGTTCCGCTACTTCGCGTCCAAGGACGAGATCGTCCTGTCCATCCAGAACGACATCGAGAGCACCTTCCTGGAGAAGGTCCGCGCCCGGCCGCTCTCCGAGCACCCCTACACCGCGCTGGTCAACGCGGTGCGCGACGCCCACCGGGAGCTCGACCCGGAGCTGGTCGTGGGCCAGCTGCGGATCATCCCGCTCTACGCGGAATCGCCCCGCCTGCTGGCCGCCCGGCTCGCCGCCGGGGACCGCCACGTCGAGCGGCTCACCGCCCTGATCGCCGAGCGCTGCGGCACCGACCCGGTGGCCGACCCCCGCCCCGCCCTGCTCGCCGGGACCTTCGGCGCCGCCATGCACACCGCCTCCACCGCGATCTGCCGCCGCCGCGTCCGCCCGGACGCCGACACCCTCTTCGCCTCCATGGAGGCGCACCTGGAGGCCCTCGTCCCGATGCTCACCGGGCCCTGGCACCCGCCCGCCCCGGCCCCCTCGGCGGAGCCCGGAGCGGCGCCCGCGCCGGGGAGCGGCTGAGCCCCGCCCGAGGACGCGCGGGCCCGCGGGCGGCCACCGGACCGGCCGCGTCCGATGACCGGCCGTCCGTGCTCCCGCCCGGGAGCGCACCGCGCTTCGGGGCCGGCCCCGGTGCACCGGCCGCGCCCCGGCGGAGCATCCTGCCACGGCCTCCGCGGCGCCCGCCACCGGTTTTCCGGCGCCCGAGGACCGGCAGGGCGGCCGGTGACCGGCGGCGTCCGGGCCCTGGCCTCCTGCCGAGGCCCGGGCGGTGGGGCCGGCGGGCGCCGGCCCCACCGCCCCGCCGTCACTCCGCGGCGAGGGAGGCCGTGATGGAGGCGCGCCCCGCCCGGCGGGCCGGGAGCAGCGCCGCCGCCATCGCCGCGGCGGCCGCCGCCGCGACGATCAGCGCGATCCGCCCGTAGGGCACCACCATCACCAGGTCCTCCCGGATCACCGAGATCGCCGCCAGCCCGAAGGAGACGCCCAGCAGCACGCCGATGCAGGCGCCCACCGCGCCCAGCACCAGCGCCTCGACGGTGAGCGTCCGGCCCAGCCCGCGCCGGCTCAGCCCCAGCGCCCGGAGCAGCGCCGACTCCCGGGTCCGCTCGATCACCGACAGGCTCATCATGTTGGCGATCCCCACCAGGGACACCACCACGGCCAGTCCGAGAAGGCCGGTGATGATCATGACGAAGTTCGACAGCGTCCCCTCCAGCTGGGCCCGGGCGTCGTCGGTCCCGGTGATGGAGGCGGTGGGGAACTCCTCCGTCGCCGCCTCGACGACCGCCCGTGCCTCCTCCGGGGCCAGGTCGGGCGAGACGTCGACCATCACCGCCCCGTAGCCCCGGTCCCCGAAGCGGGAGACGTAGCCCTGCTCGCCCATCGAGAACGGCGGGAACGGCTCGCCGCGCACGATCGAGGCCACCTCCAGCTCGAACGCGTCGGTGCCGGTGCGCACCCGCACGGTGTCGCCCACCCCGAGGCCGAACTCCTCGGCGCGGTCCGCGCCGACCGCCAGCCCGTCGGTGCCCAGCTCGTCCAGGGGCGCCCCGTCGAGGACCTCCACCTCCCCGACCGGGCCGCCGACGGCCAGGTGGGCGATGGACGCGTCCCGCCCGTCGAGCTCCACCAGCGCCTCGCGCTGGCCCGCCACCTCGGTGACCCCGTCGGCGGCGCGCAGCCGGTCCACCACCGAGGCCGGGATCTGCTCCCCCCGGCCCCCGCCCGGCGCGGTGATCATGAAGTCGACCGGCACCGCCTTCTCCACGCCCACCGCGACCGACTCGGAGAAGCTGTCGATCACCACGGAGACCCCGGTCATCAGGGTGACCCCGACCGCCAGCGCGACCGCGGTGGCCGAGGCCCGCCTGGGGCTGCGCCGGGCGTTGCCGACCGCGAGCCGGCCGGGCGTGCCGAACAGCCGCCCCGGCAGGAAGCCCACCGCCCGCACCGCCGGGCCGATCAGCGCCGGGCCCAGCGCGACCACGCCGAGGAAGAACACCATCCCGCCGCCGACCACCAGGGCCAGCGCCGGCGGGCCGTTCCCGACCACCACCACGCCCACCGCGGCCACCGCCGCACCGAGCGCGCAGGTCGCGGCGCCGGCGGCCACCCGCACCGGCCCGATCGGCCCCGACGCCCGCTCCGCGGTGCCGTTCAGCGCCGCGATCGGCGGCACCCTGGTCGCGGCGTGCGCGGGCAGCACCGCGGCCGCCACGGTGACCAGCAGGCCGGCGCCGAACCCGAGCACCAGGGAGAGCGGGGCCACCGTGACCATCGAGTAGGGGATGTCGTTGCCGAACGCGTGGAAGAGCGGGATCGCGCCGTAGCCCGCGGCCGCGCCGAGCGCCGCCCCCAGTGCGGAGGCGGCCGCGCCGACCGCCGCGGACTCCGCGAGCACCCGGCCGAACACCTGCGCCCGGGACGCGCCGACGCAGCGCAGCAGCGCCAGCTCCCGCATCCGCTGGGCGATCAGGATGCCGAAGGTGTTCTGGATGACCAGGCCCGCGACGAGCAGGGCGACCAGGGAGAGCATGAGCAGGCCGGTGGCGAGCAGCGCCGGGTCGATGCCGCTGCCCTGGGACTTCATCTCGGCCCACTGGCGGCCGGTGAGCACCTCGTTCCCGCCGTCCCCGAGCGCGGCGGCGGCCCGGTCGCGCAGCTCCTCCGGCGCGGTTCCGGGGGCGGCGTCCAGGTAGATCCCCGCGTACCCGTCCCGGCCGGTGACCTCGCGCGCGGTCCGCTCGGTGAGGACGATCGCGCCCTGCAGCGCGAGGTCGCCCTCGCCCTGGGTGTCCACCAGGCCGGTCACGGTGACCTTCCGCTCCCGGCCCTCGGCGTCCAGCACCCCGATCCGGTCGCCGACGGCGAAGCCGGCGTTGCGCGCGGTCTGCTCGGCCAGCGCCGCCTCGCCGTCCGCCTCCGGCGCGCGGCCCTCGGCGATCGAGGTGCGCACGGTGGCCGAGACCGCCGCGGGCCTGGTGCGCAACGGCCGCCCGTCCTGGCCGAGCAGGGTGGCGGTGCCCTCAACCGCCCCCTGCGCCCCGGCGGCCCCGTCCAGCGCTCCGAGCTCCTCCAGGGCCGAGCGGGGCAGCGGGCGCAGCCTGCCGGGGGCGAGCACGGCCACGTCCACCTCGGCGGTGTTGGCGGTGACCGCCCGCTCGGTGTCGGCCTTGAGGGTGTCGCCGAGGATGAGCGTGCCGACCACGAAGGCCACCCCGATCACCGTCGCCAGCGCGGCCATCGCCAGCCGGGCGCGGTAGGCGCGCATTCCGGCGAGCATCGTCTGCCACACGGTGTCAGCCCTCCAGCTTCATCATCGCGGCCAGCACCGCGTCGGCCGTGGGGGCGTCGATGTCGTCCTCGACCCTGCCGTCGCGCAGGAACACGGCGCGGTCGGCGTAGGAGGCGGCCTTGGCGTCGTGGGTGACCATGACCGCCGTCATCCCGAAGCGGCGCACGGAGGTGCGGAGCAGCTCCAGCACCGCGGTGCCGGAGGCGGAGTCCAGGTTTCCGGTGGGCTCGTCGGCGAAGACCGCCTCGGGGCGGGAGACGAAGGCGCGCGCCACCGCGACCCGCTGCTGCTGCCCGCCGGAGAGCTCCGAGGGGCGGTGGTCCAGCCGGTCGCGCAGCCCGACGATCTCCACCACCTCGTCGAGCAGGGCCCGGTCCGGCTTCCGCCCGGCGATCTCCAGCGGGAGCAGGATGTTCTGCTCGGCGGTGAGCATCGGAAGGAGGTTGAACGCCTGGAACACGAAGCCGATCCGGTCCCGCCGGAGGCGGGTGAGGCGCCGCTCGCCCATGCCGGTGATCTCGTCGCCGTTCAGCCGCACCGACCCGCGGGTCGCCGTGTCCAGTCCCGCGATGCAGTGCATGAGCGTCGATTTCCCGGACCCGGAGGGGCCCATGATCGCGGTGAAGGCGCCGCGCTCGAAGCCGACGTCCACCCCGCGCAGCGCGTGCACCGCGGCGTCGCCTTCCCCGTACGTCTTCACCAGCCCCGCCACTTCGACGGCGGGGGGTGTTCCGGTCGTTTCCGCAGGGTTTCTCATGGCGCGAGCCTAGGAATGCGCTCTTTCCGGGAAATCGGCCGAACGGCCGACCCCTTCCCCCGCCTTTCAGCCGGGCCCATTCCCCGCCCGGGCGAAGCCGGGACCTGCGGTTCCATCCGCCGAAATACGCAGAACGGTGGCGCGCGGCCGCGGCGGCGCCCCGAAAGGGAAACGGGAGGCGTGACGGGCGGGCCCCCGCGGCGTAGCGTCGGGGCCATGAGCAACGACCGCGTCCTCGTGGAGCGCTCCGGGGCCCGCGCCACCGTGACCATGAACCTCCCGGACCGCCGCAACGCCCTGTCCAAGGCGCACATGCTCGACCTGATCGCCGCCTTCGAGGAGGTCGCCGGGACCGACGCCACCGGCGTCGTGCTGGCCGGGGCCGGGCCGGTGTTCTGCGCCGGCCACGACTTCGCCGACGTCGCCGGGGCGGACCTGGACTCCGCCCGCGACCTGCTGCTCACCTGCACCCGGCTGATGCGCACCGTCCAGTCCGTCCCGCAGGTGGTGATCGCCCAGGTGCACGGGCTGGCCACCGCGGCCGGCTGCCAGCTCGTCGCCTCCTGCGACCTGGCGGTGGCCGGGTACGACGCCGGCTTCGCCGCGCCCGGCGGCAAGGGCGGCTGGTTCTGCCACACGCCGATGGTGGCGATCTCCCGCGCCGTCGGCCGCAAGCGCGCCATGGAGATGGCGCTGACCGGTGACGTCGTCGACGCCTGCACCGCCGCCGAGTGGGGGCTGGTCAACCGGGCCGTCCCCGAGGCCGACCTCGCCTCGGCCACCCGCGACCTGCTGGACCGCGCCACCCGGGGCGCGCCGCGCAGCAAGGCGCTCGGCAAGCAGGCCCTCTACGCCCAGTTCGACCGCCCCGAGGCGGACGCCTACACCTACGCGGTGGAGGTCATGGCCGCCACCAGCCAGACCCCCGAGGCGCGCGAGGGCATCGCCGCCTTCCTGGAGAAGCGCCCGCCCAAGTGGCCGGAGTGACCCGGGCCGGTCCGCGGGGCGGGGCGGCCGCACCCGCCCCGGACGGCGGCCGGGGGCGGGGACGGCGGTCTCCACCGCCGTCCCCGCCCCCGGGTAGGCGGCCGTCCGGCCACCGGGTCACCGCTGCGGAGGCGGCCCTCCCTGCGGCCCGTACGGCCCCTGCGGCCCGGGCGGCGGCCCCGGGACGGGCCCGGGCGGGCCCGGAGGAGGCCCGGGCGGGCCCGGAGGAGGCCCGGGCGGGCCCGGAGGAGGCCCGGGCGGGCCCTGCCACTGGTTCTGCGCGGGCGGCGCCTTCCGCCGCTTCGACGCGAAGACGATCAAGCCCACCACGGCGCCCACCACGATCAGCAGGAACAAGAGGAGGAGCACCGGTAGGAGGAAGGAGACACTCATCGGGCCATCGTTGCGGGGCCCCTCCCCCGCGTCAAGAACGGGCCCGGAAGCGAGAGGCAGGTCCCACCCCCGCCGCCCGCCGCAGCGGGACCGGCCGGCTCCCCGGGCGGGAACGGCCCGGCGGGCAGGGGCGGGGCCGGCGGGGGAACCCGGGTCAGCGGCGCCGGGCGGCGGGCGGGTCCTGGTCCGGCACCAAGGAGGCGCCCGCGTCGGCCAGCCTGCCCAGCCCCCGCTCCAGCGGGCCGCGGCCGAGCAGCAGCCGCCACAGGGTGCACAGCACCAGGGCGGTGCCGACGAACGCCTCCCACCGGAACGGGGCGGTGTCCAGGTGCGACATGCCCTCGGACGCCATCACCAGGATGTGCCCGGCGTAGACGGTGAGCGCCATCGACCCGGCCGCGGCCAGGGGGTACAGCAGCGCCCCGGCGCGGTCCGCGGCGACCAGGCAGGCCGCCAGGACCAGCAGCGACGACCCGACGGCGCCGACCGCCTCGAAGGTGGTGCCGCTGTGCGGGGAGGCGATCAGCAGCCAGGACGGGGAGTCCACCGGCACCTGACCGTGCATCTGCCCCAGCTGCTCCTCGACCCAGGCGCGCATGGTCGCGGTGAAGGCCGGGTCGGAGCCCCCGGCCAGGTCGGCCGCGATCCGGTCCAGCCCGCCCAGCGGGTGGAGCAGCACCCGGGACCCGCCGTAGCCCAGGGCGGCCAGGCCCGCGCCGGTTCCGGCCAGGCCCAGCCGCACCCGCGCCGAGTGCAGGTCGAGCCGGCCGACCGCCATCCCGGCGGCGACGAACGCCATGAAGGTGGCGGCCGGGTAGTAGCCGGTGAGCAGCAGGTCGGCGACGCCGTTGATGGAGTCCTCCCGGACCCCGTCGCCGCCCATGGCCGAGCGGATCAGGTAGGACAGCTGCGGGCCGGCCAGCGCGACCGCGGCGGCGATCGCGGCCAGCGCCGGCGCGCCCAGCGGCAGCATCGGCAGCGCCAGCAGGAAGAACCCGGCGTAGTAGGTGAGGATGACCGCCACCGGCGCGCCGAGCAGGTCGAGGAACCCGCCGAGCAGCGCCAGCGCCAGCGCCCGGACCAGGATCCGCGCGATCGGGCGGCGCAGCTCCCGTCCGCGCAGCGGCACCGTGCGCCCGGTCATCAGCGCCAGGGAGAGCCCGGCCAGGAACGCGAAGAGGGCGGAGGAGCGGCCGCGGGTGAGCCCGTGGAACGCCTCGGCGGCACCCTCCCCGGCCAGGCCGGCCAGGCCCAGCGAGCCGACGCCCAGGTGGACGGTGAGCATGCCGAACACGGCGAGCGCGCGGGCCGCGTCCACCCCTTCGATCCGCCGGGGGCGCGGCGCGTCCCCGGCGGCCGGACCGAGGGGGCCGCGGTCCTGCGGCTGCGGTTGCTGAGGGGTCACGCCGCCAGAGTAGACGGTTGCCGGGCTGATCCGCTTTCGCCCCTCTTCGCCCCGCTCTCTTCGCCCCGCTCCCCTCGGCCGGGCGGCCGGCGGGAGCGGGGCGGGACCGCAGGGGTCAGCCGTCCTCGCCGGCCAGGGCGGAGAAGTAGTCCAGCGCCGCCGGGTTGGCCAGCGAGTCGCGGCTGGCCACCCGCTCGGCCGGCTCGCCCATCAGGATGCGCTTGACCGGGACCTCCAGCACCTTGCCGGAGAGCGTGCGCGGCACCTCGGAGATGGCGCGGACCGCGTCCGGGACGTGCCGCGGCGAGCAGTCCTCGCGGATGCGGCGGGCGATCGCCTTGACCAGTGCGTCGTCCAGCTCGGCGCCCTCGCGCAGCACGGTGAACAGCTCGATCCGGGAGCCGCCGTCCGGCTGCGGGACGTCGACGACCAGGGCGTCCACCACATCGTCGAGGGAGAGCACCGCGCGGTAGATCTCGCTGGTGCCCATCCGGATGCCGCCCCGGTTGATGGTGGAGTCGGAGCGGCCGTAGATGACCGCGGTGCCGCGCTCGGTGATCTCGATCCAGTCGCCGTGCCGCCACACCCCCGGGTACATGGAGAAGTAGCTGTCCCGGAGCCGCTCGCCGCTCTCGTCGCCCCAGAAGTACAGCGGCATGGACGGCGCGGGCTCGGTCAGCACCAGCTCGCCGACCCGGCCGACCAGCTCCTTGCCGTCGGGGTCCCAGGAGGCCACCGCCATGCCGAGGGAGCGCGCCTGGATCTCGCCCTCGTAGACCGGCAGCGTCGGCACCCCGCCGACCAGGCAGCTGCACACGTCGGTGCCGCCGCTGGTGGAGAAGAGCCACAGGTCGTCGCCGAACTCCCGGTAGCACCAGTCGAACCCCTCCGGGCTGAGCGGCGACCCGGTGGAGCCGATCGCGTGCAGCGCGGACAGGTCCCGCCCCCGCCGGGGGTGCACGTCCTGCTTCATGCAGGTGGAGAGGTAGCTCGCGCTGGTGCCGAAGACGGTCACCCCGGTGCGCTCGGCCAGGTCCCACAGCGCGCCCATGTCGGGATGCCCGGGGCTGCCGTCGTACAGCACGATGGAGGCCTTGGTGAGCAGCACGCTCACCAGGAAGTTCCACATCATCCAGCCGGTGGTGGTGAACCAGAAGACCCGGTCGTCCTCCTGGGCGTCCAGGTGCAGGTTGAGGTTCTTCAGCTGCTCCAGCAGGATCCCGCCGTGCCCCTGCACGATGGCCTTGGGCAGCCCGGTGGTGCCGGAGGAGTAGAGCACCCACAGCGGGTGGTCGAACGGCACCGGCTCGAACTCCAGCTCGGCGCCCTCGCCGCTCCGCTCCAGCTCCGCCCAGCCCAGCGCGCCCTCCACCTCGGCGCCGCCGCCCAGGTAGTCCAGCACCACGGTGTGCTCCAGGGTGGACAGCTGCGCGCGCAGCTCCGCCAGGACACCGGTGCGGTCGAAGTCCTTGCCGCCGTACCGGTAGCCGTCCACGGCCAGCAGCACCTTCGGCTCGATCTGCGCGAACCGGTCGACGACGCTGCGCACCCCGAAGTCGGGCGAGCAGGACGACCAGACCGCGCCGATGGAGGCGCAGGCGTAGAACGCGGCGACCGCCTCGGCGATGTTGGGCAGGTAGGCGACGACCCGGTCGCCCTTGCCGACGCCCAGCCGGCGCAGCCCGGCGGCGATCGCCGCGGTGCGGCGGCGCAGCTCGCCCCAGGTCCACTCGCCCGGCACCCGCAGCTCGGAGGCGTGCCGGACGGCCACGGCGTCGTCGTCGCGCCCCTCGAAGAGGTGCCGCGCGTAGTTCACCCGGGCCTCGGGGAACCACACCGCGCCCGGCATCGCCCGCTCCGCCAGCACCGGCCCGCGCGGCGTGTCCGACCGCACCCCGTAGTAGTCCCAGATCGCGGACCAGAACCCGTCCAGGTCGGTGGTGGACCAGCGCCACAGCGCCTCGTAGTCCCCCTCCGGCGCGTCCACGCCCCGGTTCTCCCGCACCCACCGCGCGAACGCGGTGATCTCGGCGCGCTCCTTCCGCTCCTCACTCGGAGTCCAGAGCACCGGGGGCCGTGCCTGCGTCATCGTCCGCGCCTCCTCCGTACCGCACTGCAGACGGCCCCGCGGACGCCCGCCGGCCGCCGTGATCGAGGCCATCTAACAACACCGGCACTGTGCCCTGCATCACCGGGGGCATCGAGGCGCGACGGAAGGACTCCCAGGAGCCGTCCCCTCACCTGCGGGGCTCACCCACCGGATCCGCGTGCAGCACCGCACACCAGAGGCCGGGGGACCGGTCGGCCGGTCCGGCGTGGCGCCCCACGGGGCCGGGGTTCAGGCCAGCGGCGACGGCAGCGGTAGGGGCAGGGTCGGGCGCCTCAGCCGGGCGCGGCGCCCCACAGGGCGGGGGTTCAAGCAGGCGGCGAGGGCGGCGGTGGGGACCGGCCGGTCGGTCCGGTGCGGCGTCTCGCGGAGTGCAGGTCAAGACGGGCGGCGACGGCGCAGGTAGGGGCGGGGCGGGGGTGGTCGCCCGAGCGCGGCGCCCCACGGGGCGGGGGTTAAGGCGGGCGGCGAGGGCGGCGGTGGGCACCGGCCGGTCGGTCCGGTGCGGCACCTCGCGGAGTGCAGGTCAAGACGGGCGGCGACGGCGCAGGTAAGGGCGGGGTCAGGCGCCTCGCCCGGGCGCGGCGCCCCACGGGGCGGGGTTCAAGCGGGCGGCGAAAGCGGGCAGGGGGCACCGGCTGGTCGGTCGGGTGCAGCAGGGCGGTCCGGGCGGCGGGCTGGCCGTTCCCGCGTCGCCCGGGCGGCGTGGCCGGCCGCCTCTGAAACCGCTACACCTCCCCGACCTGGATGAATACGCAGGGTGATGGCGGAGAGGGGTGCCCTGCGCACCGCGAGAGCACCCCGGTGATTCCCGGGCGCGCATCCCGGCCCGGATTGGCCCCCGGGAGGCCCGAATCGCCTTGATCGACCTGGTGGTGAGGGGTTCGAGGCGCCCGGAAGACCGGGATGCAGGGGGCCGGAACCCGGGAAGAGCGGGGGTGGGGGCGAGATGTCGCTTTTGCTCTGCAGGGAGGGCCCGCCTCGGCCACTCTGGGTGATCGGTGAGGGGGCGGTGGGGGCCTGGGGGCTTACTACTCGCTGGTAGATGTAATCGGGGTGCCGCCGAGGTGCGCAGGGCGCCCCCGCTCCCGCCCGATCCCCGCCGCAAACCAGGCATACAGGGATAAGGCCCCCTGGTGGGCCCGGGCGAGCGGCCCGCCCCCTTCACCGGCGCCGCCCCGCCCGACTCCCACCCTCGCTGCCCGTCTCGACCTTCGCTCTGCGGGGCGCCGCACCCGACCGACCAGCCGGTCCCCCTACTGCCGCCGTCGCTGCCGGTTTGAACCCTCGCTCCGTGAGGCACCGCGCTCGGGCGGCCGCCTTCGCCCCGCCCCTACCGCCGCCGTCGCCGCCCGCTTGAACCCTCGCTCCGCGGGGCGCCGCGCCGGACCGACCGGCCGGTCCCCCTCCCGCCTTCGCCGCCCGCTTGAACCCCCGCCCCGCGAGGCGCCGCGCCCGGGCGACCGCCTTCGCCCCGCCCCTACCGCCGCCGTCGCCGCCCGCTTGAACCCTCACCCCGTGAGGCGCCGCGCCCGACCGACCGGCCGGCCCCCTCCCGCCTTCGCCGCCCGCTTGAATCCCCGCCCCGCGAGGCGCCGCGCCCGGGTGGAACAGCTGGACAGAAGAAGGGGACGGCGCCAGGGAACGCTCGGAGGAGGGGCTTCTCCCATCAATGACCGAGGCGTACAACTACACACCCCGCCGGTCCGTCCCCGCGTCCGCGGGACTCACTGCTCGCCCGGGGCTCTCCCCCGTCCTTTCTCACTCAGGGGCCCCTTGGGCGCCGGGAGGCGGTCAGCGGTGTTCCGGGATGCCCAGGGCCTCGACCGCCGCCGTGGCGAAGGCCTCCGGGGGCAGGGACGTGATGCCCTCGGGGAGGGCTCCGAGGAGAGGGGCGCGGCCCTCGGCGGGAAGGTCGTCGAGGTTGCAGCGCTCGGCGAGGCCGGGGAAGGCGGGCCAGCGGCCGATGACCAGGCCCGCACAGGCCAGGCCGCGGGCGACCAGGGCCTCGGCGGTCAGGGCGGTCTCGTTCAGGGTGCCCAGGCCGGGGCGGACCACCAGCAGCACCTGGGCGGAGAGCTCCGCGGCGACGTCGGCGATGGTCTCACCGCGGTCGTTGAGCCGGACCAGCAGCCCGCCCGCGCCCTCGACCAGTACCAGGTCGTGCTCGGCGGCCAGGTCGGCGGCGGCCCCGGCGGCCTGCCGGGCGGTGACCGGGGGCAGGCAGGAGCGGCGCGCCGCGGTGGCCGGGGCGAGCGGTTCGGGGTACCGGGCGAGTTCGCGCACCGTGGCCTCCGGGACCAGGCGGGCCACCTCGTCCGCGTCGCCGGGCTCGCCCGGGCGCACCCCGGTCTGGGCCGGCTTGAGGGCCGCCACCCGCTCCCCCGCCGCCGCGGCGGTCGCCGCGTAGGCCGCGGTGCACGCCGTCTTGCCGACGCCCGTCCCGGTTCCCGCCACCACCAGCACCGTCACCCCGTCGCCTCCACAGACGCCCGCGCGGCGGCGATCATGCCGCCGCTGATCCGCTCGATGTCCGCGCCGCCGCACACGTACGGCGGCATCGCGTAGACGTTGTTCCGGAACGGCCGCAGCCAGCAGCCTGCGGCCAGCCCCGCCCGGGTCGCGGCCGGCACGTCCACCGGCCGGTCCAGTTCGATCACCCCGATCGCGCCCAGCACCCGCACGTCCCGGACGCCGGGCAGGTCGCGCGCCGGGGCGAGCCCGTCGGACAGGCCCCGCTCGACGCCGGCGACGGCCCCGCGCCAGTCGGTGTCGAGCAGCAGCCGGACCGAGGCCTCGGCGACCGCGCACGCCAGCGGGTTGCCCATGAAGGTGGGGCCGTGCGCGAGCACCGGGACCTCCCCGCCGGCGATGCCCTCGGCCACCTCCGGGGTGCACAGCGCCGCGGCGAGCGTCAGGTAGCCGCCGGTGAGCGCCTTGCCCAGGCACATCACGTCCGGGGTGACGCCGGCGTGGCCGGCCGCGAACAGCTCGCCGGTGCGGCCGAAGCCGGTGGCGATCTCGTCGAACACCAGCAGCACGCCGTGCTCCCGGGTGATCTCCCGCAGCGCCCGCAGGTAGGCGGGGCTGTGGAAGCGCATCCCCCCGGCGCCCTGCACCACCGGCTCCACGATGACCGCGGCCAGCTCCCCGGCGTGCCGGGCGACCAGCTCCTCCAGGTGGGCGAGGTAGCGGGGGTCGGGGTCGGCGCCGAACCCCTCGGGCGGGGCGTCGGCGAACACCTGCCGGGGCAGCACGTCGCCCCAGAGCGCGTGCATGCCGCCGTCCGGGTCGCACACCGACATCGCGTGGAAGGTGTCGCCGTGGTAGCCGCCGCGCCAGGTCAGCACCCGGCGCCGCTCCGGGCGGCCCAGGGAGCGCTGGTACTGCAGGCACATCTTGAGCGCCACCTCCACCGAGACCGAGCCGGAGTCGGCGAGGAAGACGTGGCGCAGCGGGTCGGGGGCGATCTCGGCGAGCAGCGCGGCCAGCCGCGCCGCGGGCCCGTGGGTCAGCCCGCCGAACATGACGTGGCCGAACCGGTCGAGCTGGTCGCGCAGGGCCGCGTCGAGCACCGGGTGGCGGTACCCGTGCACCGCCGACCACCAGGAGGACATCGCGTCCACGACGTCGTGCTCGGCGCCGTCCGGCCCGGTCAGCCGGAGCCGGGTGCCGGACGCCCCGGTGACGACGTAGGGCGCGTCGGCGCCGTCGGCGGGCCCGGTCCGGATCGAGGCGTAGGGGTGCCACAGGTGGTCGCGGTCGGCGCGGCGGATCCAGTCGGCGTCCGGGGCCGCTCCGGGCGTCCGCGCACCGGGCGCGGCAGGGGGCGCGGCGGCGGTGCGCGCCCTGACGGCGGCGCGGGCGGGGACCCGCATGCTCCTGCGCCCCTCCGCCCCTCTCGGCCCTCTGGGCGTCCTCATCACTGCCGGCCTCCGTTCGTCCGCTCGGCGCTCATGCCATACCGGCACATCCTTCCCAACTCTCGCTCGCGGTGGGATGCCCCGGTACACAGACTTCGCCCGGGCTTCTTTGTCGGTTCCCCGCATGCCGTCCCGTCCGCGCCCGTGTGAAGGTCGTCCGGGCGCACCGCCGACCTCGGCGAACGGGGGGAGCGGTGCGGGCCCGGGCGCCGGTGAGGAGGGGCCCCGGGGCCGCACCGCCCGTCCGGAACCGGACGCCCGCCCGAGCGGGCGGGTGCGCGGAGCGCGTCCCCGCCCCGGCGCCCCGCGGCGCCGGGGCGGACCGCGGAGCGGCGATGCGGGCCCCTGGCCCCGCAGGGGCGCGGACAGTACGCTGACGCGGCCGCGCGGCAGGGGGCGGGAGCCCGGCGCCCTCCGCCGCCTTCGGTGTTCCCCCGCGCAGGAGGGAGAGGCGGCCGATCGGGCCGGGCACGAGGAGAGGTGGCAGCTTATGACGGTGACCGGGGAGGAAGCGGCCCCGCCCGCGTCCGGGCGCGGCACGGCCGGCGGCCCGTTCGGCTGGCTCGCGGCGGCGGCCCGGGAGCGGGAGGCGTCCGGGCTCCGCCGGGTGCTGCGCCCGCGCCGCGCCGAGGAGGACCTGCTCGACCTGGCCTCCAACGACTACCTGGGGCTGACCCGGCACCCCGAGGTGGTGCGGGCCGCCGCCGGGGCGGCCCGGCGCTGGGGCGCGGGCGCCACCGGCTCCCGGCTGGTCACCGGGGACACCCTGCTCCACCGCGAGCTGGAGGAGGAGCTGGCCGGCTTCTACGGCGCCGAGGCCGCACTGGTCTTCTCCTCCGGTTACGCGGCGAACCTGGCCATGGTCACCGCGCTGGCCGGCGCCGGCGCGCACCTGGTGTGCGACCGGGGGAACCACGCCTCGCTGATCGACGCCGCCCGGCTGGCCAAGGGGGCCGGGGCCCGGGTGGCGCTGTTCGACCACGGCGACCCCGGCGCGGCGGCCGCCGCCCTGGCCGCCCCGCCCGCCGAGGGGCTGCGCCCGGTGGTCCTCTCCGACACGGTCTTCTCCGTCGACGGCGACCTGACCGACGTGCCCGCGCTCGCCCGCGCCTGCCGGGGCGCCGGGGCGGCGCTGCTGCTGGACGACGCGCACGGGCTGGGCGTGCTGGGCGAGGGCGGCGCCGGCTGCCTGACCGCCGCCGGGCTGCGCGGCGACCCCGGGACGGCGGTGTCGGCCACCCTGTCGAAGTCGCTGGGCGCCCAGGGCGGTGTGGTGATGGGGCCCGCGGCGGTGGTCCGGCACCTGGTGGAGACCGCGCGCACCTTCATCTTCGACACCGGGCTGGCGCCGCCGGCCGCGGCGGCGGCCCTGGCCGCGCTGCGCGTGCTGCGCGCCGAGCCGGAGCGCCCCGCCCGGCTGCGCCGACTGGCCCGGGAGCTGGCCGCGGGCCTGGCCGGGTGCGGCCTGGAGGCGTCCGTCCCGGACGCCGCCGTCGTCTCGGTGGCCGCGCCCTCCCCCGAGGCCTGCGTGGAGTGGGCCCGGCGATGCGGCGCGGCGGGGATCCGGGTCGGCTGCTTCCGGCCGCCGTCCGTCCCCGACGGGCGGTCCCGGCTCCGGTTGACGCTCCGCGCCGACCTCGGCGACGCCGACCTGGCCCGCACCCTGGACGTGGTGGCGGCGACCCGGCCCTGACGCCGACCGGTCTCCGCGGCCGCCGCGGAGACCGGGACCGGCCGCCCTGCTCCTCTACCGCTCCGGCCGCGGAGCGGATCGCCCGCCCGCCGGGCCGGCGCAGCCGGCGCCTTGCACCGGTCCCGGGCCCTCGGCCACCGCCGGCCGGCCGCGCCCCGGAGGGCCTGCGGACGGCGGCCCGGGCGGTCAGCCGTTCATGTACCGGTCCAGGGTCCAGGTGCGCACCGCCCAGGGCAGCGAGGGGACCGGGACGAAGTCGCCCATCGGCCCCTCGATCAGCCGGGTGTAGCCGGCGCCGGCCGGGGTGTGGTGCAGCGTCCACAGGTCGCCGGTCTGCTGGACGATCAGGTAGGCGGGGACCCCGAGCCGGGCGTAGAGCTCTCTCTTGGCCACCTCGTCGTGGAGCCGGGAGGAGGGCGAGACGACCTCGACCGCCAGCAGGACCCGCTCCCCCGGCCGGTTGCCGGCCCGCGGAAGGACGGTGTGCTCGTCGTAGACCGCGACGTCGGGCCGGAACTCGTCCTCGCCGCCGGGGAAGGAGACCGACGCGTCCATCGTCGCCGGAAAGCCGACCCTCCTGGCCTGCATGAGGATGTCCAGCTGGATCTCCTGGTGCAGCTGGTCCGCCGGCGGTGCGATGACGATCGCGCCGGTCAGGACCTCATAGCGGATCTCGTGCGCGTCCAGTAGTTCGGTGGTCTTCATGTGCGGCGCCCCCCACGCCAATGCCGCGTACGGCGCCCCCACGCCCGTTCCGACGGGGACATGCTAGCGGCGGCGCCCCGGCCGCGCGGGCGGTTTCCGGTACCGGTGCGCGCCCTGGGGCGGCGGCCGGTTCCGGCCCCGCCGCGTTCCGTCCGGTTTCGGGGGCGTATGCGCCGGTCAGCGCGGAGCGGGCCGGACCCGGTCGGCGGCGCGCCCGGGAACGGGCGCCGGGCGCGGGTAACCTGCCCCTTGGGCGAGGCCTCCCCGCGCCGCCGGAGCGGCGCGGGGCGTGTGCGGAAGGGGTGCGGCGGTGCGCGGACCGGTCGTCGGGCGGCGCGGCCGCATCGTCGCGGCGGCCGCCGTCGCCGCGGCCCTGCTCCTGCTGGCCGCCGTGGCCGTGCCGCCGGCCCGGGACGGCCTGACCGGCGCCTGGTGCGCCCTGACCGGCTGCCCGCCGGGGAGCGGCGGCCCCGGGCCGGACCCCGAGGAGGACTGGCGCGTCCGGCTCGACCCGGTGGAGGCCGCCACCTGGGGCCACTACATCGCGCTCGGCGACTCCTACTCCTCCGGGGACGGCGCCGGCGACTACCTCAACGGCACCACCGGCGGCGACGGCTGCTGGCGCTCGGCCAACTCCTATCCTTCGCGCACCGCCGAGGCGTTCGACTTCGCCGGCGGGTTCGGCTTCGAGGCGTGCAGCAAGGAGCGGGCCGACCGGATGCTGGAGGAGGCCGGCGACGGCTCCCAGCTGGACCGGGTCACCGAGTTCACCTCGCTGGTCAGCGTCGGGATCGGCGGCAACGACCTGGGCTTCACCCCGGTGCTGCGGACCTGCCTGGTGCGGGTGCCGCTGCTGTCCAGCGGGGTCTGCACCGGCCAGGAGGAGAGCATCGACCGGCGGATGGGGGCGGTCGGGTCCTCGGTGGAGGAGATCCTCGCCGAGGTGCGCGACCGGGCCCCCGACGCGCGGGTGCTGCTGCTCGGCTACCCGCGGCTCTTCCCCGACGAGCCGCCGGGCATGTACTACACGCTGACCGTGGAGGACCAGCTCTGGCTGAACGGCACGGTGGAGCGGTTCAACGACCGGCTGCGCCGCGCCGCGGAGGAGGCGGACGAGGGCATCGCCGAGGACGGCGGGACGGGCAGCGTGGAGTTCGTCGACGTCTACGACACCCTCGACGGGCACGAGGTCAGCGCGGAGGAGTCCTGGCTCAACGGGGTGGTGCTGCGCAGCCTCACCGAGGGCATCTCGGTGGACCGGAGCAGCTTCCACCCCACCGCGGCGGGGCAGGCCGCCTTCGGCGAGCGGGTGCGGGAGGCCGTCTCCGAGGGGCCCGGCCGCGACCTGTACGCGGCGCGGGAGCGGGTGGACGGCGCGGAGCCCGAGGTGCTCGCCCGCGACCTGGCCGAGTAGCGTCCCACCCCCGATGATCTTGACGTTGCGGGGGTATCAGGACGTTCTGATACCCCCGCAACGTCAAGATCATCGCCCGGGGGCGTCCCTCCGGGCGCTCCCGGGCGGGCGGCGGCCGGGCCGGCCCCGCAGGCCGGCCCGGCCCCCGGTCAGCCCCGTTCCGCGCGCAGGTCGGCGAGGACCGCGCCGAGCTGGTCCAGCCCCCAGTTCAGGTCCTCCTCGCTGATCACCAGCGGCGGGGAGAACCGGATGGTGGAGCCGTGGGTGTCCTTCACCAGGACGCCGCGCCGGAGCAGCCGCTCGCACATCTCGCGCCCGGTGGCCAGCGCCGGGTCGACGTCGATGCCGGCCCACAGCCCGATGCTGCGCGCCGCGACCACCCCGTTGCCGGTGAACTCCTTGAGCCGGGTGCTCAGCACCTCGCCGAGCCGGCGGGCGTTCTCCAGGTAGGGGCCCTCCTTGAGCATCCGCACCACGGTGCGGCCCATGGCGCCGGCCAGCGGGTTGCCGCCGAAGGTGCTGCCGTGCTGGCCCGGGTGGATCACCCCGAGCACCGACTCGTCGGCGACCATCGCCGACACCGGGACGACGCCGCCGCCCAGCGCCTTGCCGAACAGGTAGGCGTCCGGCACCACGCCGCTGTGCTCGCAGGCCCGCACGGTGCCGGTGCGGCCCAGCCCGGCCTGCACCTCGTCCGCGATGAGCAGCACGTTCTCCCGGTCGCACAGCTCGCGCAGCCGGGGCAGGTAGTCGGCGGGAGGGACGACCACGCCGGCCTCGCCCTGGACCGGCTCCACCAGCACCGCGGCGGTGGTGCCGTCCACCGCCTCGGCGACCGCGTCGGCGTCGCCGTAGGGCACCGAGCGGAACCCGGGGGTGTAGGGGCCGAAGCCGCCGTAGGCGTCGGGGTCGGAGGAGAAGGAGATGATGGTGGTGGTGCGGCCGTGGAAGTTGCCGCCCGCCACGACGATGGTGGCCTGGCCGTCCGGGACGCCCTTGACGTCGTAGGCCCATCTGCGGGAGACCTTGATCGCGGTCTCCACCGCCTCGGCCCCGGTGTTCATCGGCAGCACCCGCTCCTTGCCGACCAGGTCGGCGAGGGCGGTGACGAACGGCGCGAACTGGTCGTTGTAGAACGCCCGGCTGGTGAGCGTCACCCGGTCCAGCTGGTGGTGGGCGGCGGCGAGCAGGTCCGGGTTGTGGTGCCCGAAGTTCATCGCCGAGTACCCGGCGAGCATGTCGAGGTGGCGCCGGCCCTCGACGTCGGTGACCCACGCGCCCTCGCCCTCGGCGATCACGACGGGCAGGGGGGCGTAGTTGTGCGCCGAACGGGCTTCGGCGAGGGCGATGTGCTCGGCGGTCGAGACAGGGGGTCGAGAGGGGTCTCCTCCGGACTGCCTGTTCCCCAGAACGCGGGTGTCGCTCATCCAGGTGTCCCTTCCGATCGACATTGATCGTTTTTCGCTCTGTGGATACCCCGGGGCGGGTGTGGGGAAGCGCACCCGGAGCGGCCTCCAGAAGCAGAACAGATGCCCGTATCGGGACACAAGGGTCCGGAGGGGACGGGTTTCCCCTGCGCCGCCCGGCCCCCTCCCGCCCCGCGCCGCGGGCGGGCCCGGGCCGCCGGGCGCCCGCGGCGCGGCGACTTCGGTCACAGGCCCTCCGCCCGGAGGTCACACCCGAAACCCCCGGCCCCGGCCGGTTCCCCCGGATCCGCCGTACTGACCTGCGTTTTCGGCGGTCCCGCGCTGACCTCGGAAAGCACCACCCCGGCCGGCTGTGACCGCCCGCACAGGTACAGGATCGGTCGCCATGGACGCGGCCGGGTAGACCGGCCTCAGGGAGGGACCAGCGTTGACCGAAACAGGACACCGGGCCGCCGCCCCGTCCGGGCCGGCCCCCGCATCGCCCGCCCCGGACCCCCGGGGCCTCGGCCTGCCCGGCCTGCTCTCCGCGGTCGCCGCCGCCGTCCCGGAGCGCACCGCGGTGGCCGCCGGCGGCCGCCGGCTGAGCTACGCCGGCCTGGAGCGCCGCGCCGGGCTGCTCGCCCGGCACCTGGCCGCCGCCGGCGTCCGCCCCGGCGAGCACGTGGCGCTGCTCTCCTACAACCGCGCCGAATGGCTGGAGTCGTTCTTCGGGGTGCTGCGCGCGGGCGCCGTCCCGGTGAACGTGAACTACCGCTACATCGCCGAGGAGCTCCGCTACGTGCTGGACGACTCCGGGGCGGTGGCGCTGATCGCGGAGCGCTCGCTGACCCCCGCCGTCGCCGGGGTCCGCGACCGCCTGCCGCGCCTGCGCCACGTGCTGCTGCTCGACGACGGCGCCCCGTGCCCGGAGCCCGGGCCGCTGCCCGGCACCGGCTACGAGGAGGCGCTGGCCGGGGCGGCGGAGCTGCCCGAGCCCGCCGCCGAGTCCCGCGGCGACGCGCTCTACCTGCTCTACACCGGCGGCACCACCGGCTTCCCCAAGGGCGTCATGTGGCGCCAGGAGGACATCTTCCGCGCGGCCCTGGAGCGGCGCGGCCCCGGCGACCCGCGCATCCGGAGCGCCGCCGACGCCGGGGAGCGCGCCCTGGCCTGCTCGGCCCACCGGATGCTGGTGCTCGGCCCGCTGATGCACGCCGCCGGCCAGTGGAACGCGCTCGGCATGCTGTTCTCCGGCAAGACCGTGCTGCTCAACACCGACCGGGTGTTCGACGCCGACCGGGTCGCCGCGCTGGCCGACCGGGAGGGCGCGCACTCGGTGCAGCTGGTGGGGGACGCGATGGCCCGGCCGCTGGCCCAGGCCCTGCTCGCCGGCGGGTACGCCTGCGCCGGCCTGCGCACGGTCGCCTCCGGCGGGACCCCGCTCACCCCGGCGGTCCGCGCCCTGTGGCGCACCTGGCGGCCCGGGATCGCGCTGCGGGACAGCTACGGCGGCTCGGAGACCGGGGTGTGCGGCGCGGCCGCCGAGGGCCCCGGCGAGCGCCGGTTCGCCATGGGCGCCAGCGTGTCCGTGCTGGACGAGCGGATGCGCCCGCTGCCGCCCGGTTCCGAGGCGGCCGGCCGGATCGGCCGGATCGCCCGCACCGGCCGGATCCCGCTCGGCTACCTCAACGACCCGGACAGGACCGAGCGGACCTTCCCCCGGGACCCGGACGGCCGCCGCTGGGTGATGTCCGGCGACTACGGCACGGTGGCCGAGGACGGGTCGATCGTGCTGCTGGGCCGCGGCTCGGCGGTGATCAACACCGGCGGCGAGAAGGTCTACCCCGAAGAGGTCGAGTCGGTGCTCAAGGCGCACCCCGACGTCGCCGACACCATCGTGGTGCCCTCCCCCGACGAGCTGCTCGGGCAGCGGGTCACCGCCGTGATCGCACCGGTCCCCGGCCGCTCCCCGTCCCCGGAGCGGCTCCGCGAGCACTGCCGCACCCGGCTCGCCGGGTTCAAGGTGCCGCGCGCCTTCCGCGTGGTCGACCGGGTGCGGCGGACCGCCGTCGGCAAGCAGGACTACCGGTGGGCGGCTGCGGTGGCGCGCGGCGCCGCCCCCGCCGCCCGCGAGGGGGCGCCCGCCGGCCGCTGACCCCGCCCCCGGCCGGTGGTCTCGGCGCCGCGGCCCGCCGGTGCGCGCCGACGGGGCCGCGGTGCCGGGACGGTCGCGGGAAGGGGCCGCGCCGCCGGGGGAAGCGGAGGGGCGCGGGAAGAAGGAATGCGGGAAGCCTCGCCGGTTCCGGGAACCCGCCCGCGCCGCCCGCACGTTGCCGGGGTGCCGCCCGGGACGGGCGAGCAGGCCCGGCGGAGCCCGCGGAATCCCTAGACTGTGAGGCTCGCGCCGCCGCTCGGAGTCCCGGCCGTTCCCGCCTCCGGCACGTTCGCGGCATCCCTCCTCGATCCCTCGAAGACGAAACACGAGATATGGCGAAAACCATCGGGACCCATCTGTCCAACGTCGTCCGCGGAGGCCTCATCGGCACCGCGGAGGTCGTTCCCGGCGTCAGCGGCGGCACGGTCGCGCTGATCGTGGGGGTGTACGAGACCCTCATCACCTCGGCCGGCCACGTGCTCACCGGGCTCCGGTTGGCCGCCTCCGACCTGCCGCGCGGCCGGGGGGCGGGGCGGGCCGCCGCGGAGTTCCGCCAGGCCGACTGGGCCGCCATCGGCGCCGTGCTCATCGGCATGGTGGCCGCCGCGCTGCTCGCCGCGAAGATCATCGCCCCGCTGGTCGAGTCCGAGCAGCAGCGCTCCTACGCCCTCTTCTTCGGCCTGGTGCTGGCCTCGCTCTGGGTGCCCTACACCGCGGGCGGGCAGCGCTGGAAGGCCTGGCACTACCTGCTAGCCATCGCGGCGGCCGCGATCGCCTTCGTGCTGACCGGCCTGCCGCCCGCGCACGTGGAGCCCTCGGCCCCGATCGTGATCGTCGCCGCGGCCGTCGCGGTCTCCGCGCTGATCATGCCGGGGATGTCCGGCTCGTTCATCCTGCTCACCCTGGGCCTGTACGCGCCCACCATGGACGCGGTGAACAACCGCGACTTCGGCTACCTCGGCACCTTCTTCCTCGGCGCGCTCCTCGGCGGCGCGCTCTTCGTGAAGCTGCTGCAGTGGCTGCTGGAGCACCACCGGATGGTGACCCTGGTGGCGCTGACCGGTGTGATGGCCGGCTCGCTGCGCGCCCTGTGGCCCTGGCAGGACGAGGAGCGCACCCTCTACGCCCCCTCCGGGGACGTCCCGTTCACCCTGGTCATGGTCGCGGTCGGATTCGCGATCGTGGTCGCGGTCCTGCTCATCGAGCACCTGGTCAAGAAGGGCGGCCGGAAGAGCGGCTCCGGCGGCGGCCGGCACGCCCGGCCCGCCGTCCGGGAGTCCGCCCGGCTGTGACAGGCTGAAGACCCGGCCGCCGAGGCGGCCGGCCGCTCCGGCCCTTTCGGGGCGGAAGCGACGGCGCGGGGTGCCGGTGCACGCCACCGGCTGAGAACACACCCGTCGAACCTGATCTAGCTCGCACTAGCGAAGGGACGCCACATGGGCTCCTTCAACATCCTGTCCATCGCCGGCACCGACCCCAGCGGGGGCGCGGGGATCCAGGCCGACCTGAAGGCCTTCTCCGCCCTCGGCGGCTACGGCACCACCGTGGTGACCGCCCTGGTCGCGCAGACCACCACCGGCGTCGCCGCGGTGCACCCGGTCCCCCCGGAGTTCGTCTCCCGGCAGCTGACCACGCTCCTGGACGACGTGCGCATCGACGCGGTGAAGATCGGCATGCTGGCCGACACCGGCGTCATCGAGGCGGTCGCGGCGGCGCTCGACGCCTACCGGCTGCGCAACGTGGTGCTCGACCCGGTGATGGTGGCCAAGAGCGGCGACCGGCTGCTGGCCGCCGAGGCGATCGAGGCGCTGCGCACCGTGCTGCTGCCCCGGGCCGACCTGGTCACCCCGAACCTCCCGGAGGCCGCCGACCTGCTCGGCGAGGACGAGGCGGCCGACCTGGCGGAGATGGAGGAGCAGGCCCGCCGCCTGCTCAAGCTCGGCCCGGCCCGGGTGCTGCTCAAGGGCGGCCACCTCTCCGGCGGCGACAGCACCGACCTGCTGGTGGAGCCGGACGCCCCGGCCGTCCCGTTCACCGCGGAGCGGATCCCGACCAGGAACACGCACGGCACCGGCTGCACCCTGTCGTCGGCGATCGCGGCCCTGCTCCCGCAGCGCGCCGGGGTCGCCGAGGCGGTGCGGGACGCCAAGTCCTACCTGACCGAGGCGCTGCGCCGCGCCGACGAGCTGGAGGTCGGCCGCGGCAAGGGGCCGGTGCACCACTTCCACGCCTGGTGGTGACGGCGCCCGTCCCCGCCGGCCCCGGCGCGCGGACTCAGCCCCGCCCGTCCCCGTCCGCCTGGGCGAGGGCGAGGCGGCTGAGCGCCGCGGCCGCCTCGGCCGGGTCGGCGCCGCGGCCGACCGCGATGCCCATCAGGTAGGCGGTCAGCGGGGCCGCCGGGCGGGCCACCGAGTGCGCGGCGTCCCTGGCGAGGTCGAGGATCCGGTCCACGTCGGCCTTGTCCATCTCCTCGGCCAGCTCCAGCTCCGCGCTGACCAGCCGCGCCCATTCCACCAGCGTCATCGTCGCTCCCCGGCATCGGTGCTCTGCTCTCGCCGACGATCCTAGGACTCCGCCGGGGAACGCGGCAGCACGATGATCTTGACGTTGCGGGGGCATCAGAGCGCTCCGATGCCCCCGCAACGTCAAGATCATCGCCCTGGGGCGGCGCGGGGGCGGCCGCGGGGAAGGGAGGGTCCGGGTGCGGCGGGGCCCGCGGGGGCGCTAGCCTGGCCCCGGCGGCAAGGAGCGGGACCGGCCCTTCCGCGATGACCGGTCCCGCTCCTCCGTGTCCGCCCCCGGGCCTCCCCCCCGGAGGGCCCGGGAGCCGCTCAGGCCGCGGCCGCCACCGGGGCGGCGACGTCGGCCAGCACCTCCTCCAGCCGGTCCAGGTGCGCCTGGATCCACGGCAGCCGGGTGGGGTCGTCCACGGCGAGCGCCGCGTACCGCTCGGCCTCGGTCTCCCCGTAGAGCAGGCTGGTGGCCACCCGCATCCGCAGCGCCTCGGCGCTCTCGCCGAACTCCACCGCGGGCAGCACGCCCATGCCGTACCGCTCCAGCAGCAGCCCGCACAGCTCGGGGCCGGTGCCCACGCCGTGGTCGGCGGCGAGGCGCTCGCGGTGCGCCTCGAAGTCGGGGTAGAGGTAGAACGCCGCCTGCGGCGCGGCCACCGACGCCCCGGCCGCGGTGAACCGCTCGGCCACCGCCCGGGCCACCGCCCCGTGCAGCCGGCGGCTGCGCTCGATGTGCGCGGTCAGCTCGGCGGGCTCGGCGAACGCCAGCGCCCCGGCCCGCTGCACCGGCCCGGTCGGGCTGGACCAGATCTCGCTGGCCACGCCGAGCAGCCCGGCCCGGATCCGGCGGCCCAGCGGGGAGTCCGGCAGCCGGGTGACGCCGAGCCGCCAGCCGCCCAGGGCCAGGCTCTTGCTCAGCCCGGTGGTGATCACGGTGCGCTCCGGGGCGAACTCGGCGGGGCTGCGGACCTCCACCGCCGGGTCGTGCACCAGGTCGCGGTAGATCTCGTCGGAGATGACGACCAGGTCCAGGGCGCGGGCGACCTCGGCGAGCCGGCGGACGGTGTCCTCGGAGGCGACCGTCCCGGTGGGGTTGTCCGGCAGCGTGGTGATCACCGCGCGCACGTCCCGTCCCTGCCCGCGGGCGGTGCTCACCGCCTCGGCCAGCAGGTCCGGCTGGGGCACGCCGCCCTGGCCGCGCTCGGTCGGCACGAACAGCGGCCGGTTGCCGGCCAGCCGGCTCTGCGCGGCGTAGCTGACCCAGCTCGGCGCGGCGATCGCGGCGTCGCCGCCGATGGCCAGCAGCAGCGCGTACAGCAGCGGCTTGCTGCCCGGGCCGGCCACGACCGCGTCCGGGTCGGTGGGCAGCCCCCGCCGGCCCCAGTAGCCCGCTGCGGCCTCGCGCAGCACGGCGCTGCCGGCCACCGGACCGTAGGCGTTGTCCCCTCCCCCGGCCGAGAGGGCGTCCCGCATCATCTGGTGGACGGGAAGCCCCGCCTCACCGAAGCCGAGCGGGAGCACCTGCACGCCCTGGCGGCGCTTCTCGGCGAGGGCTTCGTTGACGGCGAGGGTCGCTGAAACGGCGACTGTCATGGAGGAATCAACTCCAGCTGATCCAGGTGGCCGGTCTTGAGACCGCCTTTCCGGTGCCTTCACTCTCAGCCTGCCCCGCCCGACGCGTTACCACAAGCGACTCTTTTCGATGGTGAGCGTAAGCTGTCCTTATGCTCGATCTGAGAAGGCTCCAACTGCTCCGGGAGTTCGCCGAGCAGGGCACCATCGCGGCCGCCGCGGCCTCCCTGGGCTACACCCCCTCGGCCGTCTCCCAGCAGCTCGCCGCGCTGGAGCGCGAGGTCGGCGCACAGCTGCTGGACCGCAGCGCGCGCAGCGCCGAGCTCACCGAGACCGGCCGGCTCCTCGCCGAGCAGGCCGAGCAGATCCTGGCCATGGTGGAGGCGGCCGAGTCCGTCCTGGCCGAGCAGCGCGGGGTCGTCACCGGCAGGGTCACCGTGACCGCCTTCCCCACCGGCGCCGTCGCGTTCGCGCCGCGCCTGGCCGAGCGGCTGCGCCGGCACGCCTCGATGCAGCTGGTGCTCCGGCAGACCATGGAGGGCTCGGGGGTGCGCCAGGTCAGCGCCGGGGAGGCCGACATCGCCCTGGTCGATATCTGGACCGGCCGCCCCCCGGACACCGGCGCCGGCAAGATCCGCCACGAGCTGCTGCTGCGCGACCCGATGGTGCTGGCGGTCCCCGAGGACCACCGGCTCGCCGACCCGGCCCTCCCGGTCGAGCTGGACCGGCTGGTCGGCGAGTCGTGGATCGCGGCCCCGCAGGGCGAGCCGTCCCGCTACGGGACCGACGCGGTCCTCGCCGACGTCGGCGGCGCCCCCGCGGCGGCCTGGGAGTTCGAAGGGCTGGCCACCATCCTGGGGCTGGTCTCCCGGGGGATCGGCATCGCCGCGGTGCCCGCCCTGGCGCTGACCGCGGGGACCGCGGGACTGGCCTTCCGACGGCTTCCCGGGGAGGCCCCGGCCCGCGGCGTCTACGCCTCGGTCCGCGCCGCCAGCCTCCGCCGCCCCGCCATCGGCGTCACGCTCCGCGCCCTGCGCCGAGCCGCGGCCGACGTCCAGCGCGACCTCGCCGAGGTGCTGGACCGGATCCCCGGCGCCTGACCCGCACCCCCTTACTCCGGGGAAGGTCAGCCGGTGCTCGGCTCCTCCCCCGCCCTGCGGGTGCGGAGCTCGCGGCGGGCCGCCCGGTCCAGGCGGCGGCGGAGCCTCCGGGCGATGTGCCGGGCCCGGTCCCGGTCCTCCCGGCAGTTCCACCACCGGGTGAAGGCCTCCAGGCGGTCCTGGCGGGCCGCGGTGAGCTCGTTCTCCAACCGCATCACCCGCTCCTCCAGGTCGCGGTGGGCGCGGTCGAGTTCGGCGAGCCGGTTCTGGTACTCCTCGGCCTCGCACTCGGCAATGTTCAGACGGGCGGCGACGCTGTCGGCGTACGCCGCCCCGTCCGTTCGGCTGGACCCCACGAACCACACACTTCGTGTGTTTCCAGCAAAGGCGATAGCCCACCAGATCGTGACGCAAAAACCACGGAAAGTCACCATCCGGTCGGCGGGCGCGGAAACGGCCCGCCGGGGGCCGCTCCCCCTGGGAGAGGAGCCCTCCGGCGGGCCGCTTCCGTGCCGGGCTCAGGCCGGGACCGGGTGGCGCCGCGGCCGGGCCGGGCGCCCCGGGGCCGCCCCGCCGCGGCCGGGCACCGGCCCCTGCGGACCGCCCCTGGTCGGCCGGACCCCGGTGTAGATCTCCTCGAAGCGCGCCAGGGAGCGGCGGTGGTCGTGGGTGAGCGCGATCTCCCGGGAGGCCGCGCCCATCGCCTCCCGTCCCGAGCCCAGCACCGCGAGCAGCCGGTCCGCCAGCCCGGCGACGTCGCCCGGCCGGTACAGGTAGCCGTTGCGGCCGCGGTCCACCAGGTGCGGCAGGGCCAGGGCGTCCGCCGCGACCACCGGCAGCCCGGTCGACATGGCCTCCAGGGTGGCGATGCTCTGCAGCTCGGCGACGCTCCCGATGGCGAACAGATCGGCGGCCACGTACACCCGCGGCAGCTCCTCGTCCGGGACGAACCCCAGGAAGTGCACCCGGTCGGCGACCCCCAGCCCGGCGGCCAGCTCGCGCAGCTCCGCTTCGCGCTGCCCGGTGCCGGCCAGCACCAGCTGCAGGTCCCGCTCCCGGTGCACCAGCGGCAGCGCCCGGATCAGCTCGTCGATCCGCTTCTCCTCGTCGAGCCGGCCGACGAACGCCATCGTCTCCCGGTCCGGCAGGCCGAACCCGGCGCGGGCGCCGGCCCGCTCGGCCGGGCGGGGGTGGAAGCGCTCCAGGTCGATGCCGCAGGAGACCGCCTCGACCGGGCGGTCGTAGCCCTTCTGGGCGAGCAGGTCGGCGGCGCGCCGGGTGGGCGTGGTGACGTAGTCGGCCTCGTTGGCCACCCGCACCATGTCCCGCCAGGCCAGCCGGCCCGCGAGGCCCTGCAGCCGCTCCGGGATGTGCGCGTGCGCGAACAGGTTGTCCGGCATGAAGTGGTTGGTCAGCACCACCGGGGTCCCGGAGATCCGGCCCTGGCGGACGGTCGCCCTGCTCACCGTGAAGTGGCTCTGCGCGTGCACCACGTGCGGGGCCAGCCGGTCCATGATCCGCGCGACGTGGCCCGCGATGCCGAGCGGGACGGCGGTGCGCATCGTCGGGTGGACCAGCACCGGGGCGGAGCGCAGCCGGTGCAGCGTCACCTCCCCGTCGTAGGCGATGCCGGGCGCGCCCTCCTCCGAGGCGCAGACGACGTGCACGTCGTGGCCGCGCTCGGCGAGGCCGGTGGCGAGCCGGTGGGTGAAGTAGCCGGCCCCGTTGACGTCCGGAGGATAGGTGTCGGTGCCGATGAGGACGCGCAACCGCCGGTCACGCCCTGTGGTCCGTCGGCTCTCCGGTCCGGAGGTCCGAGGGGCTCTCTCCATCGGTGAGGACATCTCGCTTCTCCTGTCCTGGTTCGGGATCCGCGGCGGAACCCTCTCCGCGGGACCGGACGCCGCGGGCGGCCTCCGGGTTCTGGTTCTTCGACTTGGCCAGCACCGCGATGCCGGCCGCGGCCACCACCGCGAACACCGCGGCGGCCGCCTGCTCCGGCGGCGACGACGGCAGTCCTTCGCCGAGCAGCAGCGCGCCCAGCCCCGCCCCGACCACCGGGTCGGCGACCAGGAGGATCGCGTAGGCGGCCGAGAAGTGCCCGGTGCGGTAGGCGTTCTGCATCATCAGCCCGCCGAACAGCGCCACCCCGATCGCGATCGGGGTCAGCCAGCTGAACACGGCCATCGGGTCGGCGGCGGTCCCGGACGCCACGACCCGGGCGATCGCCGAGGTCGTGCCGAGCGCACTGCCGCCGACGGTCGCAAGGATCACGCCCCGGATCCCCGGCCGCACCTTGCGGGCGACCGCGAGGGCGACCGCCCCGACGCCGAGCACGCACCCGGCCAGCACCAGGGCGGTGCCGACCGTCATCCGCGGGGTGTCCGCGGTGTGCGGGAAGAGCATGATGACGCCGACCAGGCCGACCATGACCGCCACGCCCGCGCCGATCTGGCCCGGGCGCACCCGGCGCCGGGTGAAGGCCATCGACAGCACGATCGCGAACAGCAGACCGGTGACGCCGATCGGCTGGATGATGGTCAGCGGGGCCCCGCTCAGCGCGATCAGGTGCAGGGAGACGCCGGCCGCCGCGGCGAGGGTGCCGATCAGCCACCTCGGCCGCTGGGCCAGGTAGACCAGCAGGCTGAACCGGGCGACGCTCTTGCCCGGCGCGCGGACCGCGTCGCGCTCCTGCAGCGCCGAGCCGAGGGCCATGCAGAACGCCCCGGCCAGCGCGATCAGGACCGACCAGATCAGCATGGCACCTCCGCCCCGAGGGAACCGGGGGTCCGGCCGACCGGCTCCGGAACGTCCACGCTGTCCCCCTCCGTACGGCGGCTCGTCATCGCCGCGCTGTCGTCGTTGAAAACGTTACGGAGCGCCGTTCCCGGAATCGATGAAGGCACCACCCCGGTCCGGGTGGTGTTCGCCCCACCTCCGGGGGCGCCTCCGCACCACCCTCACCCGGCGGAACCCCTTCCAACCGCCTCCGGCCTCCCCTTCCCTCCGTCTCCGCACGCCCTCTCTGGCACTCCTACCCGAACCATAGATAACAGCCCTCTTCTTCGCGTCCCCCAACAGACGGACATATGGCGGAAACCATTGGTCAAAAGTCGGAGTACCGGCCCCCGGACCCAGGTCGAACGTCCTCATCCGGAAGTCGGGTAAATCCCCGTACTGCGGGGGTGCAGAGCTCCCGCGCGTAGCGGAAAGCAGAGCTCCCGCGCGTAGCGGAAGACAGAGCTCCGCGCCCGGGGAAGAGACCGGTCCCCGCGACCGAGATAGGGATCCGCCGACTTGTCAACCCGATCCTCGACCGTCTCCCGGCGCGCCTCCGCGCGCTTGTGCAGAATTAGGGGGAAATTCCCCCAGCGAGGTAGGTGAGCGCCGGTGGGCGCGGTGGAACTGGACGAGACGGACGGCGCGATCGTGCGCGAGCTCCGGGCCGACGGCCGGCTGCCGTTCGAGGCCCTGGCCGCCCGGGTGGGCCTGTCCCGGGCCGCCGCGCGGCTGCGAGTGCGCCGGATGCAGGAGGCCGGCCGCCTCAAGGTGGTGGGCGTGGTGCACCCGGCGGTGCGCGGCGCGGACGCGCTCGCCGTGGTCGCGGTCGACGTGAACGGCGCGACCTCGGCGGTCGCCGGCCGGATCGCCGAGCTGCCCGGGACCGCGGCGGTGCACCTCACCGCCGGCCGGTTCCCGCTCGCCGCCCAGGTGCGCGCCCGCGACCTGGCCGGCCTGTCGGCCGCCGTGGCCCGGGTGCGCGCCCTCCCCGGCGTGGTGCGGACCGCCGCCGCGGTCTGCACCGAGGTGCTGAAGGACCCCCGGATGGCCGCGGCCGACCCGCCGGACATCGTCCCCGACGGCACCGACCTGCTCCTGCTGGACCTGCTGGAGCGGGACGGCCGGCTGCCCTTCGCCGAGCTGGCCGGGCACGCAGGGCTGTCCGCCGGGGCGGTGCGCACCCGGGTGCTGCGGCTGCTGGACAGCGGTGCGCTCCGGGTGACCGCGGAGCTCGCCCCGTCCGCGGCCGGCCTGCGCCGGCACGGCGGCTTCGCGCTGCGCCTCCTGGGCCCGGCGGAGACCGCCCTGCATCGCGCGGCCGAGTGGCGGGAGGTCCGCTTCCTCGCCCGCTGCCTGGGCGGGAACGACCTGGTGGGAACGGCCGCGGCCGCCTCCCTGGAGGAGCTGCGCGACCTCTTCGAGCGGCTGCGCGGCCTGCCCGGGGTGCGGCTGACCGAGACCTGGGTCCACCTGTCCCGGGTGGAGGTGCCGAGGCTCCGCCCCGCCCTGCCCTGACCCGCCCGGCCCTTGGATGGCCGGTCCCGGACCCGCTGCGTCCGCGCACGTCCGCCGGGCCGTCCTCTTCCGGCCACGCCCTTCCCCCGCCGCCCGGAACCCGCCCCGCGGCCGCCTCCCCGGGTCGGATAGCGTTGCGGTGACGGACGTCGGAAGGAGCGGTGGCGGAATTGTCGGTGCAGGAACGGCTGAACGTCCCGATCGGCCGCGCCGCGGAGAACTGGTCGACCCGGCCGGACTGCCGCCGCGTCCTGGTCGTGGCGCACACGGTCACCGCGATGACGCGATTGACCGACATTCTTCCGGTGTTCGATTCCGACCTCCGCGTGCAATTGGTCTTCACCCGCGCCCGCACCTCGAATTTCCGCGAGGGCGTCACCGAATACCTGAACGACCTGGGCGCCGCCACGGCCCCGTGGGAGCAGGCGATCGAAGAGGATTTCGACCTCGCCCTGACCGCCAGCTACGGCGACGACCTGCACCTGATAAAGGCCCCCCTGGTCGCCGTCTCCCATGGCGCCGGATATAATAAGCTAGTGAGACCGGAAACCCGGAAACCCGGAAACCCGGAAACCCGGAAACCCGGAAACCCGGAAACCCGGAAA
>NZ_ANBB01000041.1 GCF_000341105.1 Nocardiopsis potens DSM 45234
CCACCTTCGACCGGCTGCTGGCCGGCCGGCGCTGGCGCGAGGACTACCGGGCCGCGCTCGGCGCGACCGGCGGCCGCCGGCTGATCCTGGTCAGCACCACCTGGGGTCCGACCTCCCTGCTGGGCCGGTTCCCCGAGGTGCTGCCGCGGCTGCTGCGCGAACTGCCCGCCGACGAGTACCGCGTCGTGTTCGTCGCCCACCCCAACGCCTGGCACGGGCACGGGGTCTGGCAGATGCGGTCCTGGCTGGCCTCCTGCGAGCGCGCCGGGCTGGTCGTGCTGCCGCCCCGCTCCGGCTGGCAGGCGGCGCTGGTCGCGGCCGACCACGTCATCGGCGACCACGGCTCGGTGACGTTCTACGGGGCGGCCCTGGGCACGCACACCATGCTCGGCGCCTTCCCGCACGAGGACATGGACCCGGACTCCCCCATCGCGGCGTTCGGGCGGGCCGCCGCCCTGCTCGACGAGGACCGGCCGCTCGCCGACCAGCTGGCCGAGGACGCCGCCCGGCACCGGCCGGACCGGTTCGCGGCCTTCACCTCCCAGCTCACCTCGGTCCCCGGGGGTTCGGCGGCCGCACTGCGCACCCTGATGTACCGGCTGATGGAGCTGGACGAGCCGGCCGACCCGGTGCGCACCGTTCCGCCGGAGAGGCCGGTCCCGGTGTCGCTCTCCTGGCCGGCCCGGGCCGGCATCGCACCGCTGCTGGTCGCCACCGAGGGGGACGCCGCGGAGGTCCGGGTCCGCCGGTTCCCCGCCGAGCCGCGCGCCGGCGCCGGAACCGGGGCCGGCCCGGCCGGCGCGCACCTGCTCGCCGACGCCTCCGAGCCCGAGCCGAGGTGGTACGAGAGCGCCGACGTGCTAGTCCGCACCGAACCGGTCCCCGACCCGGCGGCCTGGGCCGAGCGCACCCTGTCCGAGCACGGGGCCTGCCGGATCGCCGCCGCCGCGACCGCGGCCGCACCGGGGGCGGCGCCGGCCCTCATCGCGGCGGTGCGCGCGGCGGGCCTGCTCCGGCTGACGGTGCACGGCGCCCCGCCCGGTTTCCCGGTCGAGGCCGCCACCGCCGCCCTCTGGCACGCCGCCCTGGCCGGCGCGGACCTCACCGCCCCGGCGACGGTCAAACTCCACCTCGGAGCGGCACAGGCCGCGGTCGCCGTCGAGCCGCTGCCGATCGGCCCCGAGCGGCCGACGGGGGCCGACCGCCCCAGGCCGGGGGCGGGCTCTAGCGCCGGAGGCGGCGGTTGACCCGGTGCAGGTCGGCCACGCGGTCCTCGGCACGGTAGAGCTCCGCCGCTTCGCGCAGGTCGGCGCCGGCCCCGGTGGCGTCCCCCTGTGCTTCGCGGAGGTCGGCCCGGAGGCAGAGCACGTCGGCGGTGCGCCGCCGGTGGGCGCCGCGGAAGCGCTCCAGAGCGGCCTCGATGTGCTCGCCGATCCGGTCGGCCCCCGCCCCGGCCTCCAGTGCGCCCCGGGCGAGCTCCATCTGGATGCGCCCCTCGTTGTAGGCGTCCTTCGCCGGCAGCCTCCGCACTTCGTCCCAGGCCTGCTCCAGTTCCTTCCGCTCCCCGGCCGCGTCGCCGCCCGCCCGCAGGCAGCGGGCCAGCTTCTGCCGCTGCACGACGACCGACCGCAGATCCCCCGCCTCTTCCGAGAGGGCGACCGCCTGCCGCTGCAGGGTGAGCGCCCGCGCCCGCTCCTTCCCGGCCCCGGCGCCGTCCTCCGCCCGGTCCAGCAGCTCCGCGCGGGCCAGGTGCGCCTCGGCCCGGTGCTCCCGGGCGCTGGCCCGGACGATGAGGACCAGCCGGGCCCGGGGACCGCGCTCCTCGGGGGCGCCGTCGGCATCGGCGATGGCGGCCTCCCCGTGCTCCTCCGCCGCCGAGACGCCCGCCTCCTCCCGCCCGGCGGTCTCCAGCCGACCGCGGACCGCCTGGACGTGGATCCTCGAGCGGAGGAGCAGGTCGGGGCGGATGTCCTTGGCGAGGGCCGGCAGGGCCCTGCGGTGCGTCTCGCACAGCGGGAGGTACAGGGACTCGGTGAAGTACAGCGCCCACAGGGCCTGGCAGATCCGCCCGGCGAGCCGGGCCTCCCCGAGTCCGACCGCGAGCTTCACCGCCTCGCCCAGCGCATGCCGTTCGGAGCGGAGCCAGGTGCGCGCCTCCTCCTCGCCCATCGGGCGCTGCGGCTCGGTGCGCTCCTCGGAGACGAGCGGGCGCTGCGGCATGACCGCCAGGTGCGCGTCGAGCGCCAGCGAGTGGTAGACCTCGCAGACCGCCTTGGCGAGGTCGGCCGGGTCCTCCCCTTCCGCGGCCGCGGCCCAGCGGCCGGAGGCCCGCTCCGCCGCCGCGGCGGTGAGCCGGTAGCGGGGCTCGGAGGCCCGCCCGGTGTCGTCCCGCTCCGCCAGCCCGTACCTGACCAGGTCCTCCAGGCTTTCGCGCACGTCCTTGCCGCGGTGCCCGGCCGCCAGGGCGGCGGCCTGCAGCCCCATCCCCTCCGGGCAGTGGCCCAGGTAGCGCACCAGCACTCGGTCCTCCTCCGGCAGCAGCGCGTAGGCGGCGTCCGGTGTACCGGCCATGCTCCTGTTCCCCTTTCCGAAGGCGATGGCGGCGGCGGTGTACCCGATGGCGTCCGCTTCCCGGGCGGATTCCTCGGCGAACAGCCGCTCGATCTCGTCATCGGACGGTGTGCGGAGGGGGCGCAGGGCGGCGAGCCTCCGCCACAGCACCCCTCGGGCGTCCTGCACGGAGAGCGGCCCGGCCGGCAGCGGCTCCGCGACGCTCCACTCCCTCCGGAGGCCGCCGAGCCAGTGGAGCGGGCGCTCACTGGTGATGACGACGAGGCTCCCCGCAGGAGCGCTCAGCAGCGGTTCGACCGCCCCGATCCGGTCGCCGTTCTCCAGCAGCAGCGCCATGGGGTCGAGTCCCTGGACGGCCTTCTCCAGCACCGCCCCGGGGTCGTTCACCGTGTAGCTCTCGGGGATCCCCAGGTCGCGCAGGAGTTCCTGGGCGCCCATGCGGCCCGGGAACCGGTCCAGGTCGATGGCGCGCACCACCGGGTCGACCTCCGGCAGTTCCTCCTGGAAGGCGTGGCAGAGCCGGCGCGCGAACTCCCCCGACCATCCGCCCTTGCGCCCGTGGAGGTTGAGCAGGTGGACCCGGTCCGGGTCGGCCACCTTGCGGTTCCACAGCAGCTCGTAGCGGGACCTCATGTCGGGGCCTTCGAGGCCGGGCCGGGGCACCGCCAGCGACGAGTCCCGGCGCGGCGCGTGCGCGACCTCCGCCCCTCCGTCCAGCCGGAAGATGTTGTAGACGTCGCCGTTGTGCAGATCGCCTTCGACCACCCCGACCTGGCTGACCGGCCCGGTGCTGTTCACCACCGAATTGACCGCGGAGACGGCGGCGTCGTCGGGCATGCGGCTGCTCCTCGGGAAGTGGGGGCCTCTCGTCCGGCGACGACCCTACCCCGCGGGGGTTCCGCCGATCCGTGCCTGTCCCCTTTCGGTCGGTGACCGGTCGGGGCCTGCGCGTCGCGGGGTCGGCGTGGCACGATGGGGCCGTACTGGTCTAGACCGGATAGGAGCACCCGTGTCCGCTCTCCCCCTCGTTCCGCGTCCTGCCGAGATACACGTCGACCAGGAGGCCGGCCTGTCGCTGGACTCCGCGACCCGGATCGACGCCGACCCCGGCGCCGCCGGGACCGAGGTCTGGCTCCGGGCCGAGCTCGGCGCCGCGACCGGCTTCGCGTTCCCTCCCGGGAAGGGGGAGAACGCGCGGATCAGGCTGAGCATCGACCCCGACGCCGGGCTGGGCGCCGAGGGGTACCGGCTGATCGTGGACGGGGAGGGCGCCGTCGTCATCGGCCACGACCCGGCAGGCGTGTTCTACGGCGCGCAGACGCTGCGCCAGCTGCTGCCGAACGGGGCCTACCGGCGCGCACCGCTGAACGGCGCGGACGGGGCCGCCGGCGAGTGGCCGCTGCCCAGCGTCGACATCACCGACCGGCCGCGGTTCGGCTGGCGCGGGTGCATGCTCGACGTCGGCCGGCACTTCATGCCCAAGCACGGGGTGCTGCGCTTCATCGACCTGATGGCCATGCACAAGCTCAACGTGCTCCACTTCCACCTGACCGAGGACCAAGGGTGGCGGCTGGAGATCAAGCGCTACCCGAAGCTGACCGAGGTGGGGGCGTGGCGGAAGGAGAGCCAGGTCGGCGCGGCGAGCGACCCCGGGTTCGACGGGCGGCCGCACGGCGGGTTCTACACCCAGGACGACATCCGGGAGATCGTCGCCTACGCCGCCGCCCGGCACATCACCGTGGTGCCCGAGGTCGACGTCCCCGGGCACTCCCAGGCCGCCATCGCCGCCTACCCCGAGCTGGGCGAGGGCGAGCCGCTGGAGGTCGGCACCCGGTGGGGGGTGATCGAGAACGTCCTCAACGTCTCCGACACCACGCTGGAGTTCTACCGCAACGTCTTCGACGAGGTGATGGAGCTCTTCCCGTCCCCCTACATCTGCGTCGGCGGCGACGAGTGCCCGAAGGGGCAGTGGCGGGCCAGCGCCGCCGCGCAGGCCCGGATCGCCGAGGAGGGCCTGTCCGGCGAGGACGAGCTGCAGAGCTGGTTCATCCGTCAGTTCGACGCCTACTTCGCCGAGCGCGGCCGGCGGCTGCTCGGCTGGGACGAGATCCTGGAGGGCGGCCTGGCGTCCGGGGCGACCGTGCTGTCCTGGCGCGGCACCGAGGGCGGCATCGCCGCCGCGCAGGCCGGCCACGACGTGGTCATGTGCCCCACCCGTACGTCCTACCTCGACTACCGGCAGTCCGACTCCGGCGAGGAGCCGATCCCGGTGGGCACCCTGCTCACCCTCGCCGACGTCTACTCCGCCGAGCCGGTCCCGCCGGAGCTGGCCGAGAAGGGCGCCGAGCACGTGCTGGGCGCCCAGGTCAACGTGTGGACCGAGCACATGGACTCGCCGCGCACCGTGGACTTCATGGTGTTCCCCCGGCTGTCGGCCTTCGCCGAGGTGGCCTGGGGGCCGGCCGAGCGGGACTACCGGGAGTTCCTGCCCCGGCTGGAGGCCCACCTGGGCCGGCTGGACGCCATCGGCGTGGAGTACAGGCCGCTGGACGGGCCGCACCCCTGGCAGAAGCGGCCGGGCGTGCCGGGCCGGGACTGACCCCGCCCGGACGCGGCGGTCCCCCCGGTGCGGCGGCCGCCGCGCCGGGGGGACCGGGGAAGGGGCGCCGGCGCGTCCGGACGCCCCTCCCCCGGGCCGCTACTTCGCGTGCTCCTGGATCACCTCGCGGGCGACGTCCGGGTAATCGCTTATGATGCCGTCCACGCCCTTGTCCAGGGCGGCCCGCATGTCGCTGCGGTCGTTGACGGTGTAGGTCAGCACTTCCAGGCCGGCTCCGTGCACGGCCTTCACGTAGCCCGCGGTGAGTTTGGTGTGGCTCGGGTTGATCTGGTCGGCCCACTTCGCGTACTCGGCGATCTCGTCCTCGGGCACCGTGCCCAGCAGGCCGTGCGGGACCGAGGGCATCAGCTTGGCCGAGCGCTCCGCCGACTCCCAGTCGAAGCTCTGCACGATCAGGCGGTCGGCGCCGCGCTTGCCCGTCGGCGCCAGCCAGCCGGGGTTGCGCGAGACCACGCCGGCGATGTCGGACTCGATCCCCGGGTAGAGCGCCGGCGACTTGATCTCCAGAAGCAGGTTGAGGCCGTTCTCCCGGAGGCGGTCGAGCGCCTCGTCCAGGGTGGGGACGCGCTCGCCCTCGTACTCCTTCCCGTACCAGGAGCCCGCGTCGAGCCGGCGGAGCTCCTTCAGGGTGAACTTCCCGACGTCGTAGGAGCCCCGGTCGGGGAAGACCTCCTCGGCGTCGGTGGTGCGCTCCAGAGTGGTGTCGTGGATGATCACCAACTCGCCGTCCTTGCTGCGCTGCACGTCGATCTCGACCGTCGTGGCGCCGCGCGCGTCCGCCTCGTCGATGGCGGCCAGGGTGTTCTCCGGGGCGTACCCCGCCGCTCCCCTGTGCGCGACGTCGAGCACCGAGAGCTCCCCCGGTTCTGCGTTGGTGAGCGGAGAGTCCTGCGAGCCTGTGTCCTGGACCGCCACGGCGGTCCCCGACGCCGCCGGCATGGCGAGAGCCAAGGCGGTGGCGATGAACCCGAGCCGTCGGATCATGACACTCCATTCATCTCTGCGCGAGCCGTTCTCACCGGCCGTTCAAGAGTCGGCGCGCACGGTTACCGGCGGGTGTCGTTGAAGCGAGGTCGGCGTGCCGCCCCCAGGAACTCCCCCACGCGGCCGGAGGTGGATAAGAGATTCCTCGACACGATGCACTCCTTGTGACCGGTTCACTACTTCGTGTGCGACTTTTGTTGTCGGTGACCCTTTGGCCACCACTCACAGTGTCATTAACACGACACTAAGTAGTCAAACGAGAGGGCGCACCATGCGCAAGCACCACAAAAGATGGGCGGCGCTGGCCGGTATGACCGCCGCTTCACTCACCGGTTTCGGGCTCCTCGGCGGCGCGTCGGCCACCGCCGACGACCGCGAAGAGCTTCCCTGGCCGGTGATCCAGCAGCGGGTCTCCACCTACACCCTGGACGGTTTCGAGATCAGCGACCTGCCCGCGGGCCTGGACGGGTACGCGATCAAGGCCAGGTCCTTCACCAACGGCATGGGCGAGCGGCAGGCGGAGATCTCCTGGGTCCAGGGGCCCGAGTCGGTCTACGGCAAGGTGTCCGTGCTCCGTTCGAAACGGTTCCGGTCGCTGGAGGACCTCCGCGACCGCAACTACGACCACCTGAGCCGCAACTCGCTGAAGAAGGTCGAGGTCAACGGCAAGGAGGCCTACCTCTCCGAGGCCAGCGGCGACCTGTTCCGGCTGGAGAGGCCGGGCGTGGCCGTCACCGTCTTCCTCCAGCCGGACCGGTGGGAGTCGAAGGAGCTGGTCAGGTTCGCCGAGTCGGTGCGCCCGCAGCGCGCCGCCCAGGGCGGCGCCGAGGCCCCGGCGGAGAAGCCCGCGGCCGAGAAGCCGGCGGACAAGCCTGCGGAGGAACCGGCCGAGAAGCCCGTGGAGAAGCCCGCCCCCGAAGCGGAGAAACCCGCGGACAAGCCCGCCGAGAAACCTGCGGCCGAGGCCGAGAAGCCCGCCGAGAAGCCCGCGGAGAAACCGGCGGAGAAACCGGCGGAGAAGCCCGCCGCCGAGACGGAGCAGGCCCCGAAGGGCGAGGAGTCTCAGCAGCAGGACGGGGCCCCCGCCCCGGAGCGGCCCGCCGGCCAGCAGGAGCCCTCGGCCCCCGAGACCGAGGTGCCCCCGCGGCAGCAGGAGCGGCCGGACGGGTCCCCCGCCGCGGAGAGCGGCGCGGACCGGCCCGCCGGCGGAGCCGAGCCCGCCGCCGAGTCCCCGGCCGAGGACCGGCCCGGTGCCGCCCCCACGGAGCAGAAGCCCGCGGGCGACGCCGGCCCCGCGCTCCAGGAGGGGGCGCTGAACCTCCCGGAGGGCACCACGCCCACCGAGATCCGCGTCTGCCTGCTGGAGGAGCTCGGCGGCAAGGCCCTGACCGAGGACGAGGTCGCCGCCTCCCGGGACGCCGCCGCGTTCACCATGCTGTGGGAGAAGGCCGACTCCGAAGCCCAGTGGGAGGCCCTGGAGACCTGCATCGGCCGGCTGCAGAGCTCGGGCGAGCAGGTCGACGCCGTGTCCCTGGAGGAGGGGGCGCTCGCCGAGAAGCCCGTCGGCGCCGCCGAGGAGGCCGCGCCCGCCGAGTCCGCCGAGTCCGCCTCCGGGGCCGAGGCCGCGGAGGGCTCCGGCGCCGCCGCGGACGCCCCGGCGGCCGTCGGACCCCGGATCCAGGTCAGCGGCCCCGACGCGGCCGCGTGGAACGTCGCTCCGTGGACGCTCCCGTCCGGCCGCATGACCGATTGACCGCTCGCCGACGGGCGGACAGGCCCGGGCCCGGTGGAGCGGAACGGAGAGCGGTGGTCCGCCCCGTGCGGATCACCGCCGCCCGCTCCTCTCCGATGATCTTGATGTTGCGGCCCCATCAACGCGCCTTGTCGCCAAGTGGCCGTTGCAACGAGGAACTCGGGAAAGGTCGAGGGACGGGAGGTGCCCCGACCGGGTGCGGCGCCCCACGAAGCGACGGCTCGAACGGGCGGCGACGGCGCAGGCAGGACCGGGGCGCAGACCTCACCCGAGCGCGGCGCCTCGCGGGGCGGGGGTTCAAGCGGGCGGCGAAGGCGGGAGGGGGAACCGGCCGGTCGGTCCGGCGCGGCACCCCGCAGAGCGAAGGCTCAAGCAGGCAGCGACGGCGAAGGTAGGGCCGGGGTACAGGTGGTCGCCCGAGCGTCGGGCCCCACGGGGTGAGGGTTCAAGCAGGCGGCGAAGGCGGCGATGGGGACCGGCTGATCGGTCCGGCGCGGCACCCCGCAGAGCGAAGGCTCAAGCAGGCAGCGACGGCGAAGGTAGGGCGGGGTGCAGGTGGTCGCCCGGGTGTCGGGCCCCACGGGGTGAGGGTTCAAGCGGGCAGCGAAGGCGGGCAGGGGACCGGCCGGTCGGTCCGGCGCGGCACCCCGCAGAGCGAAGGTCAAGACGGGCGGCGAGGGCAGTAGAGGGTCGGGCGCCGTGTTCACCGGCCCGGCCCGCACCCACCAGGGCGGCCTTATCCCCTATGCCCGGTTCGCGGCGGGGATCGGGCGGGAGCGGGGGCGCCTTGCGCACCGCGAGAGCACCCCGATTACATCTACCAGCGAGTAGCAAGCCCCCAGACCCCACCACCCCCTCGCCGATCACCCAGAGTGGCCAAGGCGGGCCCTCCCTGCAGGGCAAATACGACATCTCGCCCCCGCGCCATCCCTCCCCGGGTTCCGGCCCCCCGCCTTCCGGTCTTCCGGGCGGCTCGAACCCCCGAACACCGGCCCCATCAGGGCGATTCGAGCCTCTCAGGGGCCGATCCGGCCCGGGATGCGCGCCCGGGAATCACCGGGGTGCTCTCGCGGCGCGCAGGGCACCCCACCCCACCATCACCCTAAGTATTCACCCAGGTCAGAGAGGTGCAGCGGTTTCAGAGGCGGCCGGCCCCGGCACCCGGGCGACGCGGGCACGGCCACCCCGCCGCCCGGACCGCCCTGCTGCACCCGACCGACCAGCCGGTCCCCACCGCCGCCCTCGCCGCCCGCTTGAACCCCCGCCCCGTGAGGCACCGCGCCCGGGCGACCAGCCGGTCCCCTTCCCGCCCTCGCTGCCTGCTTGAACCTCCGCCCCGTGGGGCCCGACACCCGGGCGACCACCCCCGCCCCGCCCTTGCCTGCGCCGTCGCCGCCCGTCTTGACCTTCACCCCGTGGAGCGCCGCACCCGACCGACCGGCCGGTCCCCACCGCCGCCCTCGCCGCCCACTTGAACCCCCGCCCCGTGGGGCGCCGCGCCCGGGCGAGGCGCCTGACCCCGCCCCTACCTGCGCCGTCGCCGCCAGCCTTGACCTGCACTCCGCGAGACGCCGCACCGGACCGACCAGCCGGTCCCCACCGCCGCCCTCGCCGCCCGCTTGAACCCCCGCCCCGCGAGACGCCGCACCCGGCTGAGGCGCCCGACCCCGCCCCTACCCTCACCGTCGCCGCCCGCTTGAACCCCCGCCCCGCAAGGCGCCGCACCCGACCGACCGGCCGGCCCCCTCCCGCCCTCTGGGGTGCGGTGTTGCGACAGCCACTGGAAACCACCCGCGTTGTCAGGGGCCGCAACGTCAAGATCATCGCCCTGGGGGCGGCGCGCGTCCCTCACTCCGCCCAGGAGCCGAGCAGGCCCAGGGACGCGGCCTCGCGGACCGGGTCGGCGGTGCTGCGTGCGCCGACGCCGGTGAGGAAGCGCCGGGTGGTCAGCGCGGACGCGGTGTCCAGCGCGGACAGCCGGGCCGCCAGCCGCGGACCGTCGGTGATGCGCAGCGCGTCGATCACCTCGTTGGCGCGGCCCCCACCCGCGGCGACCGCAGTGGCCAGCAGCAGGTTGAGGAACCCGTGCCGGATCGGCGCGTCCGGCGCCGGCTCCGGCGCGACCGCCGGGTGCTCCCCGGAGGCGACCCGGAACGGCACGTCGTAGTGGACGCAGGCGCGGATCAGCGAGGCCAGCTCGGCCCACCTGGGCGGTGGAACGCCCGGGCCGCCGTGGCAGCGGACCAGGACGCCGAGCGGCCGGGCCCCGCTCAGCGCGGCGACCGCGTCCAGCCGCCACGGGCTGTCGGCCATCGCGAAGAAGACCGCGCGCGGCTCCCTCCGCAGCCCGCCGGAGTGCGCCAGGGAGGCGACCCGGCGCACCTCGTCCGGGCGGGCCGGCACCTCGAAGCAGGTGGGCACCAGCCCCGGCGCGTCCTCGGCGAGGGTGCGCGCGGCGTCGCCGTCCGGGCCGAGCACCACGCCCACCTCGACCTGGGGGCTCCCGGGCCCCGGCCGCGGCCGGGGGATCCGGCCGCCCTCCCCGATCGCGACGGCGCCGGCGTACGCCTCGCCCCCGCCGACGCCTAGCACCGACGGCAGCGCGCCGTCGGCCGCCCCGACGATCCCGGCGGTCGCCCCGGCGATCCCGGCGGCCGGCCCGGAGCCGTCCCCGCCGACCGCCCGGCCCAGCTCGGGCAGGAGCCCGGCCGGACACATCAGGCGCAGGCTGTGCATCGGGTGCGCGATGATCCGGTCGGACCGGTTGCGCTGCGCGGCCTGGAACGGCGGCAGCGGCGACGGCGGGAACAGCCCGGCGTCGTCGAGCAGGCCGCGGAGGAGGATCTGGGCCGGGGCGAGCCCCGGCTCGGCGACCGGGTCGCGCCACCCGGCGACCTCCTCCGGGAGCCGGCCCGCGCGGCGGAGCCTGCGGCGGGCGCCGCCCCGCCGCGCGCGGGTGTCCGCGGACGCGCGCCCCATCAGCGGGCCCATGTCCAGGCGTAGCCGGGGTCCTCGCATTCGAGCCCGGCCGGGCCGATGTCCAGCGGCCGGAAGGTGTCCACCATGACCGCGGTCTCGGTGGTGGCGGCCGCGCCGAGCGCCGCCTCCACCGCGCCGGGCTGCGGCCCGTGGGTGAACCCGGCGGGGTGCAGCGAGACCGATCCGATGCCGATGCCCGATCCCTTGCGCGCGGCGTAGTCCCCTGCGACGTAGTACATGAACTCGTCGCTGTCCACGTTGTGGTGGTTGTAGGGGATGGGGACGGCCTGCTCGTCGAAGTCGAGCGGGCGCGGGCAGAACGAGCAGACCACGAAGTTCGGCCCCTCGAAGGTCTGGTGCACCGGCGGTGGCGCGTGGGTGCGCTTCACGATCGGCTCGAAGTCGGCGATGTTGAACGCGTACGGGTAGAGGCAGCCGTCCCAGCCCACCACGTCGAACGGGTGGTGAGCGAAGGTCATCGAGGTCAGCCCGCCGCGGGTGCGCACCAGCACCGGGGTGGGCGCCTCCGCCTCGGGGCCCTCGGCCAGCAGCGGCTCCCCCGGTCCGCGCAGGTCCCGCTCGCTGTAGGGGGCGTGCTCCAGGAACTGGCCGCACTGAGAGAGGTAGCGGCGCGGCGTGCGGATGTGCCCGGAGGCCTCGATGACCAGCGCGTCGACGGTGCCGTGCGGGATCCAGCGGTGGATGGTGCCGGTGGGCACGGTGACGTAGTCGCCCTCGGCCGCCTCGATCGCCCCCTGGCTCGACTCGAAGCGCGCCGAGCCGGACTGCAGGTACACCGTCTCGTCGCCGGCGGAGTTCCGGTACAGCCCGCTGGGGCGGTCCGCCGAGGCGTGGCAGAGCCGGACGTCGGCGTTGCCGGCCAGCAGCCGCCGCCCGGCGACCAGGTCGCCGCCGGTGGGCAGCTCGCCGGTGCGGAAGTGCCGGGGCGCCAGCGGCAGGTTGGGGACCGCCGCCGCGGCGGACCGGGGGTCCTCGACCGGTTCGGCCTTGACGATGGCGGTGGGCAGGTGGCGGTGGTAGAGCAGCGAGGAGTCGGAGGAGAAGCCCTCCTCCCCCATCAGCTCCTCGGCGTAGATGCCCCCGTCGGGGCGGCGGAAGACCAGGTGGCGCTTGCGGGGGATCTCGCCGACGGCACGGTAGTACGGCATGGCGCTCTCCTTCCCGGGGAGCCGTCCCCTCCCCTGGGGGACCTCTACCCCCTCCGCGCCGCCGCGCCCCATCCCGGCCGGCCCGGGCCCGTTCCGGCCGCGCCCGCGGGCGGGGAGGTCAGGCGGTGCGGACCCGGGGCCGCGCCCCGCAGGCGCGGGCGAGCGCGGCGCGCACGGCCGAGGCCGCCTCCTCCGCCGCGGCCTCCGGGCCGGCCTGCCGGGGCACCCCGGCCGGCGGGGAGAGCACCGCACACAGGTGGGCGTCGGGACGCAGCACGAACAGCGTGCCGGGCGGGCGGCCCAGCGCCTCGGCGAGCCGGCCGTCCGGGTCCAGCTCGTCCAGGGCGTGCACGGTCAGCGGGAGCGGCAGCCCGGCGCGGCCGCGGCAGACCGCGCGGGCCTGGACCGCCCCCGGGGCGAGCACGGTGAACCCGGGGCCGAGCAGGCGGCGCAGCCGGGTGCGGTCCCCTTCGCCGCCGCCGACGCTGGCCGGCACCGCGCAGAGCGCGTCCGGGCAGATGTCGCCGGGGCCGGGGGCGCCCGGCCGGGCCTGGGCGGGGACCGCGCCGCCCGGGGTGGTCAGCGGCGAGTCCGCGTAGCGGAACGGTTCGGCGAGCCGGCCGGAGTCGATCTCGGAGCCGGCCGCGGGATCGGTGAGGGCGCGTTCCAGGACCTCGACCCGGCGCCGCCGGTCGGCGTCGGTCCGCGGCACCAGGAAGCGCATGGTCGCCGAGGTGATCCGGAGGTTCTCCCGGGCCGCGGCCCAGCGCTCGGCGTGGTAGCTCTCCAGCAGCGCCTCCTCGGCCGCGGCGCCGGAGCCGAGCGCGCACGCGATCTTCCAGGCCAGGTTCTCCGCGTCCTGCACCCCGCTGTTGAGCCCGCGCGCGCCGAACGGCGCGTACAGGTGGGCGGCGTCGCCGGCGAGCAGCACCCGGCCGGTGCGGAGCCGCGCGGCGCACCGCTCGTGGAACCGGTAGACCGAGGTCCACAGCAACTCGTAGCGGCGGTCGCCGGTGATCGCGCGGATCCGCCGGTCCAGGGCGCCGCTCTCCCGCTCGGCCTCCAGGTCGTAGCCGTCGGACACCTGCCAGTCGATGCGCCAGGTGGAGTCGGGGCACTGGTGCACCAGCACCTGCCGGCCGGGGTTCCACACCGGGTCGAAGTAGAACCTGCGCTCCCGGGGGAAGGGCAGGTCGGCGCGGATGTCGCAGATGAGGAACCGGTCGCCGAAGGACTCTCCGGGGAACTCGGTGCCGAGCAGCCGGCGCACCGCGCTGTGCGGGCCGTCGGCGCCGACCGCGTAGCGGCCGCGCAGCCCGGTCGGCCCGCCGGGGGCGTCGGCCCGCAGCAGCACGCCCGCGCCGTCCTGGCGCAGCCCGGTGACCCGGTGCCCGAAGCGGATCCGGATGTTCGGCTCGGCCTCGGCCGCGGCCAGCAGCTCCTCCTCCACCCGGGCCTGGGAGATGTTGATCCACGGCGGGAGCAGGACCCCGCCGCGCCCGGCGCTGCCGGGGAAGACGACGGTGCGCACCTCCCGCCCCCGGTAGTAGGTGCGCGCGGTGGTCCAGGTGGTGCCCTCGGCGATGATCCGCTCCCCGACGCCGAGCCGGTCGAAGACGTCGAGCACGTCGCGCTGGAAGCAGATGGCCTTGGAGCCGGTGCGCCGGAACACCGCGGCCTCCTGCTCCGGGGCGGCCTCCAGGACCTGGGAGGGGACGCCGAAGCGGGCGAGCGCCAGTGCCGCGGTCAGCCCGACCGGGCCGGCGCCGGCGATGAGCACCGGGGCGTCCTCGGCGGGCCGTCCGCGCGGGGCGCCGTCCCCGGGGCTCGGCTGGTTGAACGGCATGGGGTCCCTCCCGGCGTCCGGCCCCGCAGGGGCGGCCGCGGGCGGCGTGCCGCTCCCGCCCGCCTCCCCCCGTCTCCCCGTCGATGCTAAATGTGACCTGCGCCACCCGCAACGGCGGTCCGGTTGCGGAGGGCACACCGGCGCCGGGCCGCGCTCTTCGCACTCCGACTGAATTCCCCCGTTTCCCCCCGGACCACCCGGTTCTCTGTCACTTTGCGCAGTCGCGGTGTTGATATCCGGTCATCTGGGCTCTTGGCGAGCTCTTGCCAAAACGCCCCCGTACTGCTTACCTTGACCAGGTGTGCGGACGCCGCCCGTGTGCGGAGACGTGCGTTCCGATAACCGAAAAGACCTCGCGCAGGGCCGGAATCGCTGACTCCCCCTCCCTCAGTGACACGCCCTGCCTCCCCTCCTGTCGGGGGCCGGCCCTCCCCTCCCGGTCGGCCCCGGTACCAGGAGATGAGAAGGGGCGGTGCCGCTCGCGGCACCGCCCCTTCGCGCTTCCCTCCCCGGTCCTCCCAGGGCGATGATCTTGACGTTGCGGGGGTATCAGAGCGCTCTGGCACCCCCGCAGCGTCAAGATCATCAGGAGGGTCAGAGGCCCACCCGGACCACGCCGGCCATCTTGGCGGTGCGCACCTCGGTGGTGCGGACGTCCAGCCCGGTGCGCGGGGCCTCCAGCATCATCCCGTCGCCGAGGTAGATGGCGACGTGCGAGATGTAGTCGGGCGCGGTGGGGTCGGTGCGCCAGAAGATCAGGTCGCCGCGGCGGGCGTCCTCCCAGGCGACGTGCTCGCCCGCGTACCACTGGTCGTGGGTGACCCGCGGGATCGCGACGCCCTCCTGGGCGAAGGCCCACTGGAGCAGGCCGGAGCAGTCGAAGCCGCCCTCCTCCAGCGACTCCCCGCCCCACACGTAGGGCACGCCCTGCATGGTCTCGGCGTGCGCGATGACCCGCTCCAGGGTCTCCTCGGGGACCGCGCTGCCGCGCGCGCCGGCCGGGCGCGGCTCCGGGTCCTCCGCGAGCAGCTGCAGCGAGGCGTCCTCGCCGAGGACCTCCTCCAGCCGGTCCTTGAGCTCCCACAGGTCGGCCTCGGGCGCGGAGACCACCAGGCCGTTGCCCTCCGGGAAGCCCAGCTCCGCGGCGAGGTCCCGGGAGATCAGCGCGTCGATGCCGGCGACGCCGGAGGTGGCGTGCGTCCACACCTCGCGGGTCACCTCGCCGTCCGCCCCGTCGATCTCCACCTCGCCGCCGACGTCGAGGCCGCGCTGCCGGCCGACCTCGTCGGAGAGCGCGACCCGGCCCTCGGCGATGCCCTGCCAGATCTCGTCGGACTCGGCCGAGGGCTCGGGGGCGTAGTTGCGGAACCCGGACGGGTCCACGCCGAGCACCGAGGTCTCCTCGCCCTCGACGGAGACCCGGGCCGCGTCGACCACCTCGACGCCGGCCACCCCGTCCAGGCCGCGCACCTCGCGCAGGGCCCGCTCGGGCACGGTGTCCGGGAGGACCGCGAAGTACTCGCGCGAGCGGGGCTCGCCCAGCGGCTCGACCTCGGCGTCGCCGGAGAGGCCGCCGGGGTCGGCGACCTTCGGCGCGGTCCGCTCCCCGGAGGGCTCCGCGGAGGGGGACGGCCGGCCGGAGCCGCCCTGCAGGTCGACCGGGGGCCGGTCGGCGATGCGCGGCTCCGGGTCCGCCCAGGCGGGGGCCCCGAAGGCGGTGAACGCCACCGCGAACGCGACCGTGGTCCCCGCGCACGTTCTCAGCCGGTCCCGCACGAATCGACCTCGCTCTCCCGCGCCCTCGTTGACATCGCGTACAAGCATGGGTGCCCGGGGTCGCATTTTCAAGCGTCCCTGCGGTGAACTCGGAACCAACCGAATCCCCTGTGCCGCAGCGGGAGCGGCCGCCGGACGCGTGCCGCGGGCGCCGGAGAAGGGCAAAGCCTCTTGGACCCGCGTTGACCCGCCGCCGCTCCGCCCGCCGGCCCCGCCCCGGTCAGCCGGCACCGCCCCGGTCAGGCGTCGGCGTAGCAGTCCACCACGGACACGTCGAGCGGGAACCGGACCGGGCTCTCGCCGAACATCACCCGGCCCGCCTCGTCGGCGGCCCGCCGCGCCAGGTCCGCGGTCTCTCCGGCCAGCCGCGCCGGGACGTGCATGACCAGCTCGTCGTGCTGGAAGAAGACGATCTCCGGGCGGCCGTCGGAGCCGTCCATCCCGGCCAGGCCCCGGCGGACCGCGGCCATGAGGACCAGCGCCCACTCCGCCGCGGTGGCCTGCACGGTGAAGTTGCGGGTGAACCGGCCGCGGCCGCGCGCGGCGCCGCCGGCGTCCGGGCCCCCTTCCGCGACGGTGTTCCGCCAGCCGGGCGAGGGCGGCGGGCAGGTGCGGCCGAGCCAGGACCGCACCAGGCCGCCGCGCTCCCCCTCCTCCGCCGCCCGGTCCAGGAAGCCGATGGCCCGCGGGTAGGCCCGGCGCAGCACGGCCAGCAGCGGCGCGGCGTCCCCGCCGGTCTGGCCGTACATGGCGGCCAGCAGCCCGATCTTGGCGCGCTGCCGGTCCCCGCCGAAGGCGCCGGCCAGCCGGGCGTACAGGTCGTCGGCGCCGGCCGCCCGGGCCAGCGCGGCGTCCCGCGAGACCGCGGCGAGGATCCGCGGCTCCAGCTGCCCGGCGTCCGCGCTGACCAGCCGCCACCCGGGGTCGGCGACGATGGCGCCGCGCACCGCCTTGGGGATCTGCAGGGCGCCGCCGCCGCGGGTGGCCCAGCGCCCCGACACCACCCCGCCCACCACGTAGTCGGGGCGGAACCGGCCGCTGCGCACCCAGGCGTCCAGCCAGGCCCATCCGTGCGCGGAGTGCAGCCGGGCGAGCTCCTTGTACCTGAGCAGCGGGCGGACCGCGGGGTGGTCCACCGCCCTGAGCACCTCGGAGCGGGTGGAGGAGACGTCGTGCCCGGCGGCCGCGAACGCCTTGAGCAGCTGCGCGGGCGAGTCCGGGTTGACCTCCCGGCCTAGTGCGGCGGAGACCTCCTCGACCAGCCCGGCGAGGACCGCGGGGCGGGCCCCGGCCGGCGGCCGCGCGCCCAGCTGCGCGGTGAGCAGCCGGTCGTGCACGGCGGCGCTCCACGGGATGCCGGTGCGCCGCATCTCCGCGGCGGCCAGCGCGCCGGCCGACTCCACCGCGCACAGCAGCGCGAATCGGCCGGGGTCGGGGAGGCCGCCGATCCGCCGCCACTGGTCGGCGTGGACCTCGGCGAGCGCGGCCAGGCGGTCGGTGCCCGGCGGCAGGGTGCCGCTCTCCGCGGCGAACAGCGCCGGCTGCTCCTCGCCGCCGCGGCCGGCCCGGCGGACCGGGTCCGGCGGGACCTCCCGGCCGTGCAGCCGCGCCCAGGCGGCCCCCAGCGCGTGCGGTTCGCCGAACCGGCCGGCGTGCGCGAGCAGCAGCGCCTCGACCAGTCCGACGTCGTGGCAGCGGCCGACCTGCACCCCGCGGCCGAGCAGCGGCGGGTAGGCCTCGGAGGTGTCCGCCCACACCCAGCGGACCGCCTCCGCGCCGCCGGCCTCCCGCTCCGCGACCCCGACGGCGAGGTCACCGGTCTCGGCGGCGGCCCCCCGCACCCCGGAGGGGTCGAGCTCGGCGAGCCGCCCGCCGCCCTCCCCGTCCGGGTCCACCGCGATCCGCATGCTCCCAGTCTGGTCCTGGGCACCGACGTTTTCCCACCGTCCGCCCGTTCTCTCCCGGTCCGCTCGGCGGGGAGGGCCCGGGGCCGGAGGGGTCAGCGCTCGGGGGGCTCCTGGCCCTGCAGTTCGGCGGTGGCCTCCAGCTGGCGCCGGGCGGCCTCCTCCATGAACCCCGCGACCAGTTCGAGCTCGGCGTCGGTGTAGTGGCCGCAGAGTTCGGCGAGGCGGCGCAGCAGCCCTTCGAACAGCTCGACCCGGCCGTCCTCCAGGCCCGGGGCCGGCTCGACCAGGACCCGGCGGCGGTCGGCCTCGTCCCGGACCCGGCGCAGGAGCCCGCGGCGCTCCAGCCGGTCGAGCACGCCGGTGATGGAGGCGGGCTTGAGGCCGGAGCGGCGGACCAGCTCCCCCGCGGAGACCGACCCGGCGGCCTGGACCAGCCCCAGGATCTTCCAGTCCGTGGCGCCCAGCCCCAGCCGGGAGCTGAGTTCGCCGTGGTAGAGCACGGCGGCGTCGCTCATCGCCCGGCCGGCCTCGGCGACCCGGTGCAGCACCCCTTCGCGCGGACCGGCGGCCCCCTCCTCCGGTTCCGGCCGCCCCTCTGCGGAATCGGCCATTGACGGCCCCTCCCCTTCGCCTTATATTTCGTTCGAACGAACTAAATAATAACACGAGGAGTGACCCGCCATGAAGGTCCTGATCATCGGCGCCGGCATCGCCGGCCCGGTCACCGCGGCCGCGCTCGGGCGCGCCGGGATCGAGGCCGCCGTCTACGAGGCGCACGACGGCCCCGCCGAGCACCTCGGCTCCTTCCTCAACCTGGCCCCCAACGGCCTGGCCGTGCTGCGCTCCCTCGGCATGCTCGGCACCGTCCTGGAGTCGGCCGTCTGCCCCAGCACCGCCATCGAGTTCGCCAACGGCTCCGGCCGCCGGCTCGGCCGGCTCGAAGACGGCTCCACCGAACTGGAGGAGGGCCTGCAGACGGTGCTCATCATGCGCGGCGCGCTCCAGGCCCGGCTGGCCGAGGCCGCCGCCGCGCAGGGCGCCCGCCTGGAGTACGGCAAGCGCCTCACCGGTTTCGAGCGCACCGGTTCCGGGGTGTCCGCGCACTTCGCGGACGGCACCCGGGCCGAGGGCGACGTGCTGCTCGGCGCCGACGGGCTGCACTCCCCGGTCCGCACCGCCATGGACCCGGGCGCCCCCGCGCCCGACTACACCGGGCTGCTCAACTTCGGCGGGGTGGCGCACGGCGTCCGCGCCGCGACCCCGCCCGGCACCGTCCGGATGGTCTACGGCTCCCGCGCCTTCTTCGGCCTGCAGACCGCGCCCGGCGGCGCCGCGTACTGGTTCGCCAACCTGCCGCACCCGGAGCCGCCGCGCGGACCGGAGGCCCCCGGCCCCGAGCACTGGCGCGCCCTGCTGCTGGAGCGGTTCGCCGGCGACCTGCCGGAGATCACCGAGGTCCTCTCCGCGAGCCCGGTGCGGGACTTCACCGCCCACGGGACGTACGACATCGCGTCCCTGCCGCGCTGGTGCGACGGCCCCGTCGGGCTGCTCGGCGACGCGGCGCACGCCGTCTCCTCCTCCAGCGGGCAGGGCGCCTCGATGGCGATCGAGGACGCGGCCACCGTCGCCCGCTGCCTGCGGGACGTGCCCGGCCCCGCCGAGGCGCTCCGCTGCTACGAGCGGGTGCGCCGGGACCGCGTCGAGCGGGTCGTCGCCGAGGGCCGCCGGCGCGGCGCGCCCAAGCTGGCCGCCGGGCGGCTCCAGGTGCTCCTCCGCGACCTCATGCTGCCGGTGCTGTTCCGGACGATCTCGCTGCGCAAGGGCCACTCGTGGATGTTCGACCACCGGATCGACTTCGACCGGGACGTCCGCGAGCAGCTCCCCGCCTGAGCCCGCCCCTGCCCGGGGAAGGCGCGGAGCGGGCGCCCGGGGACCCCGAAGGCCGCGGCCCCGGCGGCCGCCCGCATCGGCGCCCCGCCGAAGCCGCGCCGCCCCCGCTCAGCGGGTTCCGGGCCGGACCACGTTCTCCAGCGGTTCGCCCGCGCCCCAGCGGCGGAGCTGGGCGTCGACGAACGCGCGCGCCCTGGGATAGAAGGTGTCCGACCCGCCCGCGACGTGCGGGGTGATGAAGACCCCGGGCGCCCCCCACAGCGGGTGCTCGGCGGGCGGCGGCTCCGGGTCGGTGACGTCGAGCGCGGCGCGCACCCGGCCGCCCTCCTTGAGCAGGGCGTCGGTGTCCAGCACCGGGCCGCGCCCCACGTTGACCACCAGCGCGTCGTCGCGCAGCAGCGCCAGCTCCTCCGCGCCGATCAGCCCGCGCGTCTCCTCGGTGAGCGGGGCGATCAGCACGACCACGTCGGCCTCCGGGAGCAGCCGGTGCAGCTCGGAGACCGGGTGCACGCCCTGCTCGGGCCGGGCCCGGCGGGCCACCCGGACCACCTCGCACTCGCACGGCGCGAGCCGCGCCTCCAGTGCCGCGCCGATGCTGCCGTGGCCGACGATGAGCACCCGGGAGCCCGCCAGCGAGCGGGTGTAGTGCGGCGCCCAGGTCCGCGCCGCCTGGTCGGCGGCCCACCGCGGCAGGTCCCGCTGGGCCGCCAGGATCAGCGCCAGCGCGTGCTCGGCGGTGCTGGCGTCGTGCAGGCCGCGCCCGTTGCACAGCTCCACCCCGTCGGGCAGCGCCGGCAGCACGTGCTCGTAGCCCGCGGTGAGCAGCTGGCAGACCCGCAGCCGCGGCATCCGGGCCAGCAGGTCCACCCGCTGCGTGCGCCCGTAGGGCATCACGTAGAAGACCGCGTCGGACAGCCCGGCGGGCTCGCCCTCCCCGTCGAAGAGGACGCCCTCCGCCCCGTCGGGGACGCTGCCCAGGTTCTGCTCCCAGGGCACCAGGACCCGGTCGGCCATGCTCTCTCCTCGGTCGCGCTCTCCCGCCCCGGCGGGGCGGTCCGGGCGCGCAGCGGCTCCCCCGCCCCGGCCCGCGGTCGGCACCGAAGCTACCAGTGGCGCCGCGGACCTCCCCGGACGGTTCCCCGCCGAAGCGATGATCATGACGCTGCGGCCCCATAAAGGCGCATTGGCAGGGCCGCGGCGCCGAGATCATCGGGGAGAGGGGGCGGCGCGGGCGCTTCGGGACGGGCGGGCCGCCGCGGGCCCCTAGAGTGATCGCATGCCGACCCGCGACGCCCCCGGACCGCGCGCGAACCTGCCCGTCAACGCCTGGGCCATCCTCGGGCTGCTGTCCTTCGGCACCGAGCTCACCGGCTACCAGCTGCGGCAGTGGGCGGAGAACGTGCTCGGGTTCTTCCACAGCGTGCCGGCGATGAGCCAGATCTACACCGAGCTGCGGCGGCTGGAGCAGCACGGCTACGCCCGCGGGGCCGAGGAGGAGGCGCCCGGCGGCCGGGCCCGGCGCGCCTACCGGATCACCCCCGAGGGGCGGGCCGCCCTCGCCGCCTGGATCGACGAGGAGCCGGTGGAGCAGCCCACCGCGCGCAACGGGGCGATGCTCCGGCTCTGGCTGGGCGCCCACGCCTCGCCGGAGCGCCTTCGGGGGATCCTCCGCGAGCACCGGGACCGGTCCGAGGCGATGCGCGCCGACGCCGCGTTCTCGCACCGGGTCACCGGGCAGGAGTACCCCGGGCACCCCTACGCCTCGCTGGTCACCTCCTGGGCGGAGCGTCGCTACGCCGCCGAGCGGGACATCGCCGAGCAGGTCCTGGCCGAACTGGAGCGGTTGGAGGCGGGCGGTCAGGAGGAGGCCGGGCGGACCAGCTCGTAGCAGGCGATCGCGGCCGCGGCGGTGACGTTGAACGAGTCCACGTCGCGCCCGGCCATCGGGATCCGCACGCACGCGTCGGCCTGCTCCATCCAGCGGTGCGACAGGCCCTCGCCCTCGGTGCCCAGCAGCAGCGCGGCCGGCCGCCCCGCGCCCTCCGCCACGGCCTCGCCGATCGGCACCGACCCGGGCGCCGGGGTGAGGGCGAGCGTGCGGAAGCCCTGCTCCCTGAGGCGGGCGGGGGCGCCGTACCAGTCGTCCAGCCGGGCGTAGGGCTGGCTGAACACCGCCCCCATGGACACCTTCACCGAGCGGCGGTAGAGCGGGTCGGCGCAGCGCGGCGAGAGCAGCACCGCGTCGATGCCCAGCCCGGAGGCGCTGCGGAAGATCGCCCCCACGTTGGTGTGGTCCACCACGTCCTCCAGCACGACGGCGGTGCGCGCCCCGCGCAGCACCTCCGCCGGCGAGGGCAGCGGCCGGCGGTGGAACGAGGCCAGCGCGCCGCGGTGCAGGTGGAAGCCGACCAGGCCGCGGGCGACCTCCTCGGAGACCACGTACAGCGGCGCGTCGACCCCGTCCAGGGCGCCGTCGAGGGCGGCGCGGCGCCGCTCGGTCAGCAGCAGCGAGCGCGGCTCGAACCCGGCGCGCAGCGCCCTGCGGATGACCTTCTCCCCCTCGGCCATGAACAGCCCGTGCTCGGACTCCAGGCTCTTGCGGAGATTGACGTCGCGCAGGTCGACGTAGTCGGCCAGGCGCGCGTCGCGCGGATCGGCGACCTCGATGGCGTGCATCCCCCCATTCTCCCGCCCCGCGGACACGGACCGGGCATCCCCGATGATCTCGACGTTGCGGCCCCATCAGAGCGCGCTGATGGGGCCGCAACGTCGAGATCATCGGGAGAAGGGGAGGCGGGTCACTCCATCGGTTCGAGCAGCGGGAGGAGGCGCTGCCAGCGGACCTCTTCGCAGGAGTCGGCGCGGTTGAGGGCGGTGTCGATCTCCTCGCCCTCCCACTCGCCGGTGATGCGCGCCTCGCCCGGCCCGTAGGCGCGGTCGGCGTCGCACACCGCCTCCGCCGGGACCTCGTCGAAGAGGCCGACCTCGGTCTCCTGCTCCTCGGGCTCCGCGGCCTCCTTGGCCTCCTTCTTCTGCTCCTCCGCGATCGCGGCCAGCTCCCGGCAGAGGGCGGGGTCCTCGACCGCGTCGCCGGTGCAGGTGAGGTTCTGGATGTAGGCGCGGTCCTCGGAGGAGACCTGGATCTGCAGGCGCCCTTCCGGGGAGTCCACCGCCGGGGGCGCGGCGTCGCTGGAGGAGTCGCTGACCATGTCGAGCTCGCTGCCCTGGGGCTGGTCGCTCGGCGTGCTCGCGGGCATCAGGGAGACGCCCGCGATGAACGCCCATACCAGGGCGCCTCCGGCGCACATGGCGCCCAGGACGGTGCTGCCGACGGCCCGCCGGGGGGTCCGGGGGCGGAGGTTCTGCTTGGCCATCGCCGCCACTCTTCGCGTTCGGACGTTCGGACACCGGCACTACAGCGGGAAGACTCCGCCCCGCCCGGTTTTGTTCTCGCGCCCCCCGAGAGCACCGCGCGCGGGCCTGGAGCGGGCCGGTTTCGAGGGGTCCGGCCCTGCGTTCCACTGTCCGCCGCGGCGTGCTCTCCGCGAGATTCGGGCGTGTACCGATCCCGCATACTAACCGTCCTCGAGCCGGGCGGTGACACTCGGTCCGCTTCCAGCCCCGCTCTTCTCCTCGATGCCTACCAGGCAGTAGGGTCGCGCCAAGCACCGCGCACCCCCCGGAGAACATGTGTCAAGCGGCCGACACCGTCTCGAACGGCGCACCCCCTCGCGCTTCCGCCTCGCCCTGGCCTCCCCGCTGGGCATCACCGCCACCGCGGTGGCGGCCATCGTCCTGCTCAGCATCGCGGTCCCGGTGGGGATCCGGCTGTCCGGCTGCGCCCGCACCGACTACCTGCGCATCTCCGGGACGCTGAGCATGGCGCCGGTGCTGCGCGCCGCCGCCGACGAGTTCAACTCCGAGGAGCACGTCTACGACGGGACCTGCGTGCTGGCGCAGGCCGACGAGACCGCCCCGCACCGGATCATGACCGAGCTGGCCGGCGGCGCGATGAACGGCGCCTCCTCGGTCCGGCCGGACGTGTGGGTGCCGGAGTCCTCCGCCTGGGTCGAGCTCACCCGGGTCTCCGAGACCGGGGCGCAGAACATCGAGACCTCGCCCCGCTCGCTGGCCGGCTCCCCGGTGGTGCTGGCCGCGCCGGAGGGCGCCGAGGGCCTGCCCGACCCGGGGGAGGCCGGGTGGGACCTGGTCCTGCCCGGCGGCCGCGAGCCGGACCGGCCGCTGGTGATGGTCGACCCGAACCGGGGCGTGGACGGGATGGCCGCCATGCACGCGGTCCGGCGCGAGCTGGGCGGCGGCGACGAGGCGGACGCCGACATGACCGACTTCGTGCGCGACGTCCAGCTGGACACGGCCTTCGGCGAGATCGACCCGGCCGGCGTCTACCCGCTCGGCGGGGCGCAGGAGCGGGCGGCGCTGACCGTGCTGCCGGAGCAGGCGGTGGCCGCCTACAACTCCCGCTCCCCCGAGGAGCCGCTGGAGGCCCTCTACCCGGAGGAGGGCACCGTGCTGCTCGACTACCCCTTCGTCACCACCGGGGACGACCCGCGGATGCGCGCCGCCGCCGACGACCTCTACTCCATCCTGCAGCGCGACTCCTACCGCGAGCGCCTGCGCGGGCTGGGCTTCCGCGACCCGGACGGCACCGCGGCCGAGGCGCTGGCCGAGCTGCCCGGGATCGACCCGGAGGGCCCGGAGACCCACGCCGACCTGACCGGCGACGCCCTGCTGGCCTCGCTGGACGACTGGAACCGGCTGTCCATGCCCTCCCGCACGGTGGTGCTGGCCGACGTCTCGGCGGCCATGGCCGAGGACCTCGGCGGGGACGGCCCGTCCCGGCTGGAGGTGACCCGGGACGCCGCGCGGCTGGGCCTGTCGCTCTTCCCCGACGAGACCGACATGGGGCTGTGGCTGATCTCCGACTCCTTCGGCGGGGACGGCCGGCAGGACGCCCAGGACCTGGGGCGGCTGGACGAGGCGGTCGGCGAGGGCGGCGCGACCCGCCGCGAGGAGCTGCAGGGGGTCGCCGAGGAGATCGAGGTGGCCGGCGGCGGCTCCCGGCTCTACGACAACATCCTGGACGCCTACGAAGAGGTGAGCTCCGACTACGACGAGGACAAGATCAACTCGGTGATCGTGCTGACCGCCGGCGAGGACGGCGGGTCCAGCGACATCTCGCACGGGGAGCTGGTCGCCGAGCTGCAGGACCGGTTCGACCCGGAGCGGCCGGTCACCATGTTCATCATCGCGTTCGGCGAGCAGTCCGCCCGGGAGGAGCTGGCGGAGATCGCCGGGGCGACCAGCGGCACCCTGTCGGTGACCGACGACCCCGGCGAGATCGGCGACATCTTCCTCAGCTCCATCTCGCGGCGGCTGTGCGTCCCGGACTGCGGGAGCTGACCCGCCCGCGCGGCACCCCGGAACCCGCACCCCTTTTGACCTGACATTTCACCTTTTTTCGGACATTCGCTAACCTTCCGAGACGTAGACCACACCGGCCCGCGGGGGCCGTCACCCTCCCCTCTCCTCCCCGTTCTCCCGTACCGACTCACGAGCACACATCGAGGACCACCTTGGGACGCCATCGCGGAAAGTACGAAGACGAGGAAGGCGGCCGGCCCCGTACGGAAGGCCGCAGCCGGCGTCGGCGGCGGCGCGGCGGAGCCTTCGCGGCCCTCGCGGCGGCGTTCGCGATCCTCGTCGCGGTCGCTCTGACCGGCACCTACATCTTCATGAACCAGAGCGGCTGCAGCGGCCAGGACATCACCCTCGACGTCGCCGTCAGCCCCGAGCTCGCCGCCCCCGTGCAGGCCGTGGCCGGCGACTTCAACGACGCCAACCACGGCGTCGACGGCCAGTGCGTCCGCGCCAAGGTGCGCGGCGTGGAATCGGCCGACGTCGCCTACGGCATCACCGGCGGCGGCCCCACCATGGGCGACACCGAGTCCCAGGTGTGGATCCCGGACTCCTCGCTGTGGGTCTCCTTCGTCCAGGAGCAGTCCGGCGAGGGCGGCGTCACCGACTCCGGGACCTCCATCGCCTCCTCCCCGCTGGTGCTCGCCCAGCCGCAGGACGCCGAGGAGACGGAGGAGCCGTCCTGGTCGGCCCTGGTGCCCACCGCGGCGCCCGCCGCCGACTCCTCCGGCAACGAGGTCCGCCTGGTCGACCCGGTGCGCAGCTCCTCCGGCCTGGCCACCCTGGCGCTGATCTCCAACACCATCGACGACGCCGACCAGGAGGGCCGCCCGCAGCTGGTCGCCGCCCTGCAGTCGCTGCAGGAGGGCTCCGCCCCCACCGAGGAGGCCGCGTTCGACGCCTTCGCCGAGCAGAGCTCCGGCGACGGCGCCGACCCGGTACTGGTCCTCTCCGAGCAGGCCGCGCTCCGCTACAACCACGACCACGGCGACGCCCCGGCCCGGGTGAGCTACCCCGAGGGCGGCTCCTACAGCCTGGACTACCCCTACGTCACCCGGACCGACGACCCGCTGACCACCCGCGCCGCCGAGGTGTTCCGCGGCGCGCTGACCCAGCAGGCCGCCCAGGACCGGTTCCTCGCCGAGGGCTTCCGCAGCGCCGACGGCGAGGCCGACCCGGAGGCGCTCCCCGAGGACCAGGGCTTCTCCAGCAAGGCGCCGAAGAGCCTGCCCACCCCCAACAACGAGACCGCGCAGCGGCTCACCCAGGCCTGGAACCAGTTCAAGCTCGGCACCCGGCTGCTCACCATCATCGACGTCTCCGGCTCGATGCTGGAACCGGTTCCCGGCACCGGCACCAGCCGGATGCAGGTCACCGCGGCCGCCGCCAAGCAGGGCCTGTCCCTGTTCCCCGAGTCGACCGAACTGGGCACCTGGGAGTTCTCCACCGCCCTCGAAGGCGACAAGGACCACCGCGAGCGGCTGCCGATCAAGGAGCTGGGCGGCGAGTCCGAGGGCGGCGCCACCCACCAGGAGGCGATCGCCTCCGACCTGGACCGGATCGAGCCGGTCCCGGACGGCAACACCGGGCTGTACGACACCTACCTGGCCGCCTACCGGGAGATGGCCGCCTCCTACAAGTCCGACCGGGTCAACGCGATCCTGATGCTCACCGACGGCAACAACGACGACCCGGACGGGATCTCGCTGAAGCAGCTGCTGTCGACCATCGAGGAGGAGTCCAACCCGAACCACCCCATCCCGGTGTTCACCATCGCCTTCGGCCCCGGCATCGACCTGGAGCCGATGCAGAAGGTGGCGGAGCTGACCGGCGGCGAGGCCTACCAGACGGAGAACCCCGCCGAGATCGGCGACATCTTCCTGCGGGCGTTCTCCCAGCGGCTGGAGGGCGCCGAGGGCTGAGGCCCCGGCCGCACCCGGCCCCGGGCCGCCCCTCCCCGACCGGACGGGAGGGCGCGGCCCCGGGCCCCGGCCGCGCCGCGCCGGCCGGAGATCCCTACCGATACATCACCCTTCCCCCTCCAATGGGGCCTATGGACTTCTCCTTCCCACTCGCGTAGGCAGAACGTACTCACAAGAGCGGTTGTGGCGTGCGTCTGGAGGGTGGCGACCATGGCCAACGCGTGGATGCCGGAAGCGGGGCGGGTGAAGTGCACCTTCGCCGCCGGGGGAACGTTCCTCGGCGGAGCGCCCCGGGCGGTCTGGCGCACCACCGAGACCGACCCCCGGGTGCTGTCCGCCCGCTCCGTCGCCCAGCGGCTGGACGGCGACGGGCGCAGCGCCCACCTGGTGTGGAACCCGTTGCACGGCGACGTCGCCCAGCTCCTCCCGGCGACCGCCCCCGCCGGCGGCCAGCTCTCCCCGCCGCCCGGCGGCGCCTCCCGGTCGATCCCGGTCGACGCCTCCGCCGACCCGGCCCGCGAGGGCCGCACCTGCCTGGTGATCGTGGTGGTCGGCCGCGCCGACGAGCCGTTCACCGACGGCCCGCTCGCCGGCGCCGGGCCCCTGCTCCGCTGGCTGGACTCCTGGGGCGTCCCGCAGTCCTGGCCCGGGGGGACGCCGCCGGCCTCCGACGGCCCGCGGCCGGCCCCGGCCGACGCGTGGAGCCGCGGCGGCCACTTCGGCGCCTCCCAGGTCCCCGGCTGCCCCGACCGCGGGCCCGGCGCCATCGACACCGGCCTGCTGCTCGGCGCGGCCTCCTCCGGCGGCGGACCCCCGGCCCCGCCGTCCGCGCGCCCGCTGCTCACCCCGGCCCTGCCCGCCCCGCTCTACCCTGCAGAGCACAGCGACAACGGCACCGCGCCCCCGTCCTACGCGGCCCGGCCCTGAGATGGATCCCCGCGGCGGCCGCCCCCTGCCACCGGACCTCACCGGTCCGAAAACCCTCTAGTCTGTGCGCCATGGGTGGATCGATCGAGCCAGGCTGGTACCAGGACCCCAACGGCGGTGACGGCCGGCTCCGGTGGTGGAACGGCCAGGAGTGGACGCAGCACGTCCGCTCGCTGTCGGAGCTGCGACCGGACCCGGGGGGCGCGGGCGGAGACGAGGAACCGACTGCCGACCTGAGCTCCGGCTCCCCCGGCGAGCAGACCATCCCGACCGCGGACGGCGGCCTGGGGGCCGGACCCGGCGAGCAGACGATCCCCTCCTCCGACGCCGGCCTCGGCGACGACCCCAGCACCATGCGCATCGACCCCGCCGCGCACCGCCCCGCGGCCCGGCCCTCCTACGAGGAGGAGCCGAGCACGATGCGGATCGACCCGCCGCAGCGGCCCGAGCCCGGCCTCGGCGACGACCCCAGCACCATGCGCATCGATCCCGGCGCGGTGCACCCGTCCCCTCCGGCGGCCTCCCCGTTCCCGCCGGACCGGCAGGCGCCCTCCGACGCCGGCCTCGGCGACGAGCCCAGTACCATGCGCTTCGACCCGGCCGCCGCGCAGCGGCCGGCCGCCGACGAGGACGTGCCCACCGCCGACCTCGGCGGCTCCACCATGCGCATCGACCCCGGCGCCGGGTACCGGCCCGGTGCCGACGAGGAGCAGCCGACCGCGGACCTGAGCCCGTCGGCCGGCTCCACCATGCGGGTCGACCCGTTCGCCGACAACGACGAGCCCACCAACGACCTCACCGGGCACCGCACCGGCTCCGGCGCGGGCACCGGCGGGCAGGCGCCGCCGAGCACCGCGGTGTTCAACCCCGACGACCCGGAGCTCGCCGCGTTCGGCGGCGGGGCCCCCTCCGACGACGAGCCCAAGAAGAAGGGCGGCTTCAACCGCTTCCTCGGCGACCTGCGCGAAGGCCTCAGCGAGATCAGCGAGGAGCGCAAGAAGCAGAAGGAGGAGCAGCGCCAGCAGGCCGAGGAGGAGGCCCGCAAGAAGGCGGAGGAGCAGCAGAAGAAGGCCGAAGAGCAGCAGCGCCTCTACGAGGAGCAGCGCCGCGCCTACGAGGAGCAGCAGCGGGCCGCCCAGGAGGCGGGCGGCGCCGCCCCCGAGGGCGGTCCGGGCGCGGCCGGCGCCGCGCCCGCCGGCTTCCCCGGCCCGGACGCTCCCCCGTTCCCCGGCCAGGACCCGGCGCACTCCGGCCCCGGCGCGCCCCCGTTCCCGCCCACCGGCGGGCAGCAGCCGTTCCCCGGCCCGCCGTCCGGAGCGCAGCAGCCGTTCCACGGCGGCCCGTCCGGTCCGCAGCAGCCCCCGATGGGCGGCGCCCCCTCCGGCCCGCCCGGCTTCCCCGGCCCGGGCCCGCAGCAGCCGGGCGACCCGAACCTCCCGCCGCCCGGCCCCTACGGCCCGCCCGGCGGCCCGATGGCGCACCCCGGCGGCCCCGGCCCGCAGCCGGGCCCCGGCGCGCCCCCGTTCCCCGGCCCCGGCATGCCTCCCGGCCCGCCGGACCCGGGGCGCCCCCCGTCCGGCCCGCAGCCGCCGTTCGGCGGCCCGTCCGGACCGCACCACGCCGACCCGTACGGGCCCCCCGGCCCCGGTGGTCCCGGCGGCCCCGGCTTCCCGCCGCCCGGTCCCGGTCCGGACGGCCCTCCGCCCGGCTTCCCCGCGCCCTACGCGGGCCCCGGCGGCCCCGGAGGCCCCGCCCCGGACGCCCCGCCGCCCGGCCCGTACGGCCAGCCGTCGCCCTACGGCCCGCCCGGGGGCCCGGCCCAGGCGCCGCCGCACAACCCCTCTCCGGAGCGGGGCAGGCGAAAGAAGAAGAAAGGGGGCTGCGGCTGCTTCGGATGCGGCATGTTCATCGTGGTACTTCTGATCGTGCTGTTCGTCGTCGGCGTGGTCCTGCAGTACACCGACACCCTCGACATCATGTGGCTGGTGTTCGGAGTGGACGTCTTCGAGTACCGGTAGGCGCACGCACCGGGGCGGGGAGAGCGGCCGGCCCCCTGCCCCGGCCCGCCCGGGGCCCGCAGCGGCACCCCCGCAGCGGCAGCGCGGCGGCCCCGCGGCCGCTACCGGCCGAGACGTTCGGAGAGCCGGGCCCCGGGCGGCGCATAAGCTAGCCCCTATGAACGACTGCTTGGTGTGGATCGACTGCGAGATGACGGGGCTCGACCTCGGTGCCGACGCGCTGATCGAGGTGGCCTGCGTGATCACCGACGGCCAGCTCAACCAGCTGGACGACGGGCTCGACATCGTCATCAAGCCCCCGCAGGCGGCGCTGGACCAGATGGGCGACTTCGTCACCCGCATGCACACCGACTCCGGCCTCATCGAGGAGCTGGACAACGGCGTCACCCTGGAGGAGGCCGAGGAGCTGGTCCTCGACCACATCAAGCGGTACGCGCCGGAGAAGACCCCGCTGTGCGGCAACTCGATCGCCACCGACCGGCTCTTCATCTCCCGCGACATGCCCCGCGTCGACGCCTACCTGCACTACCGGATGGTCGACGTGTCGAGCATCAAGGAGCTGCTGCGGCGCTGGTACCCGCGGATCTACTTCAACAGCCCGGAGAAGCACGGCGGCCACCGCGCCCTGGCCGACATCACCGAGAGCATCCAGGAGCTCCGCTACTACCGGGCCGCCGCGTTCGTCGCCCCGCCCGGACCGGACACCGAGACCGTGAAGGGCATCGCCGCGGAGTACTCCTCCCCCGCCCCGGGCGAAAAGTGATCGAAGCACCCTCCCGAGTCCGCTAGACTCTTACCGAACGCGGCGGAGAGCACCACTCGAAACCGCGGTCATGGTGGGTGTAGCTCAGTTGGCAGAGCACTTGGTTGTGGTCCAAGAAGTCGGGGGTTCAAGTCCCCTCACTCACCCTCGAAGAAAGGCCCGGCGCCCAGCGCCGGGCCTTTCTCGTTCCCCGGCCCTCCCCGACGATCTTGACGTCGCGGTGCTTTCCCGGGTGCCTGAAAGCCCCGCAACGCCGAGATCATCGGGGGAGGAGGGACGTCGGCTACCATGACCGCACGCGCCCCAGCCCCGAGCACCGACCGCCGCACCGACTTCTCCCCGGGAGTCCTCCGGTGACGTCCTCCTCCGCCCCCGCCGCCCGAGCAGGCGGCCGGCCTCCGGCCGCGGCCGACCGGCCCGGGGCCCGCCCCTGCAGCGTCGCCCTGCTCGCCGACGCCCCGCCGACCGGCGAGGTCGGCGACGCCCGGGCGCGCCGGTTCCCGCTCACCGGCAGGACCGAGGCCGAGCGCTCGGCGGCCTTCGTGGAGTTCGCCGCGGCCGAGCTGGAGGCCGGGCGCAAGGTCGTCGCCGTGCACCCGGACTGGCGGAGCGGGGCCGCGATCCGCGCGGTGCGCTTCGCCCGGGCCCGCGGACTCACCGACGGGATCGCCCCCGTCGGCCTGGCGCTGCCGCCGCTGGCCCTGTCCTTCCTCGCCGACCAGCTGGCCTACCTGGCGCGGTTCCTCCCGCCGGGCGCGGTGGCCGCGATGGCCGGCGAGCTGCCGCACCACATGTTCGCGGGGGCCTGCCTGCGCCGGGTGGGCGGCCTGTCCGCGCCGCCGCCCTCGCTCGCCCAGCACGCCGGGGCGCTCCTGCCGGGCAGCGCGTTCATCGCGGTGGGCGCCCCGGTGCGCCGGCTGCTGACCCTGCGCCCGGGGGAGCTGGCCGAGGACCTGCCCGCGCTGCCCGGGGCGCCGCTGCGGGTGGTCTCCTCCTCCCCCGGCGGCAGGGGCTCCCCGGCCTTCGCCGACGACCTGCTTCCGGTGCTGCGCCCGCACTCCGCCGAGGAGGCCCCGGAGCAGCCGCTGGCCGCCGGGTACTGGGGGACCGGCCGGTTCACCGAGTTCGTCGCGTTCAGCGCCCACCCGGAGGCGCTGGCGTACGCGGCCCGCACCGTGCGGACGGTGCCCTGCCGCTGGTGCGGCGAGCACACCGCCGAGCCCCGCTGCCCCTTCTGCGGGCGGACCGGCCACCGGGTGCCGCCCCGGAGGCCGCCGCTCGGCGGCCCGCCGTCGCTGCGCCTGACTCCGGTCCCGGCGCCGCGGACCTCGCCGGAGAACCTCTCCGTCCCCACCGGGCCGCTCGCCGCGAAGGACCGTCCCGTCCCCCTCCCCGCCGCGGGCGCCGCGCCGCCCCCCGTCCAAGAACTCCCCGCGCCGCGCCCTGCCGGGGAACTCCCTGCAGAGCCGCTCCCCTCGGCCCCGCTCCCCGGGCCGACGGCGCCGACCGCCCCGGGCCGCTGGCTCGACCCCCCGCCCGGCCTGCCGGTGGCGCCGAACGGGCGCCGCGGCGCGCACCCGATCACCGCCCCCGACGCCCCCGCGGACTGAGCGTGCGGACCGACCCTGCGGAACGCCCGCGCGGCCCCGCCCGGCATACTGGTCCCGTGTCCGACCAGGAGAAGAAGCCCCGGCTGGAGATCGAGTACTGCACGCGGTGCCGCTGGCTGCCGCGCGCCGCGTGGATGGCCCAGGAGCTGCTGACCACCTTCGAGTCCGAACTCGGCGCGGTCGCGCTGGTCCCCGGCACCGGCGGCGTGTTCCAGGTCCGGCTGGACGGCGAGCCGATCTGGTCCCGCGACACCGACGCGGCCTTCACCGACGCCGCCGACCTCAAGCGCCTGGTCCGCGACCGGATCGCACCGGACCGCCCGCTCGGCCACTCCGAGCGCCCGGCCTCCTCCGGCTGACCCCGGGGCTCAGCCCCCCGGCGGGTCCTCCGCCTCCGGGACCACCGCCGCGGGCCGCACCCGCTCCCGCTCCAGGTCCTCCAGCCACGGCTGCAGACCGCGGTCCCGCAGGTAGCCCAGCAGGTCCTCGGCCCGGTCCCGGTCGATGTCCTGCCCCTGCTCCCAGACGGCCTCGCACTCGCCGCACATCCGGAACACGGCGCCGTCCAACCGCGGCGGCACCCGGTACCCCGCCACCCGCCCGAGCCCGCACACGGGGCACTCGACTTCGCTCATGCCCAACGATCACCACCCGCCGCACCACCGCGCAAGGACGCGGCCCCACCGGAGGGCGCCCGGACCCAATCCCCGGACCCGAGGCGTGGCCGACTTCGGCCATCTCGCCCTCCGCACCGACCGCGACCAGGACCGAAAACCGTTTTCTCCGCATCCGAACGATTCCCGGATCGGCCGGAACCGTTCCCGCCCCGCCGGCGTCTCTTCAAGGTGAATCTGCTTTGTCCCCGTCTCTGCCGCCTTGCGCCCCGCAGTGATACAGGACACCGTGGGGGGCGCGCCCGCCGCGCGGCCGCGCGCCGTCCACAGGAAAGGATCGTCCTCACTGTGGACCACCGCAGAGCAGTAGGCTGTACCACCACGGTTTCTCACATTGAGCGCTTTCGGTGCCCTTAATCCCCTAAATCCTCCGTCTGATTCCGGGAGCTCGCAGAAGTGACCACTGGCCCCTCCAGGACCGCCTCCGCCGTCGCCCTCCTCGGCGACTACCCCAGCAGCGGGCTGCTCGGCAAGTTCCAGGCCGAGCGCTTCCCGCTGTCCGGCGCGGACCACGGCGAGCAGGCCGACGCGTTCATCGACTTCTGCCGCGGCCGCCTGGACGAGGGGAAGAAGGTCCTCGCCCTCTACGCCTCGTGGAACTCCGAGCGCGCCGAGCGGGCGATCGCCTTCGCCCGGGGGGCCCTGCTGACCGACCACATCGGCGCCGTCCCGATGAACATCTCCCCGCTGGCGCTCTCCCTGGTCGCCGACCAGCTCTCCTACCTGTCCCCCTACCTGCCCTCCGGGGTCACCGCCGCACTCGCCTCCGAGCTCCCCCGCCAGATCCTGGCGGGCGCCTGGATGAAGCGGGTCAACAGCCTGTCCACCATCCCCATCACCTTCAAGCAGCACCTGGGCTCCTTCCTGCCGCGCACCACCTTCCTGGCGTTCAACGCCCCGGCGCAGCGGGTGGGCCGGGTGAAGAAGCGCGACCCGCGCCCCAACCTGCCCGGCCGCCCGCTGGACCCGGTCCAGGTCCTGGTGGCCCGCCCGGACGGCCTCAGCCTGGACGAGTTCAACGAGCAGCTCACCCCCGCCCTGCGCGCGGTCTCGCTGAGCGCCCTCCCCGAGCAGCCGCTCGGCGCGAAGTACTGGGGGATGCGCAAGTACATCGAGTTCGTCGTGTTCAGCGCCCACCCCCAGGCCCTGCCCGGCGCCCCCCGCGCCATCCGGCCCGGCACCTGCGCCTGGTGCCGGGAACTGGTCGAGGGCCTGCACTGCCCGTACTGCGGCAACGTCAACCAGCCCATCGCCGGGCGGCCGCCGACCCGCGGCACCGACGTGCCCGCGCCCCCGACCAAGAGCACCGGGGAGCACATCCGGCCGGCCTGGGTCGGCGCGCGGAGCCAGACCCCGCCCTCCGGCACCGCCCCGAACGGCGCCGGCACCGGGCCTCAGCAGGGACTCGCCCCCCAGTCGGTGGCCGCCGCCCCGCAGGAGGCCCCGCCCTCCCATCCGAACGCCCCTCCCGACGGGCCCGTCGGTCGCTGAGCCCTGCACCGCGGCTCCGATCGGCCCCAGAGGACTCCCGCCCCTCGAACCCCTCTCCCTAGGAACGGAAGCGTATGAACCCCCGTCAGCGACGCGGCCTGCTGCTGATGATCGTCGCCGGGATCGGCGCCGTCGCGGTCTTCCTGACCGTGGTCTCCTACGTGAACAGCGTCAACCGCGAACTCGGCACCTACCGCACCACGCTGCGCCTCACCGAGGACGTCGCCCCCTACCAGCCGATCACCGAGGAGATGGTCGAGGAGCACCAGGTCCCGGCCCGCTTCTTCGACGAGGACATCTTCATCTCCAACCTGGAGGAGGTCCTCGACCAGCCCGGCCGGCAGCCGGTCTCCTCGACCTACATCAGCGAGGGCTCCCTGCTGCAGCAGAGCATGGTGATCCCCGCCCCCGAGCTGGAGGCCGGCGAGCGGGAGATCGCGATCATGGTGAACGCAGAGACCGGTGTGGCGGGCAAGGTGAGCCGCCAGTCCCGGGTGGACATCTACGCCACCTTCCCCTCCGAGGGCGACAACGACAGCTGCGCCACCCGGGTGCTGACCGACGTGGAGGTGCTGGAGGTCGGCCAGGTCGGCCAGAGCACCGACGAGACCGGCACCACCTCCGCGGTCGTCCCGGTCACCTTCCGGCTCAACCCGCAGGACACGCTGCACCTCACCTACGCCGAGGCGTTCTCCGGTTCGCTGCGGCTCGGCCTGATCAGCCCGGAGGGCTCCGGCGACCCCGGTGACATGCAGTTCTGCAGCAGCGACCAGGCCAAGCTGGAGCAGGAGTCCGGCGGCCAGGGCGGCGGCCAGGACGGCGACCAGGGCCAGGACGGCGCCGACGGTCAGGGCCAGTGATGAGCCACAAGATCATGATCGGCGTGCCCACCGCCGACCTCGAGACCTCGCTGATGGTCCGCTTCGACGAACTGAGCGGATGCGAGATCGTCAGCGTGCACCGGGCCTACGCCGAGCTCAGCGAGACGCTGCGGTCCATCCCCGACCTCGACGTACTGATCCTGCACGAGGACCTGGGGCCGCTGCCCGCGGTCGAGCTCATCCGCGACGTGACCCGCAACCACCCGCAGCTGGCCGTGCTGCTCATGGTGGACGAGCCCGACCCCGAGGTGTTCAGCCGCGCCATGGAGGCGGGCGCCCGCGGGGTGCTGCCGCACGACAGCACCATCGGCGACCTGGACACCCGGGTCACCCAGGCCGCGGAGTGGTCCCAGACGCTCCGCCGCCACTTCGAGGAGGCCAGCGCGAACGTGCCGGCCTCCGGGCGGCGCGGCACCATCCTCACCTTCACCGGCGCCAAGGGCGGCATCGGCACCACCACCCTGGTGGTCCAGCTGGCCCGCGCCGCCGCGCAGGCCGGCCGCTCGATCTGCCTGGTCGACCTGGACCTGCAGAAGGGCGACATCCCCGGCTACCTCGACCTGAACCACCGGCGCAGCATCGTCGACCTGGTCCAGGCCGCGGACAGCATCAGCGCGTCCATGCTCTCCGAGACGCTGTACGTGCACCCGGAGGGGATGCACATCCTGCTCGCCCCCCGCGAGGGGGAGCGCGGCGAGGAGGTGACCGAGCTCGCCGCGCGGCAGATCCTGGCCAGCCTGAGCTCCCGCTACGAGCTGGTCATCGTGGACTGCGGCTCGCACATGAACGAGGCCACCGCGATGGCCTGCGAGCTGGCGCACACCTCCGTGGTCACGGTCACTCCGGACCTGCCGGCGCTGCGCGCCGCGCAGCGGCTGATCGCCATGTGGGAGCGGCTCCAGGTGCGGGAGAAGAAGAACGTCCAGACGCTGCTGACCCGGCACAGCAAGAAGAACGAGATCCAGCCGGACTTCGCCCGCAAGCTGCTGGGCGTGTCCATGCTGCAGAACCCGATCCCCTCGATCTTCCGCAGCCTGGAGGAGGCCTCCAACACCGGGGACCCCCGCCGCATCACCGACGAGAACCTGCTCAAGCCGTACAGCAAGGTCGCCGGCGAGCTGGGGGTGCTGGCCCCGCCGCCCGAGCCGGACCTGGTCCAGTTCCCCCCGCAGGCCCCCGGGGCCGACCCCGCCCTGCCGGCGCTGCCCCCGAAGAAGCAGAAGAAGGGCCTGTTCGGCCGGGGCGACAAGGCCGCCGCCCCGAAGAAGGAGAAGAAGGGGAAGGGCAAGAAGAAGGCCTCCTCGGACAAGGGCGCCCAGTTCATCGAGTTCGCCGCGGTCACCCCGCTGCTGCTGCTCGCCGCCCTGGCCGTCTGGCAGGTCCTGCTGTTCGGCATCACCAGCATGTACGCGGGGCACGCCGCCAACGAGGCGGCGCGGCAGGCCGCGGTGACCCCGAACGACCTCGGCAAGATCACCGGCGAGGCGGCCAAGCGGGTCAGCGCGCCCTGGGACAGCACCGACACCTTCCACGTCGACATCGAGCACCGCCCGGACGGCTCCTCCTACGCCAAGGCGACGCTGGCCATGCCGGTGGTGCTGCCGAGCGCGACCTCCCCGTGGGACGTGACCGGCCAGGCCCGGATCATCTACGAGAAGTGACGGCGACCGACCGAGGACCGCGCACCGACGGGCGCGGCGACAGGCCAAGGGGGCTCTCCAGGGCCTCCTGAACTCCGACGAGGACCACAGCGAGAAAGGCACACCGCCATGGCACGCTCCCGTGCGGGGTCCCCCCACTCCGCCCGCTCACGCGGCCGCAGGGGCGACCGGGGATCGCAGTTCATCGAGTTCGCCGCCTACTTCCCCCTGCTGCTGCTGATCTGCGTGATGGTGATGGAGTTCTTCGCCGGCTTCCTCGCCCTGGAGCGGCTCGGCAACGCCGCCCGCACCGGGGCCCGGGTCGCCTCCACCCAGGGGGTCGAGGCCGGCACCGAGGCCGCCCGGGAGGCGCTCCCCGCCTGGCTGGACCAGGCCGAGGTCACCAGCGGCTTCAACGACGGCTCCTACTACGTGCAGGCCTCGGTGTCGCCGCCGTTCATGTACCCGGCCGCCGACCTGAACTTCCAGCTGACCAGGCGGGTGCACATGCCCGACCTGTGACCGCCCCCCCTGATCCCGTACGCCCGTCCGGTGCGGCCGCCCGCCCACCCGCAGCTTGATGGAGTCACCACCACATGGGCCTGCGCAACCGCCTCTACGAGAGCTCCCAGGAGAACCGGGAGAGCACCGACCGCAACAGCGTCTCGCACTGGCGCCAGCGGCTGCTGTCCGAGGTCAACCTGGACGACCTCGCCAAGCTCAGCATGCAGCAGCGCCGCATCCGCCTGGAGAAGGTGGTCGGCCACCTCCTCTCCCGGGAGGGCCCGGTCCTCTCCGACCGGGAGCGGAGCGCGCTGATCCGCCGGGTCGTCGACGAGGCGCTGGGGCTGGGCGTGCTGGAGCCCCTGCTGGCCGACGACAGCGTCACCGAGATCATGGTGAACGGCCCGGACGACATCTACGTGGAGCGCGCCGGCCGGGTGGAGAAGATCAGCACCACCTTCGCCAGCGAGAACCAGCTGATGCAGACGATCGACCGGATCGTCTCCCAGGTGAACCGGCGGGTGGACGAGTCCAGCCCGATGGTGGACGCGCGGCTGCCCAGCGGCGAGCGGGTGAACGTGATCATCCCGCCGCTGGCGCTCACCGGGCCCACCATCACCATCCGGCGCTTCCCCAAGCCGTTCACCATCAAGCAGCTGGCCGCCAAGGGCAGCCTCGACGAGCACACCGCCGCGCTGCTCGCGGCGTTCGTCCGGGCCCGGTTCAACGTCATCATCGCCGGCGGTACCGGCAGCGGTAAGACGACCTTCCTCAACGCGCTCTCGGCGTTCGCCCCCAACAGCGAGCGGATCATCACCATCGAGGACTCCGCCGAGCTCCAGCTCCAGCAGGACCACGTGATCCGGCTGGAGTCCCGCCCGCCCAACATGGAGGGCGCCGGCCAGATCACCATCCGCGACCTGGTCCGCAACTCGCTGCGGATGCGCCCCGACCGGATCATCATCGGCGAGGTCCGCGGCGCGGAGACCCTCGACATGCTGCAGGCGATGAACACCGGCCACGACGGCTCGCTGGCCACCGTGCACGCCAACTCCGCCGACGACGCCGTCTACCGGCTGCTCACCCTGGCCTCGATGAGCGAGGTCAAGATCCCCTTCGAGGCGATCCAGGACCAGATCAACGCGGCGGTGGACGTCATCGTCCACCTGTCCCGCTACGCCGACGGCTCCCGCCGGGTCGGCGAGATCGGGGTGGTCACCTCGGCCCGGCGCGAGGCGTTCAAGCTCTCCCCGGTGCTCCGCTTCGAGGCGCAGCCGCTCGGCGCGGACGGCCGCGTGCACGGCGAGTTCCACCGCTTCCCGCTCCTCGACCACATCGCCCAGCGCGTCACCAACGCCGGTGAGACCATCCCTCCCGTCTTCACCGGCGCCCCGACCCGTACTCCCCTGGGAGCCGCCCCGTGAGTCTCGACACCCTGTCCCTCCTCCTCGCCGCGCTGACCCTCGCGATCGGGGTGTGGGGGTTCCGCGAATGGGCCGTGGGCGCCCTCGACCGGCGGGACCTGGCCTCCCGCGGCGCCCTGGACGAGGTCGAGCGGCGGGCCAACTCGCCGCTGGCCCGGCTGGACGCGCTGATCCGCCCGACCGACATCGGCACCAAGATCGAGCAGCGGCTCCGGGCCGCCGGGCTGAAGATGAAGATCTCGGTCTTCATGATGATCGTGACGGTGGCCTGCGTGGTCGCGGTCGTCTTCCTGTGGCGCGCGCTGGCCCCGATCTTCGGCATCCTGGCCGCGGTGGGCGTGGTCGCCGGCATCTTCGGCTACCTCAAGCGCCAGGAGGAGCGGCGCAAGGAGGCGTTCACCGCGCAGCTCCCCGAGCTCGCCCGGGTGCTGTCCAACGCGACCCAGGCCGGCCTGGCGCTGCCCACCGCGATCGACATGGCCGCCGAGGAGCTGGACGACCCGGCCGGCTCCGAGCTGCGCATCACCGCCCGCGCCATGCAGCTCGGCCAGCCGTTCGAGGAGGCCGTGGCCGACCTGCGGGACCGGATGCCCTCCCGGGAGATCGGGGTGCTGATCAGCACCCTGCTGGTCGCGTCCCGCTCCGGCGGCGCCCTGGTCACCGCGCTGCGCAACATCTCCGACACCCTGGAGAGCAGGAAGGAGACCCGGCGCGAGGTGAAGACGATCCTCAGCGAGAGCACCGGAACGGCCTACGTACTACTCGGTATGGGCATCGGCTCGTTCTTCCTGGTCAACACGCTCATGCCGGGCGCCATCCAGAACATGACGGAGAGCACCGTCGGCTTCGTGCTCATCCTCGTCGCGATCGCCCTGTTCACCGTCGGCTTCCTGGCGGTACTGCGCATCGCCAAGATCGACTTCTGAGGCTGGAGTCCCTCCCGATGTCCCTCTCGCTACCGGTCATCCTCCTGCTCGGCCTGGCCGCCGCCATGTGCGTGGGCCTGCTCGTGTGGGGCCTGCACCTCCTCACCGCGAAGGCCCAGGTCGCCGCCGACCTCACCTCCGAGGCCCCGAAGAGCAGCGGGGACGAGGACCAGATCTTCATCCTGCACCGGATCACCCAGCGGATCGGCTCGCCGCTGCTGCCCATGATCAAGGAGCGGCTCAAGCCGGAACAGATCCAGAGCCTGCAAACCCGGATCGACTCCGCGGGCCGCCCCGAAGGGCTCACCGTCGACCGCTACCTGAGCCGCAAGGCCGGCGAGATCATCCTGTACGGGGGTCTCGCAGTGGCCATGCTCTTCCAAGGGCAGACGCTTTTTGCGTTTCTGGCCCTGGGGTTCTCCTTCATGACCGAGCTCTCCCTCATCGCCGAGCGGAACAAGCGCCAGGAGCAGATCCAGAAGCAGCTGCCGGACTTCCTCGACGTGCTGGCGGTCACCGTGGGCGCGGGCCTGTCGTTCCGGCAGGCGCTCTCCCGGGTTTCCGACTCCATGCCCGGCCTGCTCGCCGACGAGTTCCGGCTCGCCCTGCGCCAGATGGACCTGGGCACCCCCCGCAAGGAGGCCTTCAAGGCGCTGCGCAAGCGAAACAGCAACGAGTCGCTGGGCCGGTTCGTCACCGCGCTGCAGCAGGCCGAGGAGCTCGGCGCGCCGCTCGCGGACGCGCTCATGACCATCAGCAACGACATCCGCCGGGACGACGCCCAGTTCCTGCGGCGCAAGGCGCAGAAGACCGCGCCCCGGGTCACCGGCATCACCGCCGCCACCATGCTGCCGGGCCTGCTTCTGGTGATCGGCGGCGGCATGTTCCTCGGCATGGAGATCGACCTCAGTTTCATCAGCGGCGAGTGAGCAGAGCCATGAGTACCCCCGTCCAGGCGACGCTCCCCCGGCTGGCTTCGCTGGTCCGCCTGCTGCTGCAGCTGCGGATGCTGCTGGCCGCGTTCGCCCTGCTGCTCATTCCCGAGGAACGGCTCACCCCCCCTACCTTCCTGCTCATCCTCTGCTTCGCGCTGCTGTCCGGTCTGGCCGCACGGTACTGGGAGCGATTCGTTCCCTACCTGCACGAACACCCGCTGCTGATCACCCTGGACGTCTGCCTGATCTCCTCGGTGCTGGTGATCGAGGGCCCATCGGGCCCGGCGTTCATCATCACCGTCATCACCGCGACGGTCTGTGGCATCCTGTACGGCGTACGTGGGGCGTTCCTGGTCGCTTTGCTCCAGATTCTCTGCTACACGCTGGCCGTCCTGCTGTACGTCTACACGCATGGGCAGGACGCCCCGGTCGAAGTGTTCAGCTTTCAGACCCTCCTGGTTCACCCCACGCTCTACCCGATCACGGCCTACATCGGTTCAAAGGTTCGGGCGGTTTTCGCTGAGCTGGCTGCTGAACAGGAGGCCCGCAAGCAGGCGGAGCTGGCCGCGGCCGCGGCCGAGGAGCGCGACCGGCTCGCCCGGGACATGCACGACTCGGTGGCCAAGACGCTGCGCGGGGCGGCGATGGCGGCCCAGGCGCTCCCGCTCTGGCTGAAGAAGAACCCCGAGCGGGCCGCGGACATCGCCGCGCAGGTCGCCGACGCCGCGGACACCGCCTCCTCAGAGGCCCGCGCCCTCATCGCCGACCTGCGCGACCAGGACGCCGGCGCCCCCTTCACCGGGCTCGTGGAGCGGGCCGTGCAGGAGTGGGCGGAGCAGAGCGGGATCGCCGCCGCGACCGACCTCCCCGAGGAGTCCCCCGAGCCCTCGGTCACCGCGCGGCGGGAGTGCATCGCCGTGCTCAAGGAGGCGCTGACCAACGTCGAGCGGCACTCCGGGGCCCGAAGCGTCTCGGTCTCGCTGGCCGTGCACGAGGGGCGGTGCACCCTCTCCATCGCGGACGACGGCGACGGCTTCGCCGTCCCGCACGAGGAGGTGATGCGCGCCGAGCGCGACGGCAACGGCCACTACGGCCTGCTGGGCATGGCCGAGCGCGCCGAGCGCGCCGGCGGCTCCTTCGACGTCTCGTCCGCCCCCGGCGAGGGGACCGTACTGCGCGTCACGGTCCCCGTCATGTCGGCGTCCCCGCCCGCCCCGACCCCCGAGAAATCATGATGAATCCCCCATACGGAACCGAATGCCGCGAACGGACATCTGAGAGACACATGTCCATCCTCTGCTCAGGAGCCGCACCGTGACGCTCGACTCCCCCGACCGGGCATCAGCATCCCCCATCACCGTCCTGGCCGTCGACGACAACGTGATCGTCCGGGCCGGGCTGGTCGCGCTCCTGGAGGTCTCGGACGACATCGAGGTCGTCGCCGAGGCCGGCGACGGCGCCCAGGCCCTCGTCGAAGCGGAGCGGCACCGGCCCGACCTCGTCCTGCTCGACGTGCGCATGCCGGTCCGGGACGGGGTGAGCACCATCGAGGAGCTCACCCGGTTCTCCAAGGTCATCATGCTCACCCACACCGAGGACGCGGAGGTCGTCAGCACGGCCCTGCGCCGCGGCGCCTCCGGCTACCTGGTGCACGGGAACTTCAGCGCCGAGGAGCTCTACCGCGCGCTGCACGCCGTCGCGGAGGGGACGGGCACCCCGCTCTCCCCCATCGCCGCCACCGTCGCCCTGAACGCCATGCGCTCGGCCCCGGAGAAGCCCGCCCAGGCGGGGGACCCCGCCGGCCTGGGCCTGACCCAGCGCGAGGGCGAGATCCTCTCCGCCGTCGCCCGCGGCCTCGCCAACAGGGCCATCGCCGAGGAGCTCTTCCTCACCGAGAAGACCGTGAAGAACCACATCAACCGCATCTTCCGCAAGCTCGGCGTGACCAGCCGGGCCGAGGCGATCGCCCGCTGGAACGGCGTCCCGCCCCAGCAGAAGACGGCAGCCGACTGACCCCGCGGCGGCCTCCCGCCCCTGCTCAGCAGGGCACAGGCCCAAGGAATTCTTGGGACCCGCCCCCTTGCGAAGTTGGGCCCCCGGGCCCTAGGCGCCCGGATGCCCGCCCCCATAAATTAATGAACGTCGCAAGGGCAGGAGCCCACCGGATGAACCGGTAGAACGCTGAAGGAGTAGAAATGACGAACCCCCTGGTCTCCCTCCGCACCAAGACCTCTGACTTCATCGCGAAGCGCCGCGAGAACAAGAAGGACCGCGGCGCCACCTTCATCGAGTACGGCGCGCTCGTCCTCCTCGTCGCCGCCGTCGTCGCCGCCGTGTTCGGTTTCGGCCTCAAGGACAAGGTCGTGGCCATGTTCGACTCTGGCTTCCAGAAGATCTCCGAGAGCACTGACGTCGACTTCGAGGGTGGCGACCAGAACCCGGACGACCAGGGTGACCAGGGCGACCAGGAGCCCCAGCCCGAGTAACCTCTCCTCACCCGAAATCCGGTTCGGAAAGTTCGGCTTACTGGGGGCGGAGTCTACGGCTCCGCCCCTCTTCGACCCCCTAGCGAAGCTCATGAGTACACACAGATGAAACTCATACTGACGTCGCGTTTCGCCGGCGATCAGGGGCAGGCCAGCCTGTACCTGATCGTCGGCTTGGTGTTTTCTCTCCTCGCCCTCGCCATGCTCTTCCTTCGTCTCGGCGAGGCCAACGACATGCGCACTTCAACCCAATCCGCTGCAGACGCGGCCGCCCTCGCCGCGGCCGGCGACATCCAGCACCGGGTCGCGCAGACCATCGCCGATGGAAGCCTTCCCTGGGGGGTCAGCTGGCGGGCCAGCAGCGGAAAGGCCGCGGCCGAGGAGTACGCGAAAAAGAACGACGCCAAGCTCACCGATGTCCGGGCCAGCGACAATGACCAGGGCCGACTCGGAAACTTCGTCCGGGTCGAGGTCCGGGGCAACTCCTGCCAGCGCGAACTCCAAGAAGACGAGAGCGTCCACTGGAACAAGCGCGACTGCCCCGACAAGGAGGAGATCGAGGAGGCCGAGGAGCGCGGCGAGACGATTCCGGTGACCACTGGTAACGCCTCGGCGATCGCCCAGGTGAAGATCCCGGAGTGCAAGTCGGTTCCCATCCTCGACATCTTCGGTATGGAGATCGGCAGCTACATCGCCTGTCGGCCGGCCGACGGCGGAGAGTACCGCCGGATGTGGACCTATTCACAGGCGAAGGCGATCACCGATGTCAAGCTGGTCGACCGGGAGGGCCAGTGGATCTACAGTGAGCTCTCCGGCGGCCCCGGCAGCGGCCGGTACCCCTGCACCGCGGTCGGCGGCCAGAACATCACCCGCCAGATGTGCGAGACGCACGAAGCGATCATGGACGAGTGGGGCGTCGTCTTCGAGAAGTACGGCGTCGGCTGCTACCGCTCGCAGGAGGACGGCGGTGAACATCCCCGCGGCCGAGCCTGTGACTACATGGTCTCCGCCAACGGCGCACTCCCCAGCCCGGACCTGAAGAAGGGGTCCGACCAGGCAGCCCAGTGGATGATCGACAACCACGAGGAACTCGACATCTACTACATCATGTGGGACCACTACATCTGGAATCCGGGTCGGGACCCCGTCGGCCCGTGGGACCAGGTCAAGCGCTGGGTTCCCGACCGCGGCGGCAACACCGTCAACCACATGGACCATATTCACGTTTCAGTGAACTCCTGACGGCAGCCTCTCCACGCTGGCCTTAACCCGCTACTACCGTCATCGTCGATCCTCCGCTAGCCTCTGGGCGGCAACTCACGGTCTCGCTAGAAAGGTGGGGCAGATGCACAGGCCTCTGGCCAAATCAACTAAGAAACACAGGATCGCTTCTACCACCTCACTCCTCGCCGTCTCACTTCTGCTCACTTCCTGCGTATCGGACGGAGGCGCCTCTAACGAGGGCGGAAAGAACGACACATCCGGCAACGGAGGCGGTTCTTCCGATTCTGAGGGCAAGAATACGCCGATAGCGACTTCTCTGACCAGCGCCACCCCCAATAAAGAAAAACTAGAGTTCGGCGTCATGTCACTGGAGCGCCACGGAGAAGATATTGTCGTACTCAACGTCACCGTCACGAATCTGGGTGAACAAGAGGCGACCGTTCGCGACATGTTCAACGACGGTCGCTTCAGCAGCAATTACTACACCCCTGACGGCATTTCTCTGATAGACACCAAGAACAACCAACGCTACATGCCACTCCTCCGGAAAGACGAAGACCACTGCCTTTGCTCCGACTGGAAAGACACTTCGAAAATCGCTCAGGATGAAGCGATCGATTTTTGGGTTTCCTACCCGGCCCCACCTTCCGATGTCAAGTCAGTGGCCATCACGACTCCCGTCACTCCAGACATGATCGACATTCCAATAACGAACGCAGAGTCTCCCGACAAAGAGATCATAAAGTCCCCCGTCGGTGAACCTGACATCCGAGACCTGACTTCGTTTGCAGACTCTCTCGAAGACGACACTTCGCGAGCAGACAGCGGCTCCGAAACGAGAATAATGCTCTCTTCGGATGTCCTGTTCGAAGTGGAAGAGTCAGAACTCACAGAAAAAGCCGACCAAGCCCTGAAGGACGTTGCAAAAGAGATCGATCAGAGCTCGGGCAGCACGGTCCAGATCGACGGATACACCGATAACACAGGAAACGATTCCATCAATGAACCACTCTCCGAAGATCGCGCGAAGGCAGTCGAGGAGAAACTGAAGAAATTGGTCACGAAAGAAGGCGTGACGTTCGAGACGGCCGGCCATGGCTCCAGTGACCCGGTCGCCACAAATAACACCGAAGAAGGAAAGGCGAAGAATCGCAGAGTAACCATCTCTTTTGAAAAGTAAAGGTTCCCTGAACATGCAATATCGACAGCTGGCTCGTCGCACACTCGGGACACTTGCAATCACATTTGCTGTGACTCTCCCCCTGACCTCTTCGTCTTACGCCGATGAAGAGCTTCCTGTTCTCGCAACCGCCAACGCCTCAGACTCGAAGCTCGGAGACTCTTACATCGAAGTCAACGAGGTGAAAAGGTCATCCGAGGGCGGCTACACGCAGGTGACATGGACCTTGCGCGCACGCGGAGGGGTCGATTACGACTCCTCTAAACAAGAGAACGAACTCTACTACTATCTAGAAAACGGCATGAGTGGAGTTACCGCCCTCGACAAAGAGAACCAGATTCGCTACCACCCCCTCCAAGATGAAAAAAAGGTCTGCATGTGCGCCGGAACATACAGGCCAGTCAATTTCATCACCACCGTCGGAGATGAAAAATCATCACCATACTGGAACTCCTTCCTCTTCCCTGAAAGCACCTCCGAGATTTCTCTTGAATTCCCGGGTTTTGAGCCCACTCAAAAAATTTCTCTGAAATGACCTCCTACCCCTCAGGGAACTAACAGGTACCCCCCATGCGCAGGGACATCCTTCACAGACTCCGTGCCCGCAGAGGCGACGACCGAGGCGGAATCCAGTTCGCCGAGGTCGCCGGCCTCACGATCCTGGCCGCCTCCATCATCGGCGCCGTCATGCAGACGGACCCTCAGGGCAAGTTCAACGACCTTGTCCGCGAGATGGTGTGTCTCGTCGAAGGCCCCGAGTGCGACGGCAAGACCTGGACCGAGGTCGACCGGCCGAAGAAGCCCGAGGAGTACTCGTTCAACATCCCCACCGGCGGCCGTGGGGGCGACAACGAGGAGAACAAGGCTCTCGGCAAGGAGCTCGCCGCCGAACGCGGCTTCACCGGCCGGGAGTGGGAGTGCCTGGAGACCCTGTGGAGCCATGAGAGCAACTGGAACCACAAGGCGGTGAACCCGAGCGGCGGCGCCGCCGGCATCCCCCAGCTCCACCCCTCCGCCCACGCCTTCCCGCCGGGCTACATGGACAGCGCCGAAGTGCAGATCGAGTGGGGCCTCGACTACATCGAGGGCCGCTACCGGACCCCTTGTGAAGCGTGGGCCTTCTGGCAGGACCCGCACCCGAAAAACCCCGGCTACAGCACCAACTGGTACTAGGCCATCCCATCCAGGGCCGCCCCCGGCGCGGCCCCGCAGTCGACGGAGCACCGTCCTCCGTCATCAGAAAAGCCAAGGTAATTGCGCTGGGTGTGGCGTGCAGAGCACGGCGGGTTCAAGATCGAGTACGCCGCGCTGGTGATCCTCCCGGTGACCACGGTCGCCGCCGTGTTCGCCTTCGGCCTGCCGACCCGGATCGCAAGGTCAAGCCCTGACGGGGAGGGGCGGAGTTTTGCTGAGGCGCGAGGTGTGCGGCTATGACCGCGAGACCGAATGGCAGGTCTGGAGCACTCCGGTCGACGACGAGTCGGTGCGCTCGCTCGCCCCTCTGCTCGACACCGAGGACGACGAGGACCTGGTCTACGTCTACGACCTGGAAGGCCGCGTCCTCGAAGAAGCCGCCCGGCTCGCAGGGTTCCAGCCCCGGCCCGAGCTCGACTACACCCTTGAGGCGTTCGCCGCCGAAGGGTGACGGTCCCGTGCGGGCGTTCCCCGATCCCACCGCCCCCACCGAAAGCCCATGACCGACGTTTCTCCCCCGGCTCCCCCGCCACCGGGCGCGGGCGCCGCACCGCCGTTCTCATCGCCGCGCTCCTCGCCGTCCAGGTGTCCGTGCCGGCCGCCGTGCAGCTCACCGCGGAGGAGCGGCCGACCCGTTTCGGCTGGCAGATGTACTCGGGACGAATCCCGCCCCCCGAGGTTGAAGCGGTCTCGACCGACGGCGCGGTGGTCCCGTTCCGGAAGTCGGACATCGCCGCCAACCGCACAGAGGTCCGGCTCGACGAGGCCCTACTGGCGGAGCTCTGCGCGCTGGAACCGGACGTCGCCGAGTTCCGGGGGCACCGGCCTGAGGAGTCCGCCACCGTCGATTGCGGGGAGCACCGTTGAGCCTTCTCTCCTCCCCCTCCGCCCTCCTCTCGGCGGTCGCCGGTTCACAGGTCGGCTCCCGCACCCTGGGCCTGGCCCGCGCCATGATCGCCTGCGCGGCGATCGCCAAGGCCTGCCTCAGCGTCCCCTACTTCCTGGAGCTGGAGGCGCAGCGGCTCAAGCTCCCGATCCTGCCGCTCCCCGAGATCTTGTGGGTGCTCGTCGTGCTGCTGTGGGTGGCGGGCGGAGCCCTGCTGCTCTTCGGTGCGGCGGTCCCGCTCTCGGCCGGCCTGGTCGCCGCCTGCTCCTGGTACACGCTGCTCCTGGACGAGCGGACCTACTCCAACCACCTGCTCCTCCTCGCCCTCCTGGCGATGCCGCTCGCCGCCTCCGGCGGGGGCTCGCTGCGGGCCGGTCGGGGCGAGCGCGTCCCCGGGGCCGCGGCCTTCCTCCTGATGACGCAGGTCTCGACGATGTACGCCTTCGCGGGCATCGCCAAGACCAACCCGTCCTTCTTCGCCGGGGACGTCTTCGTGCGCAGCGTCGGCACCGACGCCGCACTGATCTCCTTCGCCCCGGAGCGGTTCCCCGCCCTGCTCCTCGCCGCGGGGGCGGCCGGGGCCGTCTGCCTGGAACTCTTCCTCGCCGCCGGACTCTGGTTCCGCGCCACGCGCAAGTGGGCGTTCATCGGCGGTGCGCTCCTGCACACGGCGTTCCTGCTGACGATGTCGTACCCGTTCCAGCTGCTCTGCTTCGCGCTGCTCTCCTGGTCGGTCTATCCGCTGTTCACCACTTGGAGACCCGCTCGACAAGGTGCACCGGCAGGCTCCGCACACGCCCCCTCCTGAGCGGGATCCACCAGTGGAAGAAGCCCCTCCGCTCTTCTTGCGTCGTTTCCGAACAGAACCGGCAGGGCAAGCGGCTCCCGCGGAAGAGTCGGTCCGCCTTGCACTGCGGAAGAACTGATTGGGGCCCACAGCTCCGTACCACACCGACTCAGGATGCGCTATTCTCGCCGTGTCCCCTGACATCCCCCACATATAATTGGAGATAGCCGTGTCCGGCCGAAATCGCTCCTGTGATAGAGGGGCGAGCTTCATCGAATACGGCGGTATCGTCCTTCTTCTGGGCACCGTTGTCACCGTTGTCGTCGCCTTCGGTATGCCCGACAAGGTCACCACCTTTTACTCCGTCGGCCTGTGCAGGATCGCCGGCGTCGAGACCGAGGAGTGCGCTGGCGAGGGAGAAGGCGGGGACACCCCCCGCACCGATGCCGCGGAGCCACAGGCTCCCGTCCACGAGATCCCCGCCCCCGACTCCGAGGAGCGACGTCCCGACGACGACTCCACCTGGCCCTATGCGGTGACCCCCGCTTCCTACCCGCCCGACCCCGGGGAGGGAGGAGACGAAGACGAAGAGTCCTCTGCGGAGGATCCCGTCACCAGCGGTGACGTGCCGGAGTCGGAAAGCCCTGTCTACGCGGAAGAGCACTCCTACCCCCAGCAGAGCGAGGTCATCGCATCCCAGAACGACTACAACACCGTGGAGGGCGCCGAGCTCTCGCAGTGCACGGTCTCACCCAGCATCATCGGGTCTCCTCCCCCGAGAAATCCGCTCACCGGCTCCACTACGTGCGACGTCCTCGACGAGATCGACACGGTGGTCCTGGGCGCCCGGCACCTCGCCTGCTGGAATCCCATGTACTGGGGCAAGGACGAGGACTGGGCCTACTGCCGCCCCCATTCGGCCGACATGCTCGAACACTTCGCCGAAGGCTCCGGTGATCCGGTCGACCTCGACATGGAGTCGTTCATGGAGGAGATCCCTGAGTTCGAGGACGAGGTGGAGAGGGCACAGCAGGACGTCATCGACGAGGTGCTGGCCGACGCGGAGGCGCGGGGCATCGACGGCCCCACCACCTTCCCTATCAGGACGAGCCAGACCGGCTGGGGATATCCGCCGGACGATGTGAACGGCCGCGACTACGTCTACGACAACCCCGACTGGGCCACCGCTCTCGGCAGCTTCCATTATTGGCTCGAAGGAGAGATCACCGTCCATCCCCCTGAAGAACCGGGCGGTGACTATACGTATTCGATGGACAGTAGCGTGAACATGCAGAAGTGGTACGACTGGGAGCGGGAGACCACCGAGCCGCTGTTCGGCGGCGAGGGCTGGAAGTCCAACATCTCCCAGATCAACCACTCCGACCTCGCCTTCCTGCACCAGACGGGCATAGCCCGGGAATTCTGGGTCCGCGGCGACACCGACCTGCCGACAGTGGAAGGGTGACCCTGATGCGTCGCTCCACCGCCGCGCTGACCACCGGGTGCGCGGCCCTGCTCCTCGCCGGCTGCGGCCCCACCGCCCCCGGCTCCGACGAAGAGCCTCCGACCCCGCCCTCTCCTTCGTCCATGGAAGGCGACACCGCGGAACTCCAGACCGGGTTCGAGGAGCTCAGCGGGCTCATCCTTCCGGACAACGCGTCCGAGCTGGAGATCACCGGCCAGCTGCTCGAGAATGAGCGCCCCCGTTACGTACTGCGCTTCGTCACCACCCGCGGCGGCGCAGAGGTCATCTGCACCGCGGACAACCTCAGCGTGTACACCGCGCACGAGCTGCCGGGTGAGGAGGAGCGCCAGGTCTTCGATTACCAGGAGAAGGACGAGGAGATAGCCGAGAGCGTGCGCTGCGAGGGGAGCAATCCCCAGCAGCCGCGCGTGCAGCGCCTGGTCTCCGTGGTCTTCCCCGAAGAGGGGCTGCAGCAGGGTCCGGACGAGCCCGACGGCGAAGACGTCGCTGTGGTGTACGCCCAGAGCGTCCTGTGGCCGAAACGCTGATGACACCGGTGCGGTGCCGGCCGGCCCCCGGCCCCCTAGCCGGCACCGCCTTCCTTTTCCCCTTCTCCCAGGAGCATGCGTGTCCGCAACCACCCTGCCTCCCCGGTCCGTGCCTTGGCTGAGGATCTGCCTGGTCGTCCTTTTCGCCACCACCGCCCTGCGCGCCTGGAGGCTGTACACGGGTCTGCCCGACCACCCCTTCTTCATTGTGGCCGCGCTGACGGCCGCCGTCCCCGGCATCGCCGCGCTACTGCTCGCCGTGTTCGCCGGTAGTCAGAGCCGTCTCGTCTACATCGGCATGCTTCTCACTTCAGGAGGACTTCTCGGCTGGACCCTGCTGACCTTCGGTTCCTACCTCCGCCTCATGGTGGACGTTGGAACCGCCCAGCTCGCAGCATCCGCCGTCGCCCTGGCCCTGTTGGCAGGGAGGGGCGCCCGCGACTTCTACTTCGACCGCTCCTGAACCGGCCTCTTCCGGCCTTGGACCGCTTCTGCCCGGGTTTTTGGGCCCGGAATTCCATAGATGGGGCCCGATTAGGCCTTAAGAGTTCGAAGAGGACGGAATAAGGTCGCGCCCCTGTCATCCCCCTCGTCGAAAGAGAAGCCCATGCTTCGACCGCACCATGCACCGGAGCGGGGCTCGTCCCTCGTCGAATACGGGGCCGTGATCCTCCTGGTCGCCGGCATCGTCGCAACGGTGGCCCTGACGAACGTCCCCGCCAAGGTGGGCGGCATGTTCTCCCACGGGATGGACTGCATCCTCCGCCTGGGAGAGTGCGAACGGCCCGACGGCGGCAGCGGGCCGCAGGCTGCCCCCGGAGAAGACGACGGCACCCCGTCGGACAGGAGGGTCGTCGCTCCTCCCGACGGGAACGCGATTCCGCCGGAGAACGCGGATCTCCCCGAGGAGAACGGGCGCCCCGAGAACGCCGACCTTCCCGCCTCCACCGGGCCGGCGGACGAGGAGGTCGTGGTCGAGCCGGTGGTCTTCGGCTGGTTCGACGGTGACGACCCGGGACTCGTGCCCGATCCCGAGACCAAACCCGACGAGGTCAACGACTGGTGGGAAGGCCTCAGCGAGGCCGAGCGCGAGGAGGTCATGCGCGAGGAGCCCGAGAACATCCGCGGCCTCGACGGCGTCCCGGCGGAGGTCCGAAACGAGCTCAATCGGGAGTTCCTCGACGCCGAGGTCGAACGGATGCTGGAGGAGGAGGGGCTGACCCCCGACGAGGCCCTGGAGTTCACCTTGGAGGAGGTGCGCGACGACCCTGTGCCCGGGGCCCCCAGCCTGGAGCTCTGGGAGATGCTCAAGCTGCAGCGGACCGTCAGCGCGGAGGGGTCGGACCACTACATCCTCACCCTCGACCCGGACGAGGGGCGGGCCATCGTCTCGACCGGCAACCCGGACACCGCCGACAACGTCGCTACCCTGGTGCCGGGCACCGGCATCGAGTGGACCGCCATCAACGGCCAGCTCGGCCGCGCCCAGAACCTCCGCGAGGCCGCGGCCCGGGTCGACGAGGAGGCCGACCACGCGGTGGTCTCCTGGATCGGCTACGACAGCCCGAACTGGGGGCAGGCGCCGTTCGGCGGGAAGGCCGAGGACGGCAAGGACGATCTCCAGGACTTCCAGTACGGTCTCCGTGTCACCCACGAGGGCGAGCCGTCGAACAACACCCTCATCGGACACAGCTACGGCTCCGTGGTCGTCGGACACGCTGCACGGAATGATTCGGGGGTCTATGTCGACAACATCATCCTCGTCGGGAGCCCCGGGATCGGCGGCACGGTCGATGAGTTGAACTTCGACGGCGACATCGAGGACGTCCACGTCGCCATGTCGGACGAGGACTGGATCAACCAGAATGCTCTGAAGGGGTTCCACGACTATGACGAGCTCTACGACGGCCTCGAAGACAGCGGTGCGTCCCGGATCGAGACCGGTCCCGAGACCGAGCACGACGGATATTTCAACCAGGAAGAGGACGAAGAGAGTGGCGAGAAGGTGGACACGACCGAGCTCCGCCAGTTCGGCGGGATCATCGCCGGCGCCGAATGACCAGGGCGCAGGGCCGGGCATGCGCCGACCGGTGCGCTCAGTCTGCGCCGCCACCGCGCTGGTACTGCTCGCCGGAGCCTGCGTCGGCGACTCCGAAGAGACCGGTCCGAGCAGCCCCCTCGACGAGGCGGAGGCCGGCGAGCGCGTCGAAAAGCACATCGCCGACGCGGTCGGGGCCCTACCCGGTGAGGTGGAGCTGGAAGACGTCGGGAACGGCCTTGTCAGTGCCTCTTGCGAGACCGATCCCCTGATCACGGTGAGCCGGTCCTACTGGCTCCGCGGCCTGCCCGAAGAAGACATCGAGCAGAACGTGGACCTGCTGGTCGAGCACTGGGAGGGCAGCGGTTTCGCGGTCACCGGCGACCTGCGCCCGGACGACGTCTTCGTGACGGCCGAGAACGAGGAGGACGGCTTCACGATGACGGTCGCCGCCAGCATTCAGGGCAGCCTGTCGATCGACGCCTCTTCTCCGTGCATCGATCCGAGCGGAACGGACTGACCGGCGCGGCCCGCCTTCTCACCCAGACGGGCCAACGCGGCAGAAGGGGGGAGCGGATCAGCATCCCATGCGGCGCCTACCCCTGCTCAGGACGCCTCTCCGACTTGAGACCGCTGAGGAAGGCCCGCCACTCCGAGGTAGGGAAGCCCAGGTGCCCGAGCGAGGGGTATTGAGAGTCGCGCATGCGGGAGTAGTCGTTCCCGATCGCCACCTCGACGCAGTTCTCGCCCAGCGGTTGGCTGTAGCTACTGGTCTTCCAAACGCCTGTGATCACGGTTGCCCTGCCCCTGACTCCTCTTCCGCGAGGGACCGCATGAGCGCGGCGGACTCCTCTTCGGAAAGCGCTTCGGACGACAGTGCATCATAAATCAGGTCATACTCCTGCACAGCGGTCTCTTGTTCCAGAAAGCGCCCGTCGTAGGCCGACTCGAGGAAGACGAGTCTCCCCTTCGGTGCTCCCGGGAGTTCCAAAAGAGTGAACGGTCCGCCCAGGCCGGCGTGGGCACCTGCGGAGTCAGGTAGGACGCGTATCGAGATGTTCGCCTGCTCGCCGTCGTTCAGCAGCGACCGCACCTGCCTCCTCATGACCTCGCGCCCTCCCACCGCCTTGCGCAGGGCGGCCTCGTCGATGATCGCGTACAGGCGCAGAGGGGCTTCGAAGTGGAACAGCCTCACCCTCCGGGCGGAACGGGCTTTCAGTCTCCGCTCGGCCTCTTCCGGGGACGGGGAGTTCGGGACCTTGCTGAGGAGCGCTTGTGTGTACTCCTCGGTCTGTAGCAGGCCGGGGATCACCAGGGCCTCGTAGGTGCGGATCGTCAGTGCTTCGGCTTCAAGGCCGACGTAGCGGCCGCCTCCGAGGATGTCCGCGTAGCGGCTCCACCATGCCTTTGCACGTGCCTGCTCAGAGAGCTCGACCAAGGCTTCGACCTGCTCGGACCGGTTCACTTTGTAGAGCTCGGCAAGCCCTCGCACGTCGTCGGGTTTGAGGCGTTTCCACCGAGAACTCTCTATCCGGTGGAGCTTCGTCCGGTCCCAGCCCATGGCCTCGGCCGCTTCGGCCGCCCCCATGCCTGCCGCTTCGCGGAGCTCTCGCAACTTGTTGGACAGCAGGCGGCGCCGAACTTCAGGACTCGGAGCGTCGGGCACGCGAGCCTCCTCTTCCAGGTGACCGACCGGTTCTTAAGGCTAGCGCCACACCTTGAATCAGCAACGTTGCAACTTCTGCTTGAAATTTACCACGTTGCATTTTATTCTCTGAGTCAGAAGCCGACCACTCTCCGTGTGGCTCCCTCTTTCTCGTCTTGGTGGTTCAGATGTCGCTTCCCGAGATCACCCCGTCCTTCTCGCTCCCGCGCACCTACTCCACGACCTTCGCCGGCCTGCCCGGCCAGGTGGCCGCCGCCCGCGCCTGGCTGGACCACCTGCTCGCCCGGCCCACCGCGCCCCCGGGCGCGGCCCGGGCCCGCCCCACCGCCTGCCTGCTCCTCAGCGAACTGGCCACCAACACCCTGCGCCACACCGCCAGCGGCGCCCCCGGCGGCCTGTTCTCCGTCATCGCCACCCTCGACGCCTCCCACCTGCGCATCAGCGTCCACGACCAGGGCGGCCCCAACACCCCCACGCCCCCGGCGACCGCCCTCCACCACCACAGCGCCGACCAGGCCCTGCTCTCCTGCTCCGGACGCGGCCTGCTCCTGGTCGCCTCCCTGGCCGCCGCCTGGGACACCCGCCCCACCCCCACCGGCCGCACCGTCTGGTTCGAACTCGACCTCACCGCCGACGCCCGGCGCTGAGCCCGAGGGGCGAGCCGCCACCGGCGAGGCCCGCCCCTCCCCTCTCCGACCGCACCGACCTCACACGAGGAGAAGACCCGATGAGCCCCCTGATTCCCCGCGCCCACCGCGCACCGGCCCGCGAACGCGTGCGCGAGGTCCTGGCCGCGCCCCGCGGCGACCGCTTCAACCGCGCCCGCCCCTACGCCCCGCTGCGCACGCCCTCCCCGCCCGACCGCCCTGCGAGCATCACCGCGAGCGCCCCCGGACCCGCCGAGCGCGGCGCCCTGCCGCCCTGGCTGCACCGCCTGCACACCGAACTCGCCCCCGACGGCACCCCCGGCACCGGCGTCGCCACCCCGGCCCGACCACACCCCAGGCCTCCGCACCCACCCGCGCCCCGCCCGGGTGCCCGGCCTGCTGTCGGCACCGCCCGACGCCTCCCGTTCCTGCTCCGCCACGCCGGCACCAGCGACATCGCCTACCACTGCACCGTCATCGGCATGGTCCTGCTCTCCCACCTCCTCGGCCTCTTCGGCTGAGCCAGACCACCACCACAGCCCGCCCGGGACACAAGGAGGGGCCCGGGCGGGCCTTCCCATGCCCGCGCCTCATTGCGGTCACCGTCGGTGTCGAAGGACACACGGCCGGAAACGGCCATTCCCATCCCCACTGGCCAGAGGCCTGCCCGACACCCATTAGGCCCCGATTTGGGCCCCTGGGCCCAATCAATTGTCGTTCGCGGTCCGTAATCTTCCTGATGCCCATAGCACCCGAAACATCCGGAAGAAGATGACCACCGCCGTGCGCCGCCCCTTGCCCTCCGGTCTCACCACCGTCCGCGTCCTGCTGTTCGCCTTCGCGGCCCTGTCCTTGATCGGCGGCGCCGGGACGCTGCTGTCCTGGGGGTTCTACTCCACCGCGGTCCTGGCTGCCACCTTCATGTTCATCCTGCTGCCCGGGGCGGCCGCGTTCCTGCTCGGCCTGTTCCTGCCGCGCGGCGGGCCGCTGATGTTCTGGCTGCTGATCCTCCTGTGCGTGTTCTGGATCCTGGCCGCCATCGGCAACGCCGCCGACGGGCCGAAATGGCTGATCCAGCTCTGCTGGCCGTTGCTCGTGCTCTTCTTCACCACCCGCAAGGCCTCCCGAGCCCACTTGCTGCACCGCTGACCCGCCACCTCCGCTCCCCTTCCCTCACCCGTCAGCCGCCGGGTTCATCAGGCGTGCCCGACCCCCTCCCTTTTCATGCTCAGACGCATCCATGACCCCGAACGCGGGGCCTCCCTGACCGAATACGCGGCGGTCGTCGTCCTGGTGGCGTCCGTGATCGCCGCTGTGATGGGCATCGGTATCCCCGACCGGGTGAACACCATGCTCGACCATGCCTTCGGCACACTCGACGACCCCGGCGCCGTCTCCGCCGACGGCTCCTCTGACGCCTCGAACGGCGGCAGCGACCCCTCCGGGGGCCAAACCGGGGACGAGGACTCTTCAGGCGACGGCTGGAACACCGACGACATCTCCGCCGCCGCCCCCTCCGACGGCGGTGGCCCTGGGGAGGCCTCCGGGGCGCAGCCCATTCCCTCCCTTCCCACAGAGGCACGCCCCTTGGGGTTGGGCGACCCTGCCGGTTTCACATCCGGCCTGCACCCGGGCGGAGCGAAGGTCGAGCAGGTCGGCGCAGAGGAGTGGGTCGACGAAGGCCGCGAGCAGGCTCAGGGTTTCGGCCAGGAGATGTGGGACATCGGCGTCCAGGCGTGGGAGGGCACCAAGCAGGCCGCCCTACACCCGGTCGAAACCGCGAAGGAGACCGCCAAGGGCGTCAAGGATTTCGTCCAAGGAACCGTCGACGACGTCAAGAGCGCCGCCCAGGACGCCGGGGACGACTTCTGGCGGACTTGGGAGACCGAAGGGCCGGTCGCAGCTGCCTTCGGCTACGCCAAGGACTGGGCCGTCTACATGAACTGGGAATCGCCGGTCGGCTTCGGCGGCCTGTTCGTTCCCGATGAGGCCCGCGAGTACTGGAGCGAGGGCGAGTACGGCCGCGCGGCCGCCCAGGTCGCCGCGAACGCCGTCACCTATCTCCCCGGCCTATGGGGAGCCAAGGTCACCCGATTCCTTCCCGATCCCAAGAGCCCCGACCGCCCCGGAGCCAAGGACGAGGACCAGGGCGGCTCCCAGGAAAGCAAGGAGGACAAGGACGGCATCACCTGTGCCTCCAACAGCTTCCTGCCGGGTACCCCCGTGCTGCTCGCCGACGGCACCACCGCCCCCATCGAGGACATCACGGCCGGCGACGAGGTCTGGGCCTTCGACCCCCGCACCGGAGAAGAGGGGCCTCGCGAGGTCACGGCCACCATCACGGGCGACGGCCCCAAGACCCTCGTCGACATCACCACCGACGACGGTTCAGGCAGCACCGGAACTGTCACCGCCACCGATGAGCACCCCTTCTGGGCTCCTGAGCCCGCCCAATGGGTCGACGCCATCGACCTGGAACCGGGCACCTGGCTGCGCACCTCCACCGGCACCTGGACCCAGGTCACCGCAACCGACGCGCATCGGGCCGACGACCAGCAGGTCCACAACCTCACCATCCAAGGCCTGCACACCTACTATGCTTCTATCGGCGATAGCGCAATCCTGTCCCACAATTCTCCGGGTTGTGTAACTCTCGACAAATCTGGGACGAACAAGCTCCGCGAGTACTGGGCGAACAGCGGACAGACCATCAAAAAGAAACAGAACGTCGCAGTAGCGAATGTCGAGATCGAAGGGCTACCCAAGCGGCAGTTGGTATCTGTCAGCGGCAAGGACGACAAAACCCCGACAGGAACCGTCCGAGAACCTGCACCAGAGGATCGCGTATTCGAAACCGTTGACCCGAATAATGAAAAAGTGGTTCGCCCGAACGACTCGGAAGTGAAAATCCTGGAAGAAATATCGAGTCAACTCGACAAAGCCGGAACACCTAAAGCGCACGGCAGGATCGAGCTTTACAGCGAACTGCCGATCTGCGGATCCTGTTCCAATGTGATAACAAAATTTAAAAAGCGATATCCAAACATCGAAATAATTGTATCCCAGGAATAGAATGAACTTGCCAGAAAAAATGGAATCACTTATTTCATTGGCAAAAGAAAGGGGGAAGGAGCTTCAATACGACGGATGCAGTAGAGATGAGATCAATGAAATACTATCCACCAACAACACTTTCCTTCCACCTGAATCCTACCTATCTTTTATGAGGAAGATGGGAAAGAAGGCAGGTCACATATTCCTGGGCTCATCACTTTTTTACCCAGGCTGCTTGCTGGCCTTCGAAGATATCGACGAGATCTTCTCCGAAGAAGAGTTAGAGAAAATATTTCTCTTTGGACACCACCAAGGCTATCAATACTATTTCTTTAAAAAGGGAGAGGCTGGAGTGTGGATGCGCACAGACCTCACCTCAATCAGCGATGAACGCGTGGCTGCCTCATTCGAAGAGCTACTAGAAAAGGAGATCGAAGCAGCAAGGAAAATCCTCTGCCCCCCTCCATCACAGGGATGCTAGCACCCTTCCGGCGAGCACCACTCAATCTGGATTGGCGGCAGTGATCGAACTACCCAGAGACTCACTCTCGATATCCTGGTCCTTGGACGGGGAGAGCAACGGGCGGCTCATGGGGCGCAAAGAAGCCGGGTGGGCGAAGCTCGAAGAGTGGGAGATCAGAGAAAGAGCGTTCCTGGGGGATTTTTCATTGAAGCTCCAAGGAGCCGAGGTGAGGAAAAGCCGGTATCCTTTGATCGACCTCGCCCTCTCCTTCCATGGGGCGCTCTCCCAGGTGGCGATGGATGGAAGTTCGTACGTCGACTTCTTGGGAGAATCCGGCCGGATCGTTCTCTCCCTGAAAGATGAAAACCTCAATCTTCGGATCCATCCCGGAAGAGGGTTCGCCGAAGTTCCATTCATTCACCTCTACTCGGAAGTGTGCAAGTTCCAGCGCAGCCTCCTTGACATCCTTACAACCCACCGGCCAGAAGTACTGCAAAACCATTTCATTGAATACCTTTACCGAGTCTCAGGAGTCAGAGAGATGGGGGAAGTCCAGTTCCACCGCCACCTCTCTGCCATGCACGAAAAATAAAGGAAACCCCAGTTCCAGCAGCCGACCTTCCCTGACGGAAGTGGCCGACCCGCACCCGACTGAAAGAGCCCTGGCCTGCACGTTTTGGGCTCGTAGTTTCTTCTTCGCATACTTCTTTGATGAACGACTCTCATCGACCTCCCCCGCCCCGCTGGTCTGAACGGCGGATACCCGAGTACGTGCGGAAGTGGGCCGAGCGCACCATCGGATCCGCCGACGGTGTCGATCCGGTCGACTACCTCGACCAGGCCTCCGCCCTGGACGCCGCCATCGCGGCGGCCTGGCTGTTCTGCCCGGAGACGGTGGAGTACCGCGGCGGGATCTTCCTCAAGCGCCGGTTCAGCTCCACCAACGTCGACCGCTGGTTGGAGGAGCACGATCTCAAGACCACCCAGGCCACCGTCAATCTGCAGTACATCGGGGACCTCTACCCGCACGTCGAATTCGCCGAATCCGACGACGCCGACGACATTCAGCTGCTGTACGCACTGGCCGAGTGCTGGTACGCGGTGTGCACGGTGCGCCACCCCGGCAGGCGCATCCACGTCTCCACCGACGAGGACGCCGACGGCCTCTCCCCCGCCGGCCCCAGCCTCACCCTCTGGACCGAGTGATGCGGTCGAACCGGGCCGGTCGGCGGGGGTCGCCCGGATTCGCAGGCGGTCGGAAGGGGTCGGCCCCGGCCGCCGGAGGCGGGCTCCGGCGGCCGGGGCCGCTCCGGGTGGGAGGCCCCTGTGAACGTCAGTCGTCGTCCAGGGCGTCCCGGACGTCGTCGAGGTCGACGAACTTGAAGCCGGTGGCGTCGCCGCGCTGCTCGTCGTCGTTCTCCGGGGTGGCCTCTCCGTCCTGGACCACCATCAGGCCGTCCGGGTACCTCTCGCCGAGCGGTTCGGCGAACACCTCCAGGCCGTCGCACTCCTCGGAGCCGTCGAGTTCCTCGGACGCCGCGACCACCCGGAAGCCGCCGGTGTGGGCCTCATCGTCCTCGCGCACCTCCTCCAGGTCGTAGGCGAAGAAGGAGTCGTCCCCCTGGCTGGAGGCCAGCAGCCGGCCGCCGCCCTCGCCGTCGGGGAGCACGGCCAGCCCCTCGACATCGGCGGTGAGGTGCTCGCCGCCGTAGCCGGGGTCGTCGCCGGGGATGCACTCGTCGGCCTGCTCGTCGTACTCGGCCGGAACGCCGTACTCGCGGACCCGGTCCACCAGCTCGGGCTCGCCCTTCAGGTCCGCGCGCATCCGCCAGATGCCGACGGTCTCCTGCGCGGCGAACAGCGTTCCGCTCTCCGGGTCGACCGCCAGGCCCTCGGCCTGCGGCAGCTCGCCGGGGTCGCCGCACGGCGTCCAGGAGGTGCCGTCGGGCATCCGGAAGGTGTCGGGCAGCTCGATGGTGCGGACCTCGCGGTAGGTCACCGTCCCCTCGGGGGTGGGCAGCAGCTCCAGCAGCGCCAGGGTGGTGCGGGCGGCCTGGGTGGCCACGGCGTAGGAGCGGCCCGTCTCCGGATCGGTCCAGGTGGTCAGGCCGTAGGCGGTGGCCTCCCCGTTGACCTCCTCCTGGGAGTCGGAGAAGATCCACGGCGCGTCCGGGTCGGTGACGTCGGTGAGCGGCGCGTCGGGGTCGTCCGGGTCGATGCGGTGGATCCGCAGCCTGTCGTGGCCGCGGTCGCTGGAGACCGCGACGTCGACCGGCCCGGAGGCCGTTTCCAGCCCCTGCACCAGGTCGACGTTGTTGAACCGGCCCGGGGCGTCGCCATCTCCGGGCGGCGCGGGTGCGGGGATCTCCTGCACCGACTCGGCGTCCAGGTCGTAGACGTGCAGCCCGCCCTCCTTGAGGGCGGTGATGACCAGGCTGCGCTCCGGGTCGTCGGGGTGGCGCCAGATCGCCGGGTCGTCGGCGTCGGAGTTCCGCCCCTCCTCGTCGCCGTGGACGGCGGCGGTCTCGGCTCGCGGGGTGATCTCGGGCAGGCCGCTCTCCTCGTCCGCCGCCGCGGGGGCGGGGGCGGCGGTGATCGCGGTGGCCAGTGCCAGCGCCGGGAGGGAGACCGCGGGGAGTGGGCGGATCCGGTACGGGCCGTTCAAGGAAGGCGCTCCTTCGCATCGGGGGGATGAACCGACCCGAGGGTGCGGCCCGTGTGTGACGGGAAGGTGCCCCGGGAGGCCACCGGGGCGTGTACATGCGGGGAACGGCCCCTTGCCTCCCGGGGGACGGGCCCGCACTGCGGAGTCCTCCGGTCGGCCGGGCGCCCCTGCCTCGGTCCTGCGCCGAAGTTGGGTCTCCAGGCCCAAGACGCCCGGTCCCCCGCTCCGTAGGCTTTCTCTTCGCCCTGGAATGCGCGGAGATGCCCGCCCGGGGCACCGGGGGAAGGGGAGCAGGGATGCGCTGGGTGTGGCGGGCCGAGGCCGGCGGGTTCAAGATCGAGTACGCCGCCGTCGTCATCCTCGTCGCCACCATCGTCACCGCCGTCTTCGCCTTCGGACTGCCCACCGACGTCAGGGTCCTCTACGCCGAGGGCATCTGCCGCATCATGCCCGACAGCGAAGGCTGCGACGGCGAAGGGCAGGGCGGCGACCAGGAGACCGGCGGGAGCGACCAGGAGGGCACCCCCGGAGAAGAGGACGGTGAAGGGCAGCCGGAAGAGGGGCCCTCCCCCTCTCCTTCCGCGCCTCCCGGTGGCGGCGGTGAGGACGAGGAGGGCGACGGCTCGGACTCCCCCGTCATGGAGCCGGCCGGCGCCTTCGACCAGGAGGCCGCCGACGACTACGCCGAGGCGCAGGAGGAGCTGGAGGAGGCCCAGGGGAAGCTGGACGGCGCCGACTCCGACCAGGTCTACGACGACCTGATGAACCTCCTCGGCGACATCGTCGGCTACAACGACGCCAAGGCCTGCCTCACCGAAGGCGATCTCATCGCCTGCCTGTGGACCATCGTCGGCCTCAGCCCCTTCGGCAAGGGCGCCAAGCTGATCAAGAACACCCCCAAGATCATCAAGCTCTGGAACCGCTGGCGCAAGGCCAAGAAGACCAAGGAAGGCCTGGAGAAGGCGGTCGACACCGCCAAGGGCAAGGTCGACGACGCGATCAAGACCTGCGAGCGGGCCGCCGGGCTGAGCAACCGGTATTACAGCGCGGTCCCCGCCTCGCTCGGCGTTTCCTCCGGCGGCGGTCTCCGGGCGGCGCCCGCGGTGTACGGCGGGGGCGGCGGGCCTTCCGGGACGTACGCGCTCGCCTTCGTGCCGGCGGGCAAGAAGAACAGGGAACCCGCCACTCCGTGCGAGCTCAACTGGGACCCGAAGAGCACCAAGACGTTCGGGCACACCTTCAGCAGGCACGGCGCCGGCTCGAAGAACACCGAGAAGTTGAAGGGCCGGGCCGCCTCCACGAAGAACCCCCAGGGGCAGTGGCTGGACAACCAGAAGGGCTCGGACTTCATCAAGAACAGCTACAACCCCAAGGGGCCCTTCGCCCCGGACGAGCAGGTCTTCGAGGCGCCTGACGGGTTGGGGCAGGTCATCATGCCCGACGGTTCCATCAAGGAGGCCACGCACATCCTGGTCGTGCTGAAGAAGGACGGTACGATCAAGACCGCTTATCCGGTGATCAGGGAGTAGGAGCGGACGCGTTGTTCTCCATCACCCTCTCCGAGGCGACGCGCGCCGCCGCGCCCGAAGGGGACGCGGTCCTCTCCGAGGACTACGAGACCGCCGTCATGGAGGCCTGCGAGCTGCTCGCCGAGACCGACTGCGAGTTCCGCGTCCGCGGTTTCGGCGCGGACTGGCCGGTCGACGTCTGGGTCGACCTGTCCACCTTCATGGAGGACCTGCCCGAGGTGCTCGAAGCGCTCCGCGGTTCCGCCGAGGCGATGTCGGACTTCTACGAGCAGGGCCTCCAGCGGACGCTGTACTACCGCCCGGAGGGAGACCGGGTCCGGATCCGGTGCGAGTCCCGGACCGACTGGGTGCCCGACCCCGACACCGAGTGGGTCGGCCGGGACGAGCTGGACCGGATGCTGTCCGACGTCGCGATCGCCTTCGCCCGCTCGCTCCGCCTGGTCGATCCGGTGGCCGCGGCGCGGGAGCCGTTCGCCTCCTGGGCCGAAGGGCGCGTCTGACCCGTAGCCGGATTCGGGCCGGGCGGCCGTCTGCATTCGCCCGTGGCCGCTTTCCGTGCGTCCGGTGCTGAGGGCCCTACGGGCGACCCGCGATCCCGGGGCGACAAAGGTCCGATGACCTGACCGGCCATTCATTTTCGCGGGACCGACCCGCCTCTTAGAACGATGGCATCACGCAAAGAAATTCTTCACCGAAAAGAAGTTCAAGGATCGACTATTTTTGATGAATCCGCAGGTTAAACGATCCGAGCATTGAAGTCTCCGATCACCACCCGCACCCCGTCACGACCCTTTCCGGATTGCGCTACCGTTTCCCTCGGCAAAACACCTCTGGAAAGGCCCCCCATTGTCCAGACTCAGCGCCGCGACGGTCCCCTCCGCTTTCCGAAGAACCGCGGCGGGCTTCCTTCTGATCCCCCTCCTGGCCTCATGCGGAGGCCAGAGCGGAGGAGAGGCCTCGGAGACCGGGCGGTCTCCCGAACCGGCCCCCGAGATCGACTTCGGCGGCATCGTCAGCGTGGAGATGGGAGACCCCGCCTCCACCCTGACCGTCGCCTCCCCCGACGACCCGTGCGGAGACCCGAAGGAGCGGATCGAGATCGAGGCCGTCGTTCCCTCGCTGGAGGTCGAGCGCGCCTGGTTCGCCCCGGACTGGTCGCACCTGGCCCTGCCCGCCGAGAACGGGATCGCGGTCCTCCGGCTGGACCCGCGGGACAAGGCCTACAAGGAGGCCTACACGCTCTCCCCCACCGGGGGCGGCTCCGGCGCCTCCTTCACCGGCCCCCGCTTCTCCCCCGACGGCGGGAGGCTCTGGTTCGAGAAGCGGACCGGCGACACGATCCGGCTGGTCTCCATCGAGCACGCCTCCTACGAGGAGGGCGACGACATCGACGAGACCGGGCCGGAGTCCGGCGTGCCCGAGATAGAGGGGGACCCCGGCAGCGAGGTGCTGTGGGCCTTCACCCCCGAGGGCGAGCCGCAGTTCGGCGAGCTGGTCCAGGTGGAGGCGCCGGCGGACGGCGTGCTCTCGTCCGAGCACCGCACCACCGAGGGCGGGCAGGTCGCCTACGCCTCGGTCATCGTCTCCGAGAACGTCGACGAGTACGTGCTGCTGGACGGGATGCCCGCAGCCGAGGACGGGTTCTGGATGCGCGGGGCCGGCACCCTGGCGGCACCGGAGACCAGCACCCCCTACGGCGCCATCGCCGAGGCCTCGATCGAGGAGGACGGGAGCATCTCGCTGAGCGAGGCCGTCCCGCTGGGCGGCGACGGGCGGCTGCCCGACGTGGCCGTGGCCGACGCCGACGAGGAGCGGGTCCTGTTCCAGACCGCCTCGGGCGTCTACACCACGTCCCTGAGCGGCGGCGGAGAGCCCGAGAAGGTCGCGGAAGAACCCTGCCTGGAGCCGGAGCTGGGCCCGTACAAGACGCTCGCCTGGTCCTGACCGGGCGGGCGGACCGGCCCGCGCGGCGCCCACCGGGGAAGGGGGCGCCGCGCGGGCCGCGGCCGTCAGGCCCCGTCGAAGCGGTCCAGGGAGCGGAGGATCGCGTGCCGGACCCCGCCCGCGATGTCGTACCCCTCGGCGATCTCCCGGATCCCGTCGAGGAAGCCCTCGCCGGCCTCGACCGAGCCGTCCTCCGCCGCCCGGGTGCGCAGGGCGCCGGCCAGGTGGTGCTGGGCCTCCAGGTAGCCGGCGAGCCTGCGGCAGGTGGTCTCGCAGGGGGCGTCCGCCTCCGTCCGGGAGGCCCGCGCCGCGATGGTCAGCTCCCAGACCAGGTCGGTGAGGAAGGCGGCGCCGCGCCGCGAGGCGAGCAGGGCGCGGGTCCGGTCGGCCGTGTTCACCGGCGTCACTCCCAGAATCCGTCGTCGGGCAGGTCGGACCGGTAGATCTCGCGCGGCAGGCCGTCCACGTCGTACCCGCGCTCCTGAAGGATCCTGATCCGGTGGTTCCCGTTCATGATGGTGCCGTCCGGTTTGACGATCAGGGCCTCTTCGCCGCCCGGTTTCAGCGAATCGACGATCTCATCGGTGCTCTGCTTGCGGAGCGCCTTGAGGGTGCTCTCCTTCATGGCCTTCTCGCTGTGCAGGCCCTTGAGCTCACCGGGCTTGCCGTCCGGCCCACGGCCCGGGTCGGGGTTGGCGCAGACCGTGCCCTCCGTGCCGGCGAGCAGCTCCTCCAGGCTGGGGGCCGGCTTGCTCGGCTTGTCCGCCTCCGCGAGGAGCTCCTCCAGCGTCGGCTTCTTCTCCCCGTCCCCGGCGGCCGGCGCCGCGTGGACCAGGGTGAGCTCGGTGCCGTCGGAGAGCACCACCGGCCCACCGAACGCGGAGGCCCCGTAGGCGCTGCGCCGGGGCTTCCCGGCCTTGCACTCCCCCACCGCGTCCCGGGTGCCGTCCTTGGCCTTGTCGAACCGCTTGAGGGCGGCGTCCTTGGCCTTCTTCAGCTTCCGCCAGCGGGAGAAGAGCTTGATGATCTTGGGGGCCTTCTTGACCAGCTTGGCGCCCTTGCCCCACGGGGTGAAGCCGACCACGGTCCACAGGCAGGCGACGATGTCGCCCTCGGTCAGGCACTTGCGGGCGTCCTCGACGCCCATCAGGTCGAGGAGGATGCCCATCAGCTCGTCGTCGAGGGAGGCGTACTCGCTCTCCGCGTCCTCCTTGGCCTCCTTGGCCTCGGCCAGCTCCCCGTGCGCGTCGATCAGCGCCTGGGCCGCCCCGGGGTCGTAGACGATGGTCTCCGCGTCGGCGGGCGGGTCCTCGGTCTCCTCCTGGTCCCCGCCGCCCTCGTCCTCCCCATCGGCGGAGCCGCCGCCGTCCGTGTCGGACCCGGATCCGCCGCCGCCGTCTCCGCCGCCGGCCTGCTCGCCGCCGGAGCCCGCCTCGTCGCAGTCCTCGTCGTCCCCGGTGATCCGGCACAGGCCGATCTCGTACATCCTGCGCACGTCGGTGGGCAGGTTGAAGACGGTCAGCGCGGCCACGAGGGTGGCCACCATCAGCACGAGGGCCCCGTACTCGATCTTTCCGGCGCCCTTCTCGGCCCGCGGGGCCCGGTCCACCGCATACCTCGTTTCTCTGAAAAGCGAAGAAGCACCCGCCCGATAGGGGAATGTCCGGGCGGCGCTCCGGAATCCTAGAGGGCGGGATTCCTCCGGGGAAAGGGCGGGAGCCGGGCGGTACCGGGTCGAAATGGGCCCCCGGGCCCTACCCTCCCTCCCCGGGTGCGGCTAGCCTGCTGCGCAGCCGACCCCCTCCATCCCCCAGACGTCGGCCGGACAGGCGGTGCACACGGCCGTGCCCAGGAGACTCCCCGCTGCGGACCGCGGCGCCTCGATGCTCGAATACGGGGCCGCCGTCCTGCTGATCGCGCTGATCGCGGGCGCGGTCTTCGGGTTCGGGGTCCCGGAGAAGGCCGCCCGGCTGTTCGAGGCCGGGTTCGACGGCATCGAGGCGGCGACCGGCGGCGGGGACGGGCCGTCGGGCGGACCGGGGCAGGACGGGCAGTACTGGAACCAGTCCGACCCGGACGACCCCGGCCATGAGGGCCCGCCGCCCGGGCACCCGGCCGGTCCGCCGGCCGAGCCGACCGACCCGGACGACCCGGGCTACCAGGGGCCGCCGCCGGGGCACCCCGCGGGCCCGCCGGCCGAACCCTACGAGGGGCCGAAACCGGAGCAGGCCGACCGGGAGAACGTGCAGGCCGCCCTCGGCGAGCTGGACGAGTGCCTGGAGCGGTGGCACGAGGACGCCCCCTGGTTCTCCGGCAGCTGCGCCTGGGACGTCTACCGGGACCTCTCCCCGGAGGACTTCGCCGGGGTGGTCGACGCGCTCTCCCCGCAGGAGCTGCAGCGCCTCTTCGAGTCCGGTCCGATCCCGCTGGAGCAGGAGTACTTCGACTTCATCGACGAGGTCATGGAGCTCGCCCACCTGGACACCATCCGCACGCTGCAGGAGAGCGGGGCGACGCCCTTCGCCCAGCCGGGGTTCGACGAGGTCGGCGGCGACCCGGCGTCCGGGGACAGCCCGGGCAGCGTCACCTACCGGGAGCCCGCCTCCTACTCGCTCTACGGCTCCACCGAGGACGGCAAGGATCCGGTGATGTGGGAGCACATCGACCAGAACGCGCTCGGCGACTGCTGGCTGATGGCGACCATGGGCGCGATGGCCGTGCAGAGCCCCGGGATGGTCGAGGAGATGATCGAGGAGAACCCGAACGGGACCTTCACCGTCACCTTCCCCGGCCGGGACCCGATCACGGTCACCCCGGACCTGCCCACCAACCCCGACGGCACGCTCGCCTTCGCCGGCTCCCAGGAGGACCCCCCGGTCATCTGGCCGGCCGTCATCGAGAAGGCCTACGCCCAGATGGAGGGGAACGACTACGGGAACATCGAGAACTGGCACCCCGGCGGCGCGATGAACACCTTCAGCGGCGACGCGGGGCTGGACTACGTCCCCGACTTCACCGGGACCGACATCGACACCCTCGCCGACGACTTCGAGAGCGGCGAGGCGATCACCTTCTCCACCCCGCCGAACGGCGACGACAAGGAGAAGAAGGAGCTGATCCAGGACAACACCCTGGTCAGCGGGCACGTCTACTTCGTGACCTCGGTCGACCGGGAGAACGGGACGGTGACGGTGCGCAACCCGTGGGGCCCCCACACCGATGACATCGTGATGACCATCGACGAGGTGAACGACAACATCGCCGCCGTCCACTCCATGGACCTCGACGAGTAAGGTACGCCCATGCCCTCCTCCCCTCGCCCACGACGGCTCGGGCGGGCCGCGCCCGCCCTGCTGCTCTCCCTGCTGCTGGCCGCGGCCGGGTGCTCCGGCGACGGGGAGCGGCCGCCCGCCGGCGAGGACGAGCACTACATCGTCCAGGGCAACCAGCTCGCCCAGGGCGACCTGCGGATCGGGCTGATGAGCGTCTCCGAGGACGAGGCGGTCATGGAGGTGTACGCGGAGGACTTCGAGACCGAGACGGTGCGCGCCGGGGAGGGCGACACCTTCGAGGCGGGCCGCCGCACCATCACCGTGGAGCGCATCGAGACCGGCGGCGACGAGGGCGTCGCGCTGACGATCGACGACCCCGAGGCCCCGGCGGCGTCCGCCTCCTCCGAGGAGGACGGCGGCTCCCCCGGGGAGGGCGGCGCGGAGGACGGCGGCCCGATGGAGGACCCCGAGGTCTTCTCCGTCCGGCTGGGGCACCAGAGCACCGAGTCGGGGATCACCATCGGCCTGGGCGCCACCGCCGGCGGCACCGCCCGGATGCTGGTGCAGACCGAGGACGGCGGCGAGGAGCAGGTCGAGGCCGCCGCCGGCGAGGAGTTCGCCGCGGGCGACCGCACCCTGGAGGTCGTCGAGGTCGGCGACGGGATCGCCTACCTGAAGTTCACCGACTGACGGACGCGTCCGGTTCCGGCCCCGCACCGCACTTGGGCCCCCGGGCCCAAGACGCCCGGCGCCCCTGCTTCCTACGCTCTTCCTCTGGTCACAGGAGGTTCGGGGGACAGGGGGAACGGGGATGCGCTGGGTGTGGCGGGCCGAGGCCGGCGGGTTCAAGATCGAGTACGCCGCCGTCGTCATCCTCGTCGCCACCATCGTCACCGCCGTCTTCGCCTTCGGGCTCCCCACCGACGTCAAGGTCCTCTACGCCGAGGGCATCTGCCGCATCATGCCCGACAGCGAAGGCTGCGACGGCGAAGGACAGGGCGGCGACCAGGAGACCGGCGGGAGCGACCAGGACGGCACCCCCGGAGAAGAGGACGGCGAGGGCCGGGAAGAGGAGCCCTCCACGTCCCCCTCCGCACCTCCCGAAACCGACGGCGAGGACGGAGAGTCCGGTGACGGCAGGGAGGTCCTCTACGATCCGGAGCTGGCCGGAGACCTGGAGGACGCCGAGCAGGACCTCGCCGACGCCGAGAGCGCCCTCGCCGGGGCCGATTCCGATCAGCTCTACGACGACCTGATGAACCTCCTCGGCGACATCGTCGGCTACAACGACGCCAAGGCCTGCCTCACCGAAGGCGACATCGTCGCCTGCCTGTGGACCATCGTCGGCTTCAGCCCCTTCGGCAAGGGCGCCAAGCTGATCAAGAACGGTCCCAAGATCTACAAGCTCTGGAACCGCTGGCGCAAGGCCAAGAAGACCAAGGAAGGCCTGGAGAAGGCGGTCGACACCGCCAAGGGCAAGGTCGACGACGCGCTGGACGCCTGCGGGGTCCCCGGCAAGAAGAACAGGTCCGTCGTCGGCGTCCCGGCCCTCCTGGCCGGTGGCGGCGCCCTTTCCTTCGAAGGCGCCTCGTTCTCCGATCCGCCCTCCCGCTGGGCCTCGGGCGGGCAGGTCCGCGGCTTCACCGTCGACGGGCTGTACGCCTACCGTGTCCTCGCGGGAGGCATGAGCCCCCTCGCCGGCACGAACGATCCGCGGAACGTCTGCGGCGATGCCGCCAAGGCCGCGAACGTCAGCCTCAAAAAGCTCAAGGAGAAGCAGCTCAAGAAGATCCTGGAGCGGTACGACACCGATCCGCACGAGTTCAAGGAGGATTACGTGGGGAAGGGCGCCATCTCGAAGTTCGACGTGGCCAAGGGGGACGACGGTTTCCTGTGGCTGGTCACCAAGGACGGAAATACGACGATCAAGACGTATGAGAAATGGTAGGGACCGAGCACCCCTTCCGCCTCTCCGTCCGCATCGCCGCGGACCTGGGCGAGGCGGAGGCCGGGGAACTGCGGACGGCACTCGCGGACCGGGGTTTCGAGGACGCACTGACCAGGAGGGAGACCCGCCGAGGCGGGGTTCACTGGCGGATCGACCTGGGCCGGGCCGGACGGCCGGACCCGCTGTTCGACCGGCTGGTCGACCTCGGCGAACCGGTGGCCCGCACGGTCGGGCGGATCACCCCGGAGGGAACCGTGTACGTCTCGCTCTGCCAGGAGATCGACGACGTCGACGATCCCGGCCAGAAGGGGATCTGGTTCGCCCCGGAGGCCGTCCGGTGGGCGGCCCTCGCCGGCGCCTCGATCGACATCGACCAGTACATCTACACCGACTGAGCCGGGGCCCTGCGGGTTCCGGCCCCGCCCTGAAGTCGGGCCCTCGGGCTCAAGACGCCCGGTCCCCCGCTCCGTAGGCTTTCTCTCCGCCCTGGAATGCGCGGAGGCGCCCGCCCGGGGCTTCCGGGAAGGGGCACGGGGATGCGCTGGGTACGGCGGGCCGAGGCCGGCGGGAGCGACCAGGACGGTACCCCCGGAGAAGAGGACGGCGGCACCGGCGAAGAAGGCGGGCAGGGCGAGGAGGACGATCCTTCCGGCGGCGGGGAGGACGGCTCCGAGGAAGAGGCGGAGACCTCCCCCGCGGACTGGGACGGCGTGTACGACCCGGAGCCGGCCGGGGACCTGGAGGACGCCGGCCCGATCGCCCAGCACTCCGGCCAGGCGAAGGAACTCGGTTTCGAGGACAACGACGAACTCGCGGATTACCTGCAGGGGGCGATGGCCCCGAGGAAGAGCAACAACCCTGCGAACAACATCCTGAAAAAGCCGAAGCTGAAGAACGGAAGAATCGCCTGGCACGATGAGAACAACGGCGTGATCGTCATCAGGAATACGCAGAATCCGACGAAGAGCACGGCTTACAAGGGCGCTCTCGATGAATTCCTCCGACTCTCCTGAGGGAGACCCGAACGCTTCCGGCGCGCCGGGCGCCTCCCCGGGCGACCTGGCCGCGGCCTTCAGGGTCATCGACTCCCCGCAGGCCTCCGACGACGAGGCCGGTGCCCTCATCAACGCGGTCGCCCGGTCGCCGCTCTCCGGGGAGGCGGTTCCGCTGCTGGCGGCCTCGCTCCGCTCCACCCGCAGCCCGAGCCGGGCCGTTCTGATCATCCGAGCGCTCAGGGGGCTGGACGCCGCCGCGGGGAGCATTCCGGAGCTGCTGCGCATCGCCCGCGGGGCCGACTGGGATCCCGGGCGGGACGCCTGGTGGGTCGCGCTCGGCACGCTCTCCCGGCTGGCCCGGCGGGCGCCGGAGCTCGCCGGTGAACTCCGCGCCCTGGCCGAGGAGCCCGGGCTCACCGAGCACCAGGCCTCGTGGGCCGCCAAGTGCGCCGAGCGGGCCGACGCCGCCTCCTGAGCGGGGCCCGCCGGGGCCGCGTCCCCGGGGCTCCCCGCGCCTCCGCCCGGCCCGGATGAGCGGATGATTCTTGGCCCAACGTCCGGGCACCGAAAAGCGGCACCCCGGTTACGGGGAATGAAACAGGCCCACCCCTCTGGGCCCCCCTTTTCTCCGCCTTCTCTCTTCGGCACCGCGGGTGATCTGGAAGGACTCCACTACTTTTCCCGAACGCCGTTTCAGTGAGCGGCACAGAGGTCCCAGGAAAGTCCCCATAAGGCCCTGCTCCGCTGGGTCTGATGCCTTTTCTTTCCCGCTCTTAGCCTCGGAACCGCTCGGACGGTGCAGAGGCGGGGGCGGGGAGTGCGGTGGAGTTCTTCGGTGGGAGGCGCGGCGGCGACCGCGGGTCATCGGCCACGGAGTACGCGGCCCTGGTCCTGCTCGTCGCCGCCCTGCTCGGGGCGGTCGCCGTGGTCTCGGTTCCGGCCCGGGTGGCCGGCCTTCTGGAGTACGCCTTCTGCGTGATCGGCGGCGGGAAGGACTGCGGCCTGGACCCCGGCGGGGACCGGGCCGACGCACCCAAGGACGAGGACTACCTGCCACCGCGCTGCGAGGTGTACCAGCTCCAGGACAAGGCCGGTTACTCCATGTACGTCGGCATCTTCAAGTTCGGCGAGGAGTACGCCTTCATGGAGCAGCAGATGGCCGACGGCACCTACCGGCTCACCCTCATGCCGCACAACGTGGAGCTGGGCGTGGAGGGCAAGGCCTTCCAGGTGAAGGGCGAGGGCGGGAAGAACGTGCGGCTCGGCGCGGAGGCGAAGATCGGCGCCTACCTGAAGGCCGGGGTCGGCGACACCTGGGTGTTCAAGGACAAGGCGGAGGCGCGGTCCTTCAAGGACGACATCATCGAGAACCAGATGGCGATGGACTCGATGGCCCGCAACCCGGGGGCCGGGCTCTACTACGCGCTCAACCCGCCGCCGGAGATCCCCGACCCCGGGATCACCACCGCGACCCTGCGGCTGGAGGCCGGGGCCAACGCGGAGGCCGGCGCCGGGGTCAAGACCTCCTCCGGCGAGACCTACTGGGACAGCGGGACCGGCCTCAACGGCAAGATCCGGGTCGGCGGCCAGGTCTCGGTCCGCACCGACCGGCGCGACCCGGACAACCCCCTCACCGGGACCACCTACCAGATGGACGGGCAGCTCGGCGTGGGCAGCGAGCTCGGCGGCGCCGGCGCCGAGGACCTGCGCAACTGGACCGGCGCGGTCCGGGTGACGCGCAACGAGGAGGGCGAGCCGGTGGAGCTCGTCTACACCACCTCGGTCGAGGAGTCCCTGGTCAGCAAGGACCGCCTGGGCAACAGGTACAAGGGCGGCAAGGGCGGGCTGAAGGACAAGGAGGGCGCGGGCATCCTGCAGGAGACCCGGACCACGCTCACCCTGGACACCCCGGAGGAGCGCGCGATCGCCGAGCGGTACCTGGAGGAGCAGGGGCTGACCGGGATGCCCTCGCTCGCCTTCAGCCAGGTCTTCGACGACGGCGGCGACCTGCTGCGGGAGCCCCCCGAAGGGGCCGGCGAGTTCGAGCGGCTGCTGTACGACAAGGCCACCGTCTCCAACACCGTCCAGGAGAAGACCACCGATGCGGCCGCCTTCGGCGGCAAGGTCGCGCTGGGCCTGGGCCTGGGGCTGAAGCTGTCCACCGAGTCGTCGGCCGCGCACACCGTGGAGGCCGAGTACCTGGGCGCCCCCCGCCCGGAGGGGACCCGCGGCTTCCTCGACTTCCCCGACTGCGTCTCCCGGGAGGGGCGATGACCGGGCGGGCCGGACCCCAATGCTCCGGCTGCGGCTACATTTGCGGTGGTTCCGGCGCCGCCCCCGCCGTGCTCCGCGGGCGCGGGCGCGTCCCCTGCCCGGCCCGTGCGGCCCGGCGGGGGCGGCCCGTGCGGCGCAGGAACCTCCGGTCCAGGACGAGTGAGGCCGCCCCGCCCGGGCGGGGCGAAGAGAGGCGCAACCGATGAGAGCCCCCCTCTGGTCGGCCGCGGTGGTGTGCGGCGGCTGGCTGGTCACCATGATCGGCTACACCCTGATCGGCGCCGCGGCGACCGCCGCCGCGGTCGCCCCCGCCGACGGCACCGTCATCGTGCGGGAGACCGTGACCACCGCCGACGTGCTGAGCGTCCTGGCGGTCCTGGTCCTGGTCGCCCTGGCCGTGTGGCCGGGCACCGCGGTCGCCGTGATCCGGGCCCGGCTCGCCCCGCGCGCGGCCGCGGCCGTCGGCGCGGCCGGCCCGGTGGCCGCGGTCGCCATGACCCTCGCCCTGTTCGCCTCGAACGGCGGCGGTGCGGGCACGGCCGCCGCGCACGCCGCGGCGGCCGCCCTGGGCTGCGCGGCCGGCATCGCCGCCGGCCGCTCGGCGAAGCGCGGCTGAGCTCAGCGCCGCTTGCTGAAACCGATACCGAACGCCACGGCGAGCACCAGGCCGATCGCGATCCCGAGGCCGATGTTGTCGATGGAGACGCCCAGGGCGACCCCGATCACCACACCGACCGCCGGGCCGGCGCCCGCCGCCATTCCTCTCTTCATGCCGCCTCCGGTCTTCACGCCCCTCCTCATGTCCGCATCCCCTGGATGAGACGCCCCCGAGCGCCGCCCAGATCCCGCACATACCGCCCGAACCGCCGGATCTCGCGTCCGGTTCCGGCCACCGGGCCCAATCCGCGCCCCTCCCGTTTTGGGCCCCCGGTCTCACGACGCCCGACCGCTCCGGCTCTTAGGCTCCCCGCATCGGATTGCGCCTCGCCCTTCGGCACTGACATCAGCCGACCTTGTGAAAGCAGCCCTGCATGCGCGCCCTCTCCCCTCCCCCCGCCGCTGCGGCCCGCCGACGCCCCGACCGCGGAGCCGGCCTCACCGAGTACGCCGCCGGTGTCCTGGTGGTCGCCGCCCTGGTCGTGGCGGTGTTCGCGACCGGACTCGATTCCCGCATCGCCGACATGTTCCGCGAAGGCCTGTGCCGTGTCTCGGAGGCCGTCGAGCAGAGCGGCGCGTGCGAGGAGAACGACGGACCGGACACCCGTGGGCCCGACGTCACCACCCAGGAGCACCGGATCGGCGGGGGCGGGAACGGGAAGAAGCCGGACGGCTCCGACGGCCCCGACTACGCCGACCCGGAGGCGATCGAGGACGAGCTCGCGGAGATCCGCGAGTCCCTGGACAGCGGTTTCTGGGACTTCTGCCTCTTCAACTGCCCCCGTGACCCGGCCGAGGTCATGGAGGGGATGACCTCCGAAGAGCTGAACACCCTGATGTCCTCGCTCACCGCGGACGAGATCCGCGAGCTGCTCGATTCGGACGGCGTCCGCGAGATCGTGCTCTCCCGGGTGGACCTGGAGATCCTCCGGGACCTGCGCGACATCGACCGGCACGGCATCGACCCGTCCTTCGACGACGTCGAGGGCGACAGCGCCAACACCGAGGACGGGAGGCGCACCGACCTCGGCTGGGCCGAGTACCCGAACGGCACGCTCTGGGGCGACGACGGGGAGATCGGCTCCGACGACCTGCGGCAGGGCGCCCTGGGCGACTGCTGGTGGCTGGCCGGCATGGGCGCCATCGCCGACCAGAACCCCCAGATCATCAAGGACATGATCAAGGAGAACGCCAACGGCACCTACACCGTCACCTTCGGCGACGGCGAGCAGGTGACGGTCACCCCCGACCTGGTGGTCAACTCCAACAACAGCCCCGCGTTCTCCAGCCCGCAGGGCGGGGTCATGTGGCCCGCCATCCTGGAGAAGGCCTACGCCGAGAAGGAGGGCAGCTTCGGGGAGATCGAGGGCGGCTGGCCCGGCGACGCGATGGAGACGATCACCGGCGACGACAGCGGCGAGGTCCCCGGCATGCTGCAGACCGAGGAGTTCCTCTCCGCGATGCTGGACGAGGGCGTCGCGATCGGCGCCACGACGCCCGGCGACAAGAAGGACTCCTACTATGAGCTGGAAAGCGGCGACAGCCTGGTCGGCAACCACGCCTACGTCGTGAAGGAGATCAAGGACGGCAAGGTGACGCTGTACAACCCCTGGGGTCGGCAGCACGCGACGCTGACCATGGAGGAGTTCCGCGAGAAGCTGGACACCGTGCAGACGAACGAGGCCGAATAGCCGACCGCCGTGAACGGCCGCTCCCGGGAGAGAAGACGACCGATGCCCCACCGACCGAACCGCCGCCGCGCGCTGCCGGCCGCCGTCTGCTGCGCCCTCCTGCTGGCCTTCGGCGCCGCGTGCAGCGGTGGCGGAGACGAGGAGCCAGCCTTGGACCCGACCGGTTCCCCCACCCGCCGCACCGTCGACCCCTCGCCGCCCCCGAGCGGGGAGGAGCGCACCCTGCGGCTCGCCCAGGGGGCGCAGGACCGCTCCAGCGACCTGGAGCTCTCGCTGTCCCGGGTGACCGACGGCGAGGCCCGGCTGACCGTCTCCGCCGGCCCCGGCATCGACGAGCCGCAGACGCTCACCGGGTCCGAAGGGGACGCCCTCGAACTGGAGAACGGCTACACGATCACCCTCGACGAGGTCGAGGACCCTCCCGAGGACCATGAGGGGGTCGGCAACGCCGGCTCCGTCACCGTGACCGTCTCTCCCCCGGAGTAGGCGGAACCCCGGAAGCGCCGGTGGTGCGGGCAGGCGCCCGCCCCACCGGCGCTTCCGTGTCCCCCGGCCCCGCGCCCACCCTGTTGAGCCCAGGGCTGTTGCTTTTCCCCGGCCCTGGACGCACACCGTGCACGGGACCGCCGGAGCGGCGGGCCGGGCAAAAGCAACAGGCCGGGGCTCAACATCGTCGTCGTACCACCGCGATGACGTCGAGCTCCGCGTCGTCGTCTTTGCCCGGCCCACCCCGAGCGGTCTTGTTTCCCCGAGTAGGAAGGGGCCGGGAAAAGACGACGACCCTGAGCTCGACAAGGTGAGCGCGGGGCCGGGGGCGGGAAAACGGTGCCCCTGAGCTCGACGAGGTGGGTGCGCCCGGCCCGGTGAGCGCGACCGGACCGGGCGGGCGCGGGGCCGGGTTCCGCGGCGGCCGGTGCGGACCGTCCGCTAGCGGCGGGCGCGGGCGAACACGTTCTCCTGCTCCCGGGCGGGGAGGGCGATCCACCAGGCCGCGGCGGCGCCGGCCACGAAGCAGAGCGCCCGGGCCGTGATCACCGAGGCGGGGGTCCCGGCGCCCACGGAGAGCACCACGTCGGCGACCAGGTCCACCAGCGGAGGGGCGAGGACCACCGCCGCCCCGAGAGCGCTGCGCAGCCGGGGGCGGCCGTAGACCAGCGCCGCGGCCAGCACCATCAGGAAGGTGACCGGGAGCTGCGGGAGTGCGTACCAGGCGATCCGCCCGACGTCGTCGGTGATCTGGTCGACCGGGGCCAGCGACTCGACCCCGAGGCCGACCGCGACGCTTCCGACGATCCAGACCCCGGCCGCCGCTGCGACGGCGAGTACGGCTCTCATCAGCCCTCGTCCTCCTTGGCCTGGTCGGAAACGCAGTCAGCGTACTCGACGAACCGGCGGGGGCCGCCGTCCTCCGGACCGGCCAGCATCAGGGCGTCGGTGGTGTTCCGCTCCTCCATCGCCCAGTTCACGCTGCCGCCGAACTGCAGGCCCATCTTGATCTTGGCGGAGAGCTCGCCCTGGTCGGTCTCCACGTCGGAGGCGTACTGCCAGGCGCGGCCCTTCTCGTAGAAGACCTCGTCCCACGGGGGCGCGTCGTCCTCGGGCTTCTCCGCGATGTCGCCGCCGTAGTCCTCCTCGTCCAGCTGGTCGGCCATGGCGTTGGAGACGTAGGGCGGGGGGATGAGTCCGTGCTCTTCGAGCAGCTTCTCGCCGGCCGCCTGCTCCTCGGGGGTGTCGAAGTCGAGCTGGACCATCTGGGTGACGCTCTTGGTCTGCTTCTTGCCCCCGCTGATGCCGCCGCCGTCCAGGCCGTCCTTGTTCTTCCGCTGGTTCTGCTTGTCGATGCCGACGGTGTAGGAGCCCTCGGCGGCGGCGATGTAGCGGATGCTGTCCAGCGAGCCGTCCTCGTTGCGCATGATCCGGGTGCCGCCGCTCCAGCTCAGCTCACCGTCGGCGTGCGCGGCGAGCGCGGTGGCGCCGAGGCTCCCCGAGCCCGTCCAGCCGAACGTCTCCGAGGTCTGGATGTTCTTCGGGTCGCTGTACCAGGTGGACTTGTCGTACTTGCCGCTGAGCGTGACGTTGCCCTGGGCGCCGAGGTTCATGTTCCACGAGTCGCCCTTCTCCGCGGCCGGCCCGGCCCAGACCCCGAGTGCCCCGTCGAGGGTCCCCTTCAGCTCCAGGGTCGCGGTGCGGACGGTCGGCTCGACGGTGATCTCCGGGCGCTCGTAAAGGCCGAACAGCTCGGCGAGGGCGAGGCCGGTCTGGCCCCGCGGGTTCATCTGCCGGTTCTGCTCCTCGGCGATGGCGGCGTCCACCTCGTCGGCGAACTTCTCGTACTCTTCCTTGCTCTTGAAGATGTAGGTCATGCCGGGCGAGAGCTTGGCGCTGACGCCGCCCTCCACGGTGGCGCCGGCGTGCGCGGGGGCGTCGGCGTTCTTCTTGCCGAAGTCCCAGCCGGCGCCGCCGGCGACGCCGACCTCGGTGCTGGGCACGAAGGTGACGACCACGCTGCCGTCGGAGAGGTTCTCCTTGGCGTAGCTGTACTCCTGGCCCCATTTGAAGATGCCGAGGCTGAGCGAGTACCCGTAGGTCTCCTTGGTGCCGTCCTTCACGCAGTAGAGCGGCGTGTAGTCGTAGTCCGGGTCCGCCTCCCCGTCATCGCCGCCGTCGCCCTCGTCGTCGCAGGGGCCCTCTTCACCGGTGACCGCCTGCTGGATCCGGCAGATCGCGTCGGCGAACAGGTCGCCGGTCTTACCGGGGACGGAGACGAGGACCGCCCCGGCGATCGCCGCGATGCACAGCACGACGGCCGCGTACTGGGTGAAGGACGCGCCGCGGTCGCCGCCGGGCGCTCGGCGGCGGGCGGCGCCCCCGGGGGTCACCTGGAGGCCCCTTCCACCATGAGGAGGTGAAGACGGGGGAAACGGTTCGCGACGAGCAGCATTCCGGCATGCTAAGGAGCCCCGGTCCGGGCCGGGTAGAGGCCAGGAGCCCAACTCAGGGCCCAAACCGGAGGGGGCCCAGACCGGGCCCGCCCGCCGGTCAGCCGCAGGGGACGTCGGTGTACTCGAACAGCGGGACGTCGTGCCAGCCGGCGCCCTCCACGTAGCAGAGCCGGCCGGGGATGTAGTCCTGCGGCGGGTTCACCTCGTGCCCCCACAGCTCCTGCGGGGTCTCGTAGCGCAGGTAGCGGCCGGTCATGCCGTCCTGGTGCCGCTCGGAGTCCTCCTCGGGCGGGACGCCGGCGATCGCCACCGAGAACTCGGCGCTGGGCTCCTCCTGGGTGAGCTCGGCGACCGGGCCGGCGTCGGCGGCGGTGTAGGTCTCGTAGCCGACCGTGGCGCCGTCCTCCGGCTCCTCGGCGTCCTCCGGGTCCTGCGGGTTCGAGCCGTCCGGCACCAGCACCGAGAAGTCCTTGCCGTGCAGCAGGTAGCCGCCCTCGTCGTGCAGGTAGGTGGCCTTCCCGGAGAAGACCACGTCGTCGCCGTCCCGCTCGGCCGAGGTGAAGGTGATGCTCAGCCGGGACGTCCAGTCCAGCGCCATGCTCCCGCCCTCCCCCACCTGCTCCCCGGCGGAGGGCGCGGTGAACAGCTCGACGGTGTCGTTCCCGGTCGCCTCCGTCTTCACCGCGCCGACGTCCCCGGTCCCGCCCCCGATCGGGCCGCCCCGGTCCCCGCGGTCGGCGACCCCCGGGGCGGCGGGGCCGGCGGCGTCCGCCGACGACGGGGAGCCCTCGGGCTCCGGCTCGCCGTTCGGGTCCACGCACCCGGCCGCCGCCAGCAGGGGCACCAGCACCAGTACCGCCGCCTTCGCGCTCTTCATCCTCTGGATCACCGGGCCTTCGGGTCTCGGGGGTCCTTCTCCGGCAGGCCGGATTATCGCAGAGGAACCGGCAGGGCCTCGGCGGGGAATTCCGGAAAAAGGCGTTCCCGCCATTGTTCTGCGCGCCATTCCGGGGTATTCGGCCGGGAGGGAGGTTTCCGCCGGTTCGGGCGGTCGATAGGCTTCGGTCACTATGAGACTCCTCCGCTCGCAGATCGCGCTCCTGGTCCCCGCCCTCCTGCTGGCCACCGCCTGCCAGGGCGGCGAGCCGGAGGAGCCGAAGGAAGAGCCCTCCCCCTCCCCGGTCGCCGCGGCGGACCTGGAGAAGGTCGAACCGCCCGAGGACCCGGAGGAACTCGCCGATCTGGTGCAGGAGCGGATGGAGAAGGCGCTCTCGGTGAAGGTCGCGATGAGCGTCGTCCCCGAAGAGGAGGAGGGCGAGGCCTCCATCGAGGACGTGGAGGTGAGCATGCTGCTCACCGACCCGCCGGCCGCCAAGATGACCGTGGTCGACAACAGCGAGGAGCGGCCCAGCACCGCGCACATCATCGTCACCGACAAGACGATGTACACCACCCTGGAGGAGGAGGCCCTCCTGCCGGACAAGGACTGGATGCGCCTCACCCAGGAGGAGATCGACTCCGCAGAAGAGGAGATCGGCCCGTTCGCCGAGGTGTTCCGGGTCATGCTGACCGAGACCAACAAGTCCCTGGAGCAGGCCTCCGGCCGGGCCGGCCTCGACGTCGTCCGCTACGGCGAACTGGAGGGCGACCCCGAGCAGGCCGAGTCCGAGGACGGCGGGCCCCTGACGGTCTACACCGGCACCACCCCGACCCGGGACCTGGCCGATGCCGGCCACGCCGACTTCAAGGCGGCCGCCGACGCCGGTTTGAAGGAGGTCTCCTGGGAGTTCTCCGTCACCGACCGGGGCCTGCCGGAGGAGTTCTCGGTCGAGATGGCCACCCCCGACGGGCAGGAGGCCCGCAGCACGGTGCACTACAGCGAGTGGGGGAGCGACATCGAGATCTCCGCTCCCGCCGAGGACAACGTCGGGACGATCATGGAGAGCCTCAACGCCTGAGACCGCCGCCGAGGAAGCCCTCCCCTGCCGATGATCTTGACGTTCCGGGCCTATCAAGCCGCGTTGATAGGCCCGGAACGTCAAGATCATCGGGGAGGAGCGGGCCCGCCGCTCCGCCCGGGCCCGATTTGGGCCCCTGGGCCCACTTCGCCCGGGCCTTCCCTTCCCTAGGCTTTTCCACGTCCGTGTCCTCGCGCGGCCGGGGTTCCCGGGCCGCGCCGCGGGGCCGGATCCCCGCCCCCGCCGCCGAGGACCCCATGACGACGACCGAGCAGACGCCCCCCGCGAGCACTCCGGCCGCACCCGTGCGGACCGCCCCCTACAACGTGCTGTTCACCGCCACCATCCTGCTCAGCGCGCTGCTGCTGTTCGCGGTCCAGCCGATGGTGTCCAAGGTGCTGCTTCCCCCCTACGGGGGCGCCGCGGCCGTCTGGACCACGTCCCTGCTCTTCTTCCAGACGGTCCTGCTGATCGGCTACGCCTACTCGCACTACGCGCCGCGGCTGCTCGGCCGGTACCACCCCCTGGTGCACGCGGCGCTGGTCCTCACCCCGCTCGCGGTGCTGCCGATCGCGCTGCCGGCCTGGGCCTCGCCGGACGGCTCCGCGCCGGTCGCGGTCTGGCTGCTGCTGGTCCTCACCGCCATGGTCGGGCTCCCGTTCGCGGTGCTGAGCACCACCGGGCCGCTGATCCAGGCCTGGTACGCCCGGCTCGGGCTGCCCCGCTCGGACGACCCGTACTTCCTGTACGCGGCGAGCAACGTCGGCAGCCTCACCGCGCTGATCGCCTACCCCTTCGCGGTGGAGCCGCTCCTGGGCATCGGGGCGCAGGCCGGCTGGTGGGCCGCGGGGTACGGATGCTTCGCCGCGCTGATGCTGGGCTGCGTCCTGCTCTCGCTCCGGCGGGCGAAGCGGGGCGGAGGCGCCCCCGCCCCCGCCGCCGCCGACGAGGAAGAGGCCCCCCGCCCCGCCGAGGCCGCCCCGCCCGCCTCCGAGCGCGCCGTCACCTGGCGCCGCCGGCTGCTGTGGATCGGGCTGTCCGCGCTGCCGTCGTCGCTGATGCAGGGCGCCACGAGCTACATGTCGACCGACGTGGCGGCGGTGCCGCTGCTGTGGGTGCTCCCGCTCGCGCTGTTCCTGGCGACCTACATCATCGCGTTCGGGGTGCGGCGGCACGGCTGGGTGAACGGCACCGTGGACGTGGTGCTCATCGGGATGCTGCCGATGCTGTTCCTGTCCCAGTCGCCCTCCGTCGTCCCGGTCCCGCTCACGCTGCTGACCACCCTGGGCATGCTCACCGCGGTGGCGCTGGCCTGCCACGGGCTGCTCGCCGCCGATCGGCCCGCCCCGGCGAAGCTGACCGAGTTCTTCCTGATCACCTCACTCGGCGGGGCGCTGGGCAGCCTGTTCAACGGCGTCATCGCGCCACTGGTCTTCGACCGGGTGCTGGAGTACCCGCTGGCGCTGATCGCCTCGGTACTGCTCGCGTTCACCGTCGGCCGCTCTTCCCGTGTCGTCTCGGCCCTGGGGGAACGGCTTCCGGTCCGGCTGGCCGTGATCGCCCTCGCCGGGGTGCTGCTGGTGCTGTACCTGCTCAGCGGCGTCCCGGCGTTCATCCTCCTGGTGGCCTTGTCGACGATGGCGGCTGCGGCGCTGATCTTCCCCGCCGCCCGTGCCCGCGTGCTCGTCTTCACCGCCGCCGGCCTCGCTCTCCTGATCAACTCCCAGTTCATCCAGAGCAGCGCGGTAGAGGCCGGGCGCACCTTCTTCGGCTCCTACATGATCCGCGAGGAGGACGGCCTCCGCCACCTCGCCCACGGCACGACGGTGCACGGCTTCCAGTCGCTGGACCCGGAGCAGGCCGCCGAGCCGACCTCCTACTACTCCCGTACCGGGCCGGTCGGCGACCTGTTCGCGGCCTACGGCGGGGACGCCGGGGCCGTCGGCGTGGTGGGCCTGGGCACGGGCGCGGTCGCCGCCTACGGCGAGGCCGGGCAGCGCTTCGACTTCTACGAGATCGACCCGGAGATGGTGCGCATCGCGAGCGACCCCGACCGGTTCACCTACCTGTCGGACTGCGCCTGCGAGGTCCGGACGGTCGTCGGGGACGGCCGGCTGAAGCTGGGCGAGGCGCCCGCGGGCGAGTACGACCTGATCATGCTGGACGCCTTCACCTCCGACGCCATCCCGACGCACATGCTCACCCGGGAGGCCCTGACGGAGTTCGCCGAGCACCTGGCCCCGGGCGGCGTCCTCGCGGTGCACGTCAGCAACCGCAACCTGGAGCTGGCCCCGATGGTCGGCGCCACCTCCGCGGAGGCCGGCCTGGAGGGCGTGGTCCGCTACGACCGCAACACCGGGGCCGACGGGGAGCAGGCCAACCCCCTGGCGACGTCCTCCGAGTGGATCGCGCTCGCCCCGGACGCCGCCGCCCTGGAGCCCCTCACCCGCTCCGGAGCCCCCAACTCCGAGGCGTGGGCGCCGCTGCCCGGCGACGGGCCGGTCTGGACCGACTCCTACTCCTCCCTGCTGGGGATCCTCAAGTGAGGAGGGCGGAGGCCGGGAGGAGCCCCCGATGAGGATGGAGTGCCTCGGGAACCGCGGCACCGACCTGCCGGTGCAGGACGTCGACCACTACGGCACCGAGCACACCCGGTTCGACGTCACCGTCGGGCGGGAGTACACCGTCTACGCCCTCACCATGGCCGGGCCCCGGCTCGACGTGCTCATCGCCGACGACACCGGCAAGCCGGGCTGGTACCCCGCGCCGCTGTTCCGGGTCACCGACCCCGCGCTGCCCGCGCACTGGGAGTTCGCCTACCCGCCCACCTCGGGGCAGACCGACGCCGAGACCCTCACCGGCGACACCGCGCGCTGGGGCTACCCCGAAGCGGTCCGCTCCGAGCGGCACGGCATCGGGCTGGTCGAACGCGACCCCGACGACCTGCTCGTCTTCTACCGGGAGCAGCAGCGGTACCGGGAAGAACCGGAAAAGCGGGAGGAGCGGGAGGGCTGACCCGCCCGCTCCCCCGGTGCCGGTCTCAGCCGAGGCGGCGGATGTCGCCGCGGACCCGGTAGAAGCCGCCGCGCTCGGAGGCGCGGACCTCGTCCACCAGGAAGCGGGCGCCGGGGCGGCGGATGTCCTTGGGGAACTGGACCCGCCAGTCCTCGCGGAAGCCGGGCGAGGCGACGCGGACCCGCACCCGGCCGCTCTCCTGGACGCACTCCACCACGATGCCGCCCGCGGTGGAGGCCTCGGCGGCGGTGACGGTCTCCAGCTCGGTGGAGGGGGTGGCGGCGGCGATGGCGGCGGCCTTGACGTCGACCGGGTCGGGGATGCTGCCCTGCTCGGCCGCGCTGATCGCGGCCTCGCTGGCGTCGATGCAGGCCAGCGAGCCGTCGGTGGTGACGATGTAGAGCCGGTCGCCGTGGAACTGCATGGAGAAGGCCGAGCCGCAGCCGGTCGCCAGCTTCCACAGCCGGCGCCCGTCGCGGGCGAAGCAGTACACCGAGGAGTGGTTGTCCCCGGCGAACACGTAGCGGCCGTCGGGCGAGGCGGCGCAGGAGAACACCGAGCCGTCGCAGCGGTAGGTGGAGCGCATCGTGCCGTCCTTGCCGATGCGGTGCACCACCTGCCGGGAGGTGCCGGCGAACACCTCGTCGCCCTCCTGCCAGCCGAACAGCACCTGCCCGCTGGTGGGGAGCTCCCACAGCTGGTCGCCGGTGCGGGAGTCGTACATCGCCACCCCGGCGGAGTGGCCGTGGTAGACGCCCTCGTCGTCGCAGCGGACCATCCACGCCGAGCTGCCGGCGCTGCGCCGGGACCACTGGAACTCGTCCTCGTGGTCGATGGTGGTGATGCCGCCCTGGGCGTCGGAGACGCCGAGCACGCCGTCGTGCACGTCCAGCCAGAAGATGTCGACGTTCTCGGCGATCTCGTAGGCGGCGTGCGGGATCTTCCCGCCCAGCTCGTAGACCTTGCCGTCGTCGCACCCGGCGTAGATCCAGAAGTCGTCGGCGACGATGCACTTGACGCCGTCGGGCAGCCCGTAGCGGGCGGTCACCTGGCCGGAGTGGGACAGCGCGTAGACGTCCCCGGCCTGGTTGCCGACCCAGGCGCGCTCGTCATCGACGAAGATCCCGAACGCGGCGCTGCCGGAGCGGAACCGCCACAGCACCGGCGCCTGCCGGGCCGACGAGCGGTGGCTGACGATCTGGCGCCGGGTCACCGGGCGGCGCTGCCGCTGCCCCTGCACGGCGGGCTCGTAGCCCTTGCGGAGCTTCTCCGCGATCTTCTTCGCCGCGCTGGCCTCCGCCTTGGCGACCGTGGGGTGCTTCGCGGTGCGGCTCTGCCCCGGTTCACCGATCCGCCCGTAGCGGATGGTCACCTCGGTGCCGTCCACGACGACCTCGTAGAACTTGTGCGCGCCGCCGCCCTCCTCGGAGAGTTCGAGGTAGGTTCGAGGCTCGATCGTGCGGTGGTTCATGCTCACCCTTCGGGGACGACGGGCACCGGGGAACGGCAGCGCTGACGGGATCGGTGCGCGGAATCGGATTCCGCGGACTGCTCCGCGTTCGATGATGAAACTAGGGGCGGGCGCCGACATTCCGGTACCGGAGGGGCGGACCGCCGCCGGGCGGCCGAGGCAGGGGCGGTCCGGTCAGGGGCGGTCCGCGGTGCGGGCCGCGCCGATCCCGCGGGCCGCGCCCACCGCGAGGAGCGCGGTGACGGCGCCGAGCGCGGTGAACATCGGGGCGGTGGCGGCCCCCGGTTCCTCCGCGAGCGCGCCCCAGGCGAGGAAGGCGGGGCTCGCGAGGAGCGCGGCCGCCGCCCCGGCCAGGAAGAACGGGCGGGCGCGCCGGTGGGCGGCGTGCCAGGCCTGCTCAGAGGCGAGGGTCGTGGGGACCCGCACCCCGGGGCTGGTGCGGATGTCGACGCCCGGCCGCACCGAGTGCCGCGCCGTCCAGGCGAGGAACCCCGCCAGGAGGACGAAGAAGGAACCGACCACCGTCCAGTCCGACATGCTTCGACCCTTTCCGCCGCCCTGCCCGGATCCGTGCCCTCACTGTAGGCGGCGGGGCCGGCCCCGCCCGGTGGGGGTCACCCCGGGGCGCCGTCCCCCAGGTGGGTGAACCAGCAGATGTCGATGGAGTCGATGTCCGCGCGGAGGCCGTCCAGGCCGGTGCGGATGCGGGCCAGGGCCTCCTCCTTGGGCAGGTCCCAGGGGATGAACGGCGGGGAGTCCCCCTCGATCAGGTCGATCGGCCGCACCCCGGCGTCGAACAGGTCGCCGGCCAGGCGGAGCATGCCCTCGGCGCGCTCCTCGCGGGCGGGCTCGCCGAGCAGGGCCTCCACCTCCCACAGCAGGACGTTGAACGGGACCCAGGAGCCCTTGCCGTACTCGATGCAGTAGTCGAGCAGCTCCCGGTACCTCTCCTCGCTCCAGGCCACCGCTTCCTCCGTTCCCGCGTCCTCCTCGGCCCTTCCATGGTGCGGCGCCCCGTCCGCCCGCCGGACCGGGGCCGGGGCGGACGGGGCACCGGGCTCATCCGCGCAGGGCCCAGGCCAGGGCCGGGACCGCCGCGAGGGCGGCGGCGACCGCGGCGGCCAGGACCGGCCCGGCGCCGAGCGCCCCGGCGACGGCGGCGCCGGCGGCCAGGCCCGCGGCGGAGCCCGCCGTGTCCGCCACCCCGCCCAGGCTCTGCGCCTGCGCCCAGCCGGACGGCGGGGCCGTCCGGTCGATCAGCTGGAGGAAGAGGCTGAACTGCGGGACCGCGCAGAGCCCGGCCGCGGCCAGGGCCGCCCCGACGGCGGCGAACCCCGGCTCGGCGGCGACCACGGCCAGCGCCGCCGCCTGGGCGAGGCAGAGCAGGGCGATCAGCCGGCCGGGACGGCGGGGCCGGGAACCGGGCATGCGTCCGGGCCGGTGGCCGGCGTCGGCCCCGGGGGGCCTGTCGCTGCGCACCACCGGTGCCTCGGCGCCGGGTCACGGCGGGGTGGCGGCCACTCGCTTCCCTCCTGGGCGCCCCGCGCGGGGGCGTGACGGCTTCGGGCGGGGCCGGGTCCCGCCGGCCGCTCCGCCCCGCCCACCCTCCCGGATCCCCTGCCGCGCCGCAAGCGCCGGCCGCTCCGCTGCCGGGCCGCCGCGGTCCCCGCGGCGGTCTTCTCCGGAAACGGCCGGAACCGGGGCGGGGGGAGCCGCGTCTGAGAGCCGGAGCGAAGGAGGGGGGCTCCGCTTTCCCCCGTGATCTCGAGGAGTACTTCAACCATGATGAAGAAGCTGACCACCGTGCTCGTCGGTGCGGGAACCGCCCTCGCGCTGGGCGGATGCGGGATGCTCCCGGGGGGCGGCGGCTCCGGTTCCGGCGGGGGCGGGGGCGAGGGCGGCGGGGCCGGCCTGTCCTCGCTCAACCCGGTGGAGATCGTGGCGAAGGCGGTGGACAACACCGAGCAGGCCGAGAGCTACACCGCCACCATGACGATGTCCGGCTCGGTGCAGGGGCAGACCCTCGACACCCAGGCCGACATCGAGTACACCTCCGACCCCGAGCCGACCATCAAGATGAGCACCACCTCCCAGGGCATGGAGTCGGTCATGCTCATGCGCGGCAGCGAGATGGTCATGGAGGACCCGACCGGCGGCAGCGGGTGGGTGCGGATGGACCTGAGCGGGACGGGCATGTCCAACGCCGGCTCCCAGGACCCGCTCTCCGAGGTGGAGAAGCTGCTCGCCGCCGAGGACGTGCAGGAGAGCGGCTCCGAGGACGTCAACGGGGTCGGCACCACCCGCTACAGCGGCTCCTACAGCGCCGCCGAGGCCGCGAGCAAGATCGGCGACGAGGAGCTGGCCCAGCAGGCCGAGCAGCTCTACGGCCAGATGGGCATCGAGAGCGTCGAGTTCGAGGTCTTCGTCGACGACGACGGCCTGCCGCGCCGGGTGACCAGCTCCGCGGGCGACGTCATGGAGAGCACCATCGACTTCCTCACCTTCAACGAGCCGGTGAGCGTCGAGTACCCCTCCCCCGACCAGATCAGCGACATGGGCGACATGGGCGGCCTGGACACCGGCGGCTTCTGACCCCCCTCTCTTCTCCGCTCGGGGCGCCCGCCGGCACGGCGGGCGCCCCGGCGCCGTCCCGGGGCCTGCCCGGGGAGCGGAACGTCCCCGGCGAGTGGGAGGCTCTCCCCGTCCCGAGCAGAGCGGGGCGCCGAGGAGCGCCCGCCGACCCCGCCAGGAGCCCGATGATCCGCGCCGAACCCGTCCGCTCCCTGCCCGGTGTCCCGCACCGCGTCGTGCACGGGCCGCAGCCGCTGCAGTGGGGCCTCGCCGTCGATTCGGCCCCCGCCTCGCTGGACGTCTACGACCTCGGCACCGGGGAGCGCGTCCGGTCCTTCCCCCGCCCCGTCCCGCTCGGCCCGAAGGAGGGACCGCAGGAGGCGATCGCCCCCGACCTGTCGTACGCGGTGCTGATCGACGCCGAGGCGGTGCGCGCCGTCGAGCCCGGGGGCCGGGTCAGGTGGAGCCTGCCGGTGGGGCGCCTGCACGGCGACATCGCCGGGTGCGCGGCGGCCCACGCCACCGCCGACGGCGCGGTGGTCTGGGCGCAGATCGGCGAGGACGGGGACGCGCCGGCCGACGAGCACGGATGGCGCCCCGACCGGACCGTCGCGCTCGCCGCCGACGACGGCCGCCTGCTGGCCCAGGCCGTCTACTACAGCAACCAGTTCCCCTTGCTCTTCCCGCACCCCGACGGGGTGCACATGCTCTTCGACCAGTCGGAGTGGTGCGGCGCCCTGCGGGTCGGCCCGGACGGCGCCGCCGAGATCACCGACCTGTCCGGGGGCACCATGCTGCACATCGCGGCCCCGGCGCCGGACGGCTCGCTGCTGATGTTCCTGGAAGCCATGTGGACGCTGGAGCGCCGCTCCCTCCCGGACCTGCGCCGGCTGGCCCTGATGGACGACGATGTGCTCGGCGGAGGATCCCTCGCGGGCCCGCCGGGGTTCCTCGACGCCGACCGCGTCCTCGCCGCCGTCGACGAGCCCGACGTGCTCACCGCCGGCGAGAACGGCGCCCCCTTCCAGCACCTGCTGCTGAACGCCGCCGACCTGAGCAGGATCGGCCCCATCGCCTACCCGGACGGCACCCCGGGAGAGCCCGCGGTGTGGACCAAGCCGCTGGGCGACGGAACCTGGCTCACCTCCCCCGATGACGAGGACCTCCCGGTCCGCCGCTGGCGCCTCGCTCCTCGGCGCTGACCTCGACGCCGCCGTCTCAAGGGCCCCCGGTGTCAAGATCAGCGCCAAGGGGCGGGGGCGGGGCTTGGAAGGCCGTACCGGTCAGCCGTCGAGGAGGCGGTGCAGCCAGGCGGTCCGGGCGCGGCGGGCGTCGCGGGACATGGCCGCCTCGGGGAGCAGGGCGTCGAAGCAGTGCACCCCGCCCGGCCACACGTGCAGCTCGGCGCGGCCGCCGCAGCTCCAGATCCGCTCCGCGTACTGGACCACCTCGGTGCGGAACGTTTCGGCCGACCCGGTGTCCAGGAAGGCCGGCGGCAGCCCGGAGAGGTCCTCGGCGCGGGCCGGGGCCGCGTAGGGCGGCACGTCCGGGCCGCCGCGCCGGTCGCCGAGCAGGGCGGTCCAGCCGACCCGGTTGTCCTCCCGGTTCCACGGCAGCGGGGAGCCGCCCATCTGCGCGGCGGAGGCGGTCGCGTCCCGGTCGTCCAGCATGGGGCAGGCCAGCAGCTGGCCGAGGAGGGCGGGGCCGCCCCGGTCCCGGGCGAGCAGCGCGGTCGCGGCGGCGAGCCCGCCTCCGGCGCTGCCGCCGGCGATCACGATCCGGTCCGGGTCGGCGCCGATCTCCGCGGCCTCCTTCGCGGTCCACAGCAGCCCCGCGTAGCAGTCCTCCACCGGGGCGGGGTGCGGGTTCTCCGGGGCGAGCCGGTAGTCGACCGAGACCACGACGGCGGCGAACTCCTCCGCCCAGCCGAGCACCTCCTCCAGGCCGAAGAGCGGGCCGCCGAGGAACATGCCGCCGCCGTGCACGTGGTACAGGACCGGGCGCGGGCCGCTCGCCCGGGCCGGCCTGCACACCAGCAGCCGGACGTCGGGCGCCCCGTCGGGGCCGGGGGCGGCCGCCTCCCGCACCCGGAACGCCCCGCCGCGCTCCGGGTCGGGCGGGATGAACGCCGCCGCGTGCTCCGCGCGCCTCTCCGGGATGCTCTCCAGGCTGAGCCGCGACCCCTCGACGAGCCGCTCCACGGCCGCCAGCGCCGCGGTGAACTCGGGATCGACCGGGGGCGGCGGCCCCGGGTCGCCGGCGGAGGGCTTCGACGTCGCCATCGCTTGCTCCCATCTCTCGATGTGCGCCACCGGGCGCGCGGTCCAGGCCCTCCGAGCCTGGCACACCGGCCGCCGCACCGTCCGGGATCCGGGGGACGCGGGTCGGAGCGGCCTCCCCTCCCGCGCTGCTCTCAGCCCCCTGCGAGGCCGAACCCGCTCCCGGGCCCCGGCCGCCGGCGCCGCCCGGTCAGGGGCGGATCCGCTTGAACGCCTCCATCCGCTGCTCGTGGTACTCGACGTCCTCGGGACCGTGCCGGACGCCGCGCTCCCGGGCCAGGAGGTAGTAGGCGGCCTCGCGGCGCAGCCGGTGCCGGACGAACTGGACCAGGACCTCGTCGTCGATCCTCCCGGCCGTGCCGCCGGCTTCGGCGTACTCGGCGGTGAAGGCGCGCATCGCCGGCATGTCGTCGGCGAACTCGCCGCTCCATTCCATGGCGGCCGAGGCCACCTCCGCTTCGGGGGCGGCGACGCACGCCTCGTCCCAGTCGAGGACGGCGACCAGCTCCCCGTCCGCGGCGAGGGTGTTGCCGGCGTAGAAGTCGCCGTGCACCGGGTGCCGGCGCGGACCGGCACGGTGGAAGGCGGCCAGCCACCGGTCCAGGTCGGGGTCGCGCAGCGCCGGGTCGGCCGGCGGCGCCCCGCCGTCGATCCCCTCCACCAGGAAGGACGGGACCGGCCTGGGCCCGGGGTCCATGTCGGCCAGAGCGGTGTGCAGCCGGGCGAGCAGCCGCGCCGCCCGGGCCGCCGTCCCCGGTTCGTCCTCGTCCGGCCAGGCCCCGTCGATCAGCGGCCACACCGTCATCGGCCGGCCGTCGACCCGGACCACGGTGCCGCCGCCGGCCGCCGGCAGCGGGACCACCGCCTCGGGGAGCGACGCCGCGGCGTGCAGGGCGACCGCGTGGCACCACTCCGCCTCCGCGGTGCTGCGGGACCGCGGCCCCAGCCGCACCGCCAGCGTTCCGAGCGCGAACGCCGCGGACTCCTCGCCGCCGTGCAGCCGCCGCGGCTCCGCCCCGGTCCGCACGCCCCAGTGCTCCGCCAGCGCGGCGCGCGCCGCCTCGGGGAATTCGATGTCGGTGAAGACCATGGGCCGAACCCTGCCACACCGTCCCCGGCGGCGTCGCACCGTTTTCCGCCCCCTCGGCCCCGCCCCGCACCGGCCGCCGGAACGCAGATGCCGGCGCCGAAGGCCGGTTCGGCCGCGAGAGGCGCGGCGGGCCCCGCGGACGCGGCAGTACCCGCCGGAGAGGCGGCTCCGTCCGGCTTGTCCGGCGCCTCCGGAGCGGGGCGGGGCGTCCGTGCCGCAGCCGGCGCGAGTGTGCGGCACGGAGCGGGTCCCGGCGGTACCGGCGGTAGGGACGTGGGAACGCGGAGGCGGCCGCGCGGCCGCCCGGGCGGATGCGCCCCGCACGGCCGACCGGGCGTCTCCGGCGGCGCGGGGCCGTCCCCGGAGCGGGTCAGGCGAACCTGTTGCTGGGGACCGGCCCCGAGGAGGGCATCGGCGGTCGGCTCCCGGTGAGCCAGAGGCCGGCGGCACCGGTGGCGAAGGCCAGGAGCCCCTCTTCGGGGTCGAACGGCGGCGCGCCGTCCTGCTCCCCTCCGGCCTCCAGTTCCGCGGGGGCCGCCGCGGCCGCGATGATCTCCTCGGCCAGCGCCTCCGCGGGCCGGTCGTCCGCGGGGACCGGCTCCACCCCGCCCTCCGGGCGGAGGCGCATGCTCTCGGCCCACGGCGACCGCACGGCCTGCGCCAGCCACCCGGTCACGTCGGCCGGCACCGCGGGCGGGCCGGTCCAGCAGGTGGAGCGCTCGAAGAGGACCTGCCCGGGGGCTCGCTCGCGGAGCGCCTCCACCACCTCGGGCCGGACGTCGTTGAGGTCGTAGGCGACCACCAGCCGGCCCGGCCGCGCCCCGGCGAAGGGCTCGGCCCCGACCCCGAGGAGCCCGGCGGCGGCCAGCCCCAGGGCGCGGCTGGACCGGTCCGGCAGCAGGTCCACCCCGTCCGGGCGCCGCCCGGTGGCGTCCAGCACCCGGATCAGCCGGTGCAGCGCCCGGGCGCAGGCGCCGTGGTCGTCGCCGGCCATCGCGTAGCGGCCGTTCATCCCCTCGTCGTAGCCGAAGGGGGAGCGCTCCAGCAGCACCCCGCCGGTCAGGGCGAAGTGCCAGCCGCGCAGGTCGCGCGGGCCGAGCCCGCCGTTCTCCCGGACCGCGAGGGCGCGGCGCACCATGGCGGCGAGCCGCTCCCGGGCGGGCAGCCAGGCGTCGTCCGGGGGCGGCGCCAGCGCCGCGGCGACCTCCGCGGCCAGGTCGACCCGGCCCGCCAGCAGCGCGTTGTAGCCGAGCAGGTACCGGTCGGGCCAGTCCTCCAGCGGCGCCTCGCCGTCCTCCAGGGCCCGGTGCAGCGCGTCGGCCGCTTCGTCGTGCCGCTCCTCGTCCTCCAGGGCGGAGACCAGTTCGCGGAGGACCGCCGGGCTGCCGGGCGCCTCCTCCCGCAGCTCCCGCAGGACCGGCACCGCGGCGAAGGCCGCGCCGCGCTCGACGCAGGCGTAGCCGAAGTCGTAGCGGGCCTGCGGGTCCGCCGGGTCGGCGGCCACCCGGCCGGCGCTCTCCGCGAGGTCGTCGAAGCCGGACCTCTCGGCCAGCCGGGCGAAGACCCCGGCGAGTTCGGCGGTCCCGAACGCGTCCAGGTCCTGCCGGAGGCGGCGCAGCACCGCCCCGGGGTCGCCCTCGTCCAGCAGCAGCCGCACCTCTTCGCGCGCGTCCTGTGCTCCGCTCATGTCCGCGTCCTCCTCGCTGTCGGTCCGCCGAGCCGCCGCGGCCGGTCGGCTCCCCGGCGGCGCCTGCGGCGCGCCCAGGAGGTCTCGGACGCGCCGGGGCCGCGCCCCGCTCCCGCCGTGGCCCGATCCGGCCACGGGACGCCGGGCCCGGCCTCCCGCCGCCGGTGGAGGCGCCGCTGGAGGCGCCGGGCCGGGGTGAGGTGGGCGGGGGCGGCGAACGGGGCCCTCCGCCGCCGACACGGGCGTCCTGCCGTGCACGGCCCGCCCGGCCCGCATCCGCCCCGCGCAGCGCCGGCCGGGTTCCCGAACGGGGCACCAGTGGTCGCGGCGCCGGGCGCGCAGGGCATCGGCGCGGTCCGGACGCCCGTCGAGCGGAGCGGACGAGGACGAACGGCGGGAGCCGCCCCCCGGAGGGGTGTCAGTCCGCGGGACCCTTGAGTTCGCGGAAGCCGGGGGTGCCGGCGACCAGGAGCAGGCCGTCCCAGAGCCGGCCGGCCTGCTCCCCGGTCGGGGCCTCGGCGACCACCGGCCCGAAGAACGCGATCCGGCGGCCGTCCGGGCCGGTCGCGGCGATGATCGGGGTGCCCACGTCACCGGGGACCAGCGCGACGCCGGCCTCGTGCGAGGCGCGCAGCTCGGCGTCGTAGTCGTCGCCCTGGCCCGCCTCGGCGAGGTCGGCGGGCAGGCCCGCGGCGGTGAGGGCCTCCTCGAAGGCGCCGATCCAGTCCTGCTCGCCGCGCTCGTGGCCGGCCCAGAGCGCCTCGTGGAAGCGGCCGAGCGCGTCGGACCCGTACCGCGACCGGACCGCCGCGCAGATCCGCGCCGGGATCAGCAGGTAGCCCTCGGGGTCGTCTTCCGGGTCGTCGCCGCGGTGCTCGTTGAGGATGGTCAGGCTCATCACGTGGCGGCGGACGGCGACGGGCCGCACCCGGGCGGCCTCCTCCAGCCAGCGGGCGGTGACCCTGCTGAGCGGGCAGGACGGGTCGAACCAGATGTCCGCGGTCCATGTCTCGGCCATCGGTCCAGGGTAGCCGGTGCGCCCGCGGGTCCGGGGTCCGTCCGGGGGCGGGTCAGCCGAAGTACTGGCCGGCGTTGACGTCGATGACGGCGCCGGTGGTGGCGGCCGAGGCGTCGCCGGCCAGGAAGAGCACCGCGCGGGCCACGTCCTCCTCGGTGGCGATCCTGCGCAGTGCCATGCGCCGCACGTCCCGGTCGCGGATCTCCCGGTAGGTGGTGCCCTCCTCGGCGGCGCGGGCGGCCATCCAGTCGCGGAGCACCGGGCTTTCGATCCATCCGGGGGCGACGCAGTTGACCCGCACCCCGTGCGGCCCCAGTTCGTCGGCGAGGGACTGGGAGAGCAGGTGCACGCCCGCCTTGCCGGCCGCGTAGTCGCTCCGCCCGGCGTAGGCGGACCTGCTGGACATGGAGGTGAGGTTGACGATCGACCCCGCCCCTTTGCGGACCATCTGCGGGGCGATCCGCCGGCAGCAGAGCAGGGTCCCGTAGACGGCGGTGTCCACCCGGTGCCGCCAGCCCTGCAGGTCCTCGGGGCCCATGTCCAGCACGTTCTGCCGGTGGCTGCCCGGGAAGGCGGCGTTGACCAGCACGTCCGCGCCGCCGAAGCGGTCGTCGACCTCCGCGGCCAGCCCGCGGACGGCCCGGTCGTCGGTGACGTCGGCGGGGAGCGGCAGCGCCTCCCCGCCGCGCGCGGCGACCTCGCCGGCGATCGTGCGGAGGGTCTCCGCCGACCGCGCGGAGACCACGACACGGGCGCCCTCCTCGGCGAGCAGCAGTGCGAGCGTCCGTCCCAGCCCGGGTCCGGCCCCGGTGACGACCGCGGTCCTGCCTGCGAGTGCTCCGTCCGCCATGGCCCCTCCGGTGGTCGGTCCCACCTCGGACCCTACCAAGCGCCCGCTAGGGAGGGGAGGGTCCAGGACAAGTCCGGCCTCCTCCTCCGCGATGATCTCGGCGTTCCGGCCCTATCAAGCCGCGTTGATGGGGCCGGAACGTCAGGATCATCGACCTGGGGCGGGGCGGGGTCAGCGTTCCCGCAGAGCGCCGTCCTCGATCTCCACGCCGGCTTGGGGGCCGCCCTCACCGCAGCCGGGGCCGTTGGCCTCCAGCATCTCGGGGGTGGCGGTGACCGTCTCGTCGAACAGCTCCTCCCCGTCGTCGCCGAGGAGTCTGACCCGCACCCCGACCGGGGCCTCCGGAAGGTCCTCGACGGAGGCGAAGGCGTGCTTCCCGCCGGTGGGCACCGACTCCGCGCTGCACACCCCGCCCTCGCACCCCTGGTCGACGCTCTCGCTGGAATCGCTCAGCTCGATGCCGGGCTCCCGGCACTCCCCGTCCCAGCAGACCTCCATCTCGGCGGCGCGCACCCCGGCGGCGTCCTCGGGGGCGATGTCCAGGGCCACCCCGACCGGAACCCCCATCGCGGTGCACGTCCGATCACCGCCGGCCGCCGCACAGCCGGCGACCGCTCCGAGCAGGAGCAGCGCCCCGGCCCGGAGGGCCCATACCGCCGTCGTGCTCCGCATCGGCACCGCCGCCTCTCTCCGTCGGGTGTTCCCGCTCCCCCGGCGCCGACTCCGACGGCCGGACCCGGCCGCCCGTTCCCGGGAATCGCACCGGCCCTCCGGGCATTGGCGATAGGTGCAGTCCTCGATACCCGGACCCGAACGGAGCCGCACGTGCGCATCGGAGAGCTCGCCTCGATGACCGGCGCCAGCCCCCGCTCCCTGCGCTACTACGAGCAGCACGGGCTGCTCACCCCTTCCCGGGACGCCAACGGGTACCGGGACTACGGCGAAGTGGACGCCGTCCGCGCGCGCAACGTCAGGGACCTGCTGGACTCCGGGCTGACCATCGACGACATCCGCCGCTACACCGAGAACGGCTGCCTGGACCGGCCGCTGCGCGAGTCGCCGCGGTGCACCCCCGAGCTGGAGACCGCGAAGCGGCGGCTGGCCGGGCTGGACGAGCGCATCTCCCACCTGCAGGGGCTCCGCGAGCGGCTCGCCGCGCACAGCGCGGAGCTGGAGCGGGCCCTGTACCCGGCGGACGCCCTGCACGCGGCGGACTGAGCGCCCGCCCCGCCCGCCCCGCACCGACGGGGCGGGCGGGGCAGGGCAGGCGGGGCCGGCGGGACGGGCGCCGGTTCAGCGGACCAGGTCCTCCGGGAGCAGGTCCATCAGCAGCCCGTCGTGCCAGGTTCCGTCGGCGCCGCGCTCGTAGCGGCGCATCACCCCGACCGGCTGGAAGCCGACCTTGGCGTAGCAGCGGATCGCCGGGGCGTTGGCCGCGGCGGGGTCGATCACCAGGCGGTGGTGGCCGTGGTCGTCGATGAGGTGCGCGGCCAGGGTGCGCACCGCGTCGGCGCCGATGCCCCTGCCGTGCACGGCGGGGTCCAGGAAGATGTCGATCCCGGCGTGCCGGTAGTCGGGCTCCTCCTCGGCGTACCACTGGATCTCGCCGACGATCTCGCCTCGGTACAGGATGGTGAAGTTCCCCAGGTCGGGGTCCTTGTGGTCCGCGGCGACCTCGGCGGCGAGGTCGTCGCCGCCCCGCCAGTGCTCGCGGACCTGCGGGGTGGCGCGGATCGCGGCGAGCGAGGCGACGTCGCCCTCCTCGGCGGGGCGCAGCGTGACGATACTTCCGGTGAGCACGGTCATGGAGCCGAACGTACAGCGCGGCACCGCCCCAGGCCATGGGCTCCCGGCACTCCCCCACTCGGACCGGCCGGTCGGTCGGGCGCGGCGCCCCACGGAGTGGGGGTTCAAGCCGGCGGCGACGGCAGCGGTAGAGGCGGGGCCCGGCGTCTCACCCGGGCGCGGCGCCTCGCGGAGCAAAGGTTCAAGCGGGCGGCGAGGGCGGGAGGGGCCGGGCGCCGCGTCCACCGACCCGGCCCGGCGCATGCTCCCGGCAGGAAGCGGCGGTGCCCTAGCGGCGCGGGCCGGCCCGCCTGCCCGGGCCCGTCCGGGGCGCCTTATCCCCTATGCCGGATTTGCAGCAAGGAACAGGCCAGGGGCAGAGGCGCCCTGCACACCCCCGCAGCACCCCGATTACATCTACCAGCGAGTAGTAAGCCCCGAGACCCCCACCACCCCCTCACCTGTTACCCAGAGTGGCCAAACGGAGCCTCCCGGGAGAACAAAAGCGACATCTCGCCCCCCGCGCCGCCCCTGTCCGAGTTCCGGCCCCCTGCTTTGTGGCCTTGCGGGCGGCTCGAACCCCCGAACACCGGCCCGATCAGGGCGAATCAGGCCCTCAGAGGCCCGATCCGACCCAGGATGCGCGCCCGGGAATCACCGGGGTGCTCTCGCGGTGCGCAGGACGCCCCACCTCACCATCACCCTACGCATTCACCCAGGTCAGAGAGGTGCGGCGGTTTCAGGGGAGGCCGGCCACGCCGCCCGGGCGACGCGGGCACGGCGATCCCGCCCCCTGCCCCCACCTCTGCCATCCCGGCCCGCTCTGCCGCGCCGGACCGACCAGCCGGTCCCCCTCCCGCCCTCGCCGCCCGCTTGAACCCCCACCCCGTGAGGCACCGCGCCCGGGCGACCGCCTGCACCCCGCCCCTTCCTTGGCCGTCGCCGCCCGTCTTGACCTTCGCTCCGCGGGGCGCCGCGCCCGACCGACCAGCCGGTCCCCCGCCGCCGCCGTCGCTGCCTGCTTGAACCTCCGCTCCGTGAGGCGCCGTACCCGGCTCGGACGCCCGGCCCCGCCCCTTCCTCCGCCGTCGCCGCCCGTCTTGACCTTCTCTCTGCGGGGCGCCGCGCCTGACCGGCCGGCCGGCTGTTCGCCGTCGGCCTACCGGTCTATCGACCTGCCGACCTGCCGGTCCGCCGTTCTCATTCGCCGGGGACGGGCTCGATCGGTACGTCCTCGAAGGTGCCGAACGGGCCGGCGTCGAAGGTGACCTTCTCGACGTCCAGCGGCGGTGCGGGGAAGTAGAGGAAGCTCCGGTTGGTGCTTCCGGGCTTCTGCTCGTAGGGGAAGCCCGGCGGTTCGATGTAGTCGCGGATCTCGTCCGGGTCGTCGTCGCCGATCCGCACCGCCCGGTAGACGGTCTCGGTCTCCGGGTCGACCACGCCGAACGACCCGAACCGGGCCCCGGTGAGACCGTTGCCGCCGAAGTAGGGGCCGGAGATGTTGGCGATCTGGATGTCCCTGTCGCCGGTGTTGGTGAGCCGGAACCTCGCGACGAGGTAGGCGCCGTCCCGGTAGAGCGGGAGCAGCTCCAGGTCGTAGGAGTACCCCTTGTCGTCGGCGTACTCCCCGGTGGCGGCGGGTTCGGGGTCCTTCTCCCGGAACGGGGACGGCGGGGCGGTGTCCCCGGTGTAGCCGTCGGAGGAGGTCTTCTCCTCCGTCGTCTCCGTCTCGGTCTCCGCCACCTTGATGTTGTAGGAGATCTCGACGCGCCGGTTCTGGGCGCGCGCCTCCTCGTCGTCCTCCCCGCCCTCCTCGGCGACCGGCTCGGTGGCGCCCTTGCCCTCGGTCTCGTAGGCGTAGTCGGAGCCGAGTTCGGCCTCCAGGTAGTCGCGGACCGTCTCGGCGCGCTCCTCGGAGAGCGTCTGGTTGTAGTCCTCGTCGCCCTTGCCGTCGGTGTGGCCGGTGATGGTGATCGGCGGCTTCTCCGGGTCGGCCTCCGCCTTGGTCTCCGCGACCACCTCGTCGAGCACCGCGGAGGCGTCGTCGGTCAGCTCCGCCTCGTCGAACTCGAACAGCACGTCGGCGTCGAGGTCGACCTGGCGGTGGGTGGCCGAGGTGTCCCGCTTGATCTCGGTGCCCTCGGTGATGCTGTACAGGTCCCAGCCGTACCCGTCGGAGACCTCGCCGTCGTTGACCGGGGCCACCACCTCGTCGCCCGAGTTCAGCGAGTAGTAGTCGGGCGGCTCCTCGTCGGGGACCTTCCGCTCCCCTTCGGCCTCGGTGACCGGGATCCCGGTGAACTCCGCCTGGGTGCCGGGGAAGATCACGGTGATCCGGTCGGTGCCGTCGGGCAGCCGGGGGAAGTGCGCCTCCATCTTGTAGTCCACCCCGCCGACGACGTAGGTCGGCAGCTCGGAGCCGACCAGGTCGCCGTCGTCGTGCGCGGGGTAGTACAGCTTCCGCCCCACCGGGTCGATCAGCCGGATGCCGCTGGGCCCGCTGTCCAGGATGCCGCCGGCGTAGGCGTCGGGAGAGAGCACATCGTCGTCCCCCGAGGGCACGGTGGTGAACCGGAGCACGGTGCGGTCCTCGTACCGCTCCACCTTGTCGATCCGGAAGCCGGACTCGAACATCTTGTGCTTGCCGGAGACGCCCTCGCGTTCGAACGGGCCGTCCGAGTAGGTGAGCTTCTGCTCCTCCTGCTCCTTTCCGTCCTTCTCACCGTCGCCGTCCGAGCCCGGTGAGCAGCCGCCTGCGAGCAGGACGGCGCCGGCGAACAGGGCACCGAGGCGCAGCGGGGTTCCGCGGACCGAAAACCGAATCATCGGGGGCTTCTCCAAAGTCAGGGGCAAGGGGAACGGGGCTGGCCCACCGTTCTCCGACGCCCCATGGCGCACCGTGGTTCCCGGATTGCACTGTGTGTCCTGTTCCGGCCAGCGGCAGCGCTCACCCGGGGCCGCCGCCGACCGGCCGGATACCGTCCCCGGCATGGAATCTGTGCTGCGGAACCCGCTCGCGGAGCGGCTGGAGGGCGCGCGGACGGTGCTGGTGGCCGGGGCCGGCGGCGGGTTCGACGTGTACGCCGGGCTGCCGATCGCCCTGGCCCTGGCCCGCGCGGGCAAGCGGGTGCACCTGGCCAACCTGAGCTTCAGCGCCCTGGACGGGGCGCCGCACCCGCTCGGCCCGGACATCGCCGAGGTCGGACCGGACACCCCGGGGCACCCCGGGTACTTCCCGGAGCGGACGCTGGCCCGGTGGCTGGAGGGGCGGGGCCTGCCGCCGGTGGTGCACGCCCTGCACCGGACCGGCGGGCGCCCGCTGCGCGACGCCTACCGGACCCTGGTGGAGCGGCTCGGCGCCGACGCGGTGGTGCTCGCGGACGGCGGCACCGACCTGCTGATGCGCGGCGACGAGGCGGGGCTGGGGACCCCCGAGGAGGACATGGCGAGCCTGGCCGCCGTGCACGGCTGCGGGGCCGGCATCAAGCTGGCGGTCTGCCTCGGCTTCGGCATCGACGCCTACCACGGGGTCTCGCACGCGCTGTTCCTGGAGAACACCGCGGCGCTGCAGCGGGACGGCGGCTACCTGGGCGCGTTCTCCGTCTCCCCGTCCTCGCCCGAGGGGGCCGCCTACCTGGACGCGGTGGAGCACGCGCAGGCCGCCACGCCGGACCGGCCGAGCATCGTCAACGGCTGCATCGCGGCGGCGGTCCGCGGCGACTTCGGCGACGTGCGGTTCACCGAGCGGACCTCCGGCGGGGAGCTGTTCGTCAACCCGCTGATGAGCGTCTACTTCGCCTTCGAGGCGGACGCGGTGGCCCGCCGCTGCCTCTACCTGGACCGGATCGCCGCGACCGAGTCGTTCCGCGAAGTACAGGCCGCGGTCCAGGCCCACCTGTTCTCGCTGGAGGCGCACCGGCCGGCGCGCCCGCTGCCGCACTGACCGGCCCCGGTGCACGCCGGCTCCGGTGCCCCTGCCCGGTGCAAGGCTCCGGAGACCCGCCGCCTCCCGGTCCGCCCCGGGCGGGCGCGCGGCCGCACCCAGGACGGCGGTGCGCCCGTCCGGCGGGGCGGGCGGGTCCCGCCGCCGGAGGACCGGTGCGCCCCGCCCCCTGTCCGGAGCGGGGCGCACCGGGGTCAGGCCGCCCGCCCCCGCTTTCCGGAGGTCCGGGCGATGACCGTGTCGACCAGCACGAACGCCAGCAGGGAGGCGCCGAACAGCGGGAGGAACAGGCCGATCGCGACGGCGGCCGCGGCGACCAGGATCCGGGCCCGCCAGGTGAGCCGGCTCCAGGCGCCGCGCGGGATAGGGCGGCCGAACCCGGCGCCGCCGCGGGTCGGGCGCCGCTGCCACCACATCCGGTAGCCCAGCACGACCAGGGCCAGGGCCGCGACCGCGACCGCCGCCAGCAGCAGCTGGTTGGGCAGCCCGAACAGCAGGCCCATGTGCGCGGCGATGCCCCAGTTGGTGAGCTTGGCCATCAGCGGGAAGTCGTCGAAGCGCAGCTCCTCGACGACCTTGCCGCCGGCCGCGTCCACCGCGACCTGGTCCTGCCGGACCGGCCAGGCGCGCTGCGTCTCGGCGACCGTGTAGGGGGCGCCCTCCCCGTCCGGGACGCCGATCTCCACCGGCCCGTCCAGCCCGGCGGCGCGGGCGGCGACCAGCGCCTCGTCCGGGCCGATCCCGCCGTGGCCCGCGTGCCCGCCGTGGCCGGCGTGGTCCCCCTCGCCCTCGTGACCGCCATGCCCGCCGTGACCGGCGTGGTCTCCGTGGCCGGACCGCTCTGCGCCGTCGTCCTCGGCGGCCGCGCCGTGGCCGGCATGGCCGCCGCCGTCCGCGGTGGAGAGCGCGGGGGTCTCCCAGCCGAGCGCGGTGCGCATCGCGCCGATGTTCTCCCCCGCATAGGCCGACCAGGACAGCCCGGTCGCGGAGAGGAACAGCAGGCCGGCCAGGGCCCACAGGCCGATCGCGCCGTGCCGGCCGAGCGTGCGCCTGCGGCCGGACGCCTCCCGCCCGGGAAGCAGGAGGCGGCGGATCCGGCCGGGCCGACTGGACCCGCCGGGGCGGCCGGGGCGGGTGGCCCAGAGCAGCGCGCCGCCCGCCGCGACCGCCCACAGCCAGCTCGCCGCGAGTTCGGTGTAGATCCGGCCCGGCTCGCCCAGGTGCAGGTGGCGGTGGAGCTCTGCGAGCCAGGTGCGCACCGGCAGCGAGCCGCTGCTGCCGTAGACCTCCAGCTCGCCGAGGACGTCCCCGGTGTAGGGGTCGACGAAGACGCCCGTCCGCTTGCCGTCGTCCTCGGGCTCGGTGAACAGCACCCGGGTGCTGTCGTCGGGGGCGTGCCCGGGGCGGACGGCGTCCAGCGCGCCCTCCGGGCAGGCGGCGGTCGCCGCCTCCACCTGGTCGCGCAGCGGGAGCCGGTCGGTGCCGACGGCGACGTGCAGCCGGTCGGCGTAGAGGACCTGCTCCAGCTGCGGGGTGAAGGTGTACAGCAGGCCGGTCACCGCCGCCACCACCAGGAACGGGGCGACCAGCACGCCGGCGTAGAAGTGCAGCCGCAGCAGCAGCGCGCGCAGCGCGGCTCGGGACCCGCCGGGCGGTGCGGCCCGGCCGGCCTCCGCTCCGGGCCCCGCTGCGGATTCCGCTGCGGGTTCCGCTTCGGCGCGGTCGGGGGCGGGGCTGGGGGCGGGGTCCGGACGGGCCTGGGCGGGGTCCGGCTCCGCCGGATGCTCGGAGGCGGCCGGTCCGCCCGGCGGCGCCTGCCGCCGGGTCGTGTCACCGGATTCGATCGACAAGGCTCTCTGCTCCTCGGGTTCGCGAAGGGGAACCGGGGCGCCGCGCACGGCGGCGGGGCGGAGCGGCGGCCGGCGCGGGCCGCGCGGTGCGGGCGCGGGCCGCGGGCGGAACCGCCCGGGCGGACGCACCGGAAGGGCGCGGTGGTGGGCACGGCGGCGGTCCGCTCCGGTTCTCCCGGTTCGGGTCGTGGGCACGGCCGAGCGCACCACTGATCGCGCCGGCTCCCCAGGAGGACGTGGTACCGGGGCGGGTGCAGGGCACCGCGGCACCGGGCCTCGGCCGCAGAGCACCGTGGCACCGGGGCGCGGGCTTCAGAGCACCGCACACCGAGGCGGGCACAGAGCACAGAGCACCGCGCACCAGGGCGGATGCCCGGCACGGAGCACCCGGACGGACGTCCGGCGGGGAAAGGCCGATCAGAGGCGGGTCGGCGAGAGGAGCGGTGGCGGGCCTCTTCCGATCACCACGTGCCGCAGCGCCCCCAGCGCGGGGGCGGGCAGGTCGGCGGGGACGGCGGGCACCGTGACCGGGGCCGCGGGCGGCTGCGGGGCCACCGGGTCGGGCGGCAGCATCCGGGCGAGCAGGGCGCGGACCTGGCGGGCGAGCGCGAACGCCGCGGCCTCACCGCGCCGGATCCACCACCCTCCGACGGCGACGGCCGCGGCGTGCGCGGCGACCATGCTCCAACCGCCCTGGGCGCTCGTCTCCGCCGCGGCGGACAGGTGCGCCGGCGCCCCGTGCCCGCCTCCCCCGGCGAGGGACTGCGCGGTGGAGAAGACCAGGTGCAGGGCGAGCTGGATCCAGGCGAGCCAGGCGGTGACGGTGCCCAGCCCGCGCTCGCGGGCCGTTCCGGCGTACCCCAGGGCGAACACCGGTACCGCCGCGGCGGCCAGGCCGGCGGCGGGGACGTGGTGCCCGCCGCTCAGCGCGTGCCCGGCGGCGGACACTCCCACGCACACCGAGGTGAACGCGGCGGCGCGCGCTGCTCGGAGCGGGGACGTGTCGGTCACGGAGGACATCTTGACCCACTTCCCGGGCGGTGGACACCCGGGGTGGCCTCCCGGCCCGGAAAGCCGGCGGAGGCGGGGCGCGGGGAGCGCGGTCCGGCGGAGCCGCCCCGGGTCGGGGAGGGCTGCCGGTTTCCGGGCGGCCGGAGAAGGAAGAAGGAGGAGGAACCGGAGGCGCGGGCCTCCCGTCGGTAAGAGCCGGGCCCTCCTCCGGACCGCACCATCCCCGATTCCCGGTCCCCGGTCCGACGGCCCCGTCCCCTTCTTCCCCGACTCGGAGCAGGCGACCATGCAGAACCAGACCTTCCTCTTCTTCGCCCTGGCGGCCGCCGGGATCTTCCTCTACCACCTGTTCACGTGGGTCCGCGATGTACTGCGGCGGCGGAAGCGGAGCGGGGCCGAGGCGGAGGCCGTGGTCGACCGGGTCGAACCGGTGGAGCCGCCGGAGGCGACCGAGCATCCGTTCGTGCTGCGCTACCGGCTGCCGTCCGGCGCCGAGCATGTGCAGCGCTTCGACCGCGGGCTCGACGGGGTGGTCCCCGAGCCCGGCGAGCGGCTGCGGGTCCGGTTCGACCCGGCGGACCCCGCCAACGCGGAGGTCGCCGGCGGCTCCTGCACCGGCCCGCTGCCCGGGGCGCCCGAGCCGAAGCGGCCGGGGGCGGTCGCCCGGGCGCTGCCTCGGCTCGGCCTCCTGCTGGTCGCGGCGCTCTTCGTGACGCTGTTCCTGGTCTCCGCCCAGGAGGGCGAGCTCTTCCTGCCCCTGTTCGGCCTGCTCTTCGCCGTCACCGGGCTGTTCACCGCCGCCGGCGGGACCGTGGCGCTGTACCGGAACGCGAGGCTGCGCCGCTCCCCGATGCACACCACCGGCGAGGTCACCCACATGTGGGAGGAGTGGCGCACCCGGGGCAGCGGAAACGACCGGCGCCGCTACCGGGTCCACCCGTACACGGTGCGCTACACCGTGGCCGACGGGCGCGTGGTGCACCGCCGGTCGCCGGAGGCCTCCTCCTCGCCCCGGTACCGGGTCGGGGACCTGGTGGAGGTGTACTACGACGCCTCCGAGCCGACCCGCTTCTCGCCGGGCTCGCCGGGCGGCGGCGCGTCGGCCGCCGGATACATCGGGATCGGCATCGGCGTGCTCTTCGCTCTCGGCGGCGGCGCGGCCGCGTTCTTCACCCTGCCCTGACCCGCGGGGGGAGGGGAATTCCCTCTCCCCATTTCCCACTCCTTTCCCACCGGCCTCTCTTTGTGCGATTCCCGATAAATGGGGCGTTCCACTCCGGGCGGTGCGTCGGGGATTGACCGGGCGGCGGCCGATACTTAGAGTTCATCGGCACGCGCCCCCGTTCACCGGCGAGCGGAGAAAGGGCCGCGCAACCGAGGAGGGCCATGTCCCGAACCGTTCGCGCAGCACTCGTCCAGACCGAATGGACCGGCGACACCGCCTCCATGGTCGCGGCCCACGAGCGGTACGCCCGCGACGCCGCCGCGCAGGGCGCCGAGGTGATCGGCTTCCAGGAGGTCTTCAACGCCCCCTACTTCTGCCAGGTGCAGGACGAGGAGCACTACCGCTGGGCCGAGCCGGTGCCCGACGGCCCCACCGTCTCCCGGTTCCGGGAGCTGGCCGCCGAACTCGGCATGGTCATGGTCCTCCCGGTCTTCGAGGTGGACGGGGCGGGTTTCTACTACAACACCGCGGCCGTGGTCGACGCGGACGGAACATATCTCGGGAAATACCGGAAGCACCATATTCCGCAGCTGAAAGGGTTCTGGGAGAAGTTCTACTTCCGTCCCGGAAACCTGGGCTGGCCGGTGTTCGACACCGCGGCCGGCCGGATCGGCGTCTACATCTGCTACGACCGGCATTTCCCGGAGGGGTGGCGCGCCCTCGGCCTGGCCGGGGCGCAGCTGGTGTACAACCCGTCGGCGACCAGCCGCGGCCTCTCGTCCTACCTGTGGAGGCTGGAGCAGCCCGCGGCGGCCGTCGCCAACGAGTACTTCGTCGCCGCGATCAACCGGGTCGGCCGGGAGGAGTACGGCGACAACGACTTCTACGGCACCAGCTACTTCGCCGACCCGCGCGGGGCCTTCGTCGGCGCGCCGGCCTCCGACGCCAAGGCCGAGCTGCTCGTCCGCGACCTGGACTTCGGCCTGATCGACGAGGTCCGGCACCAGTGGGCCTTCTACCGCGACCGCCGCCCCGAGGCCTACGGGCCGCTGACCGAGGCGTGAGGACCGCGCCGCCCCGCGCCGCGGGCGCGGGGGACGCGGCGGTGCGGGGCCGTGCCGCCGCGCCGCCGGGACGCCGTGCCGCTGGAGAGAGAAGGAGCCGCCTGTGAACCGCACCCTCGTCACCGGGGGACTCGTGCTCGGCGAGTCCGGGGAGAGCAGCGCCGAGGTGCTCGTCGAAGGCGAGAGGATCGCCGCCGTCGCCGCGCGGGGCAGCGAGACCGCCGAGGCCTGGGCCCGCAGCGGGGCCGAGGTGATCGACGCCTCCGGGCACTACGTGCTGCCCGGCGGGGTGGACGCGCACACCCACATGGAGATGCCGTTCGGCGGCACCTACGCCTCGGACACGTTCGAGACCGGCACCCGCGCCGCCGCCTGGGGCGGCACCACCACCATCGTGGACTTCGCGATCCAGCCGGTCGGCGGGGCGGTCCGGGAGGGCCTGGACGCCTGGCACGCCAAGGCCGACGGGGTGTGCGCCGTCGACTACGGGTTCCACGCGATCCTCTCCGACGTCACCGAGGACTCGCTGAAGGAGCTGGACGCCCTGGTCGCCGAGGGCGTCACCTCGTTCAAGCTGTTCATGGCCTACCCCGGGGTGTTCTACAGCGACGACGGGAGGATCCTGCGCACCATGCAGCGCGCCGCGGGCAACGGCGGGCTGGTGATGATGCACGCCGAGAACGGCATCGCCATCGACGTGCTGGTGGAGCAGGCGCTGGCCGAGGGGCGGACCGACCCCCGGGTGCACGGCGAGGTCCGCCGGGCGCTGCTGGAGTCGGAGGCGGTGCACCGCGCGATCCAGCTGTCCCGGGTGGCCGGCAGCCCGCTGTACGTGGTGCACGTGTCCGCCGAGGAGGCGGTGGAGGAGCTGGTCCGCGCCCGCGACGCGGGGCTGCCGGTGTTCGGCGAGACCTGCCCGCAGTACCTCTTCCTCACCGCGGACAAGCTGGCCGAGCCGGACTTCGAGGGCGCCAAGTACGTCTGCTCCACGCCGCTGCGGCCCGAGCACCACCAGCGCGCGCTCTGGCGCGGGCTGCGCACCGGCGACCTGTCCGTGGTCTCCACCGACCACTGCCCGTTCTGCTTCTCCGGGCAGAAGGAGCTGGGCCGGGGCGACTTCTCCCGGATCCCCAACGGCATGCCGGGCGTGGAGAACCGGATGGACCTGCTGCACCAGGCGGTGGTGGACGGGCGGATCACGCTGCGCAAGTGGGTGGAGACCGCCTGCGCGGCCCCGGCCCGGATGTTCGGCCTGTACCCGCGCAAGGGGGTGGTCGCCCCCGGCTCCGACGCCGACCTGGTGGTCTACGACCCCGGCGCGGAGCAGGTGATCTCCGCCGAGACGCACCACATGAACGTCGACTACTCCGCCTATGAGGGCACCCGGGTGCGCGGCCGGGTGCGCACCGTGCTCTCCCGCGGCCGGGTGGTGGTGGACGGCGGGGCCTACCTCGGCGCGGCCGGGCACGGCCGGTACGTCCCCCGCTCCACCTGCGGGTACCTGGACTGAGCCGGGTTTCGGAGACCGGCGGAGAGAGAGGGGCGAGGAGTGGACTTCGGACTGGTGCTGCAGACGGACCCGCCCGCGGGGGCGCTGGTGGAGCGGATGCGCCGCGCCGAGGAGGGCGGGTTCGGCCACGGCTGGACCTTCGACTCCTGCGTGCTGTGGCAGGAGCCGTTCGTCATCTACAGCCGCGTCCTGGCCGCCACCGAGCGGCTGCGCGTGGGCACCATGGTGACCAACCCGAGCACCAGGGCCTGGGAGGTCACCGCGTCGTCCTTCGCCACGCTCAACGACATGTACGGGGCGCGGACGGTGTGCGGGATCGGCCGCGGCGACTCGGCGATGCGGGTGGCGGGGCGGCCGCCGGCCACCCTGGCCCGGCTGGAGGCGGCGATGCACGCGATCCGCGAGCTCGCCGAGGGGCGCGAGGCCGAGGTGGACGGCACCGCGATGCGCCTGCCGTGGGTGCGCGGCGGCCGGCTGCCGGTGTGGACCGCCGCCTACGGCCCGCGCGCGCTGGCCCTGGCCGGGCGCGCCGCCGACGGGCTCATCCTGCAGGTCGCCGACCCCTACCTGGTGGGCTGGATGGTGCACGAGGCCCAGGCGGCGGCCGCGGCGGCCGGGCGCGACCCGGCCGAGCTCACCGTGTGCGTGGCGGCGCCCGCCTACCTCACCGACGGGAGCGCGGAGCAGGCCGCGCACGCCCGGGAGCAGTGCCGGTGGTTCGGCGGCATGGTCGGCAACCACGTCGCCGACCTGGTGGCCCGGTACGGGGAGGGCTCCGGCGCGGTCCCCGAGGAGCTGACCGGCTACATCAAGGACCGGCGGGGATACGACTACGGCCACCACGGCCGGGCCGGCAATCCCGACACCGCGTTCGTCCCGGACTCGGTGGTGGACCGGTTCTGCCTGATCGGGACGGCCGAGGAGCAGCTGGCCAAGCTGGCCGAGCTGCGCGCGGCCGGGGTGGACCAGTTCGCGGTGTACGCGATGCACGACGCGGTGGACGAGCTGATCGACGGGTACGCCAGGGAGGTCGTTCCGGCCGCCCCGTGACCGGGCCCGCCCGCGGGGCGCCCCTGGCGCGGGGCCGCTCTCCCGGGGCCGCGGAGGCGGAGCGCGGCCGGGTGCTCCGCAGGGGCGGCGCCCCGCTGTTGCGGCGGCGCCGGGGCACACCGTAGCCTTCCGCCGCACGGCACCGCGGCCGGACCGGCGCGGTGCGGCCCCGCGCGGCCGGTTCGCACCGGTTCCGCCCCGATACCTGGAGCGTGTCAGCACATGCCGGAGACGACCGAGTTCGCCCCGACCTTCTCCCTCGTCGACGCGGACGGCGACGGCCTGATCAGCGCCGAGGAGCTCACCCGGCTGATGGCGGCCCTCGGCTCCCCGTGCACCCCGGAGCGCGCCCAGGAGGCCGTCCGCGCCATGGACGGCGACGGGGACGGCCGCATCTCCCTGGAGGAGTTCTCCCGGTTCATGTCCCAGAACCAGGGCTGATCCCCTCCCCCTCCGCGTCGGTCCCGGTGCCGTCGGGGCACCGGGGTCAGAGCTCGAAGACGCCGAAGCCGAAGCCCTGCACCCGGACGCCCCCGGCGGTGCACTCTGCCCCTTCGGTGAGCAGCGGGCGGGCGCCGCCGTACCCGGCGACGGCGACCTCCGCGGCGTCCCGGCGCGGGTTGACCGCGACCAGGTAGCGGCCGTCCCGCTCGTACACCAGCGGGTAGCCGTCCGCGACGACCTCCACCGCGCCGCCGGTGCCCAGCCCGGTGTGGGCCTTGCGGAGCGCGATCAGCCGGCGCACCAGGTGCAGCAGCGACCCCTCGTCGGCCCGCTGCGAGGCGGCGTCCGGGCGGCCCGGGTCGGGGTCGAGCGGCAGGTAGAAGCGGTCCTCGGGGGCGGTGGAGAAGCCCGCCCCCGGGGTGGCGTCCCACTGCATCGGGGTGCGCGAACCGGCCCGGTTCTTCCCGGGGAGGATCTGGCTGCCCTCGGTGTCCGGCAGGCCCGGGACGAAGCGCATGCCGATCTCGTCGCCGTAGTGGATCGCGGGCAGCGCGGGCCAGGTGAGCAGGAACGCGAAGGCCGACCGGGCCTGCTCCGGGGTGCGCGGCCCGCACACCAGCCGGGAGAAGTCGTGGTTGGAGGTGGGCAGGGAGATCCGCCCTCGCCCCTCGACGGCGGCGGAGGCGCCGCGCCACGCGTCCAGGAAGGTGCGCGGGCTCCCGCCGCCCTCGGCGTCGAAGTAGCAGCGGCTGCCCCGGAAGTCCCAGGGCCCGCGGTCGGTGCCGGTCCGGGTGTCCCACAGCGACCGCAGCGCGGCGCCCCGCCAGGGCCCGCCGAAGTGCAGCAGGAAGTCGGCGTGGAACCCGGCGCCGACCGCCGTCGCGGGGTCGCCCCACTCCGAGACCAGCACCGCCTCGGGGTGGTCGGCCTGCAGCCCGGCCCGCAGCTCGTTCCAGAGCCGGCCCGTCTCCACCCACCCCGGGTCGTCCTTGACCAGCGAGTAGGCCATGTCCACCCGGAACCCGGAGACGCCCCGGCGCAGCCAGTGGTCCATGATCTCGGCGAGCGCCCTGCGGTTGGCCCGCGGCCCCTCGGCGTCCACCGGCCGCCGCCAGGGCTCGTCCTCCCTGGGGTGGGCGTAGCCGAAGTTCAGCGCGGGCTGGCTGGGGAAGAAGTTCGGCTTGTAGTAGCCCTCCCGGCTGCCCGGCGAGGGCCGGAACCCGGGGGCGGGCCGGTCCGCCCAGATGTAGCGGTCGTCGGCGGGATCCGACGCGGAGTGCACGAACCACGGGTGCCGGTCCGAGGTGTGCCCGGCGACCAGGTCGAGCAGGATGCGGATGCCCCTGCGCCGGGCCTCGTCCACCAGGTGCGCGAAGTCGTCCTCGGTGCCGTAGCGCGGTGCGACGGAGAAGTGGTCGGCGACGTCGTATCCGGCGTCGGTGAACGGCGAGGCGAAGCAGGGGTTGATCCAGACCGCGTCCACCCCGAGCCACTCCAGGTGGTCCAGGTGCGCGGCGATCCCGGCGAAATCGCCGATCCCGTCCCCGTCGGAGTCGGCGAAGCTCTGCGGGTACACCTGGTACAGCACGGCGTCGTCGAACCACTCGGGCACGGTGCTCCGCTCGGCGCTCGGGGTCATCGCGGTGGCCTTCCCTTCCTTGCGGCGGTACGGCGTTCGGCGGCGCGGGACTCGGCCGCACGAGACGCTTCCTCCCCGGCCCCGGCCGCCGCCACCCCGGAACCGCCCCCGGCCCGGCGGCCGCATCCGGCCACGGCCGGGCCTTCCCGGACCGGGCCCGCGGCGCGGGCCCGGTCCGTCGTCCCCCGCTCCCGGCTCAGAGCAGGCTCTCGGCCTCGGTGCAGGCCGATTCGAGGAGTTCCGCCGCCGCGTCCAGGGCGGCGGCCAGCGGGGCCTCCGGGTCGGCCACGGCCGCCGTGATCCGGTCCATGCCCCGCAGTCCGGCCCGGGTGAGCAGGGTCTTCTCGTTGGTGATCCACTCGCCGCGGGCGGCCAGCACCGCGTGCGCGGCCTGGGCCGCGGCGGTGGCGGCCGCGCCGGCCGCCTCGGTGCGCAGCCCGCGCGGGGCGTGGCCGGCGCGGGCGTAGGCGAGGGTGAGCCGGGCGTTCTCCCGCCAGCGGTGGAACGCGGTGCGGCGCAGCGCGTCCGGGTACTCCGGCCGGGGCAGCCCGCCGTGGAGCACCCGGTTGTACGCGAGCTCGGCGAGGAGCAGGTAGCCGGGGATGCCGGCGAGGTGGAACATCAGCGGCTCCCAGTGGAACCGGCCGGCCCGCGCCTCGGCGATCTCCCGCTCGACCGCGTCCAGGTCGCGGTAGTGCACGTCGACGCTGCGGCCGTCGACGGTGAGCCAGGCGCCGCCGTTGAAGACGCCGCCGCCCCAGGCGCCGACCTCGGAGACCTCGCCGGGCCAGCCGAGGGCGCGCAGGTCGTCGGGGCGGAACACGCCCCGGTAGTAGACGGCGAGGTCCCAGTCGCTGTCCGGGCCGGCGGTGCCCTGCGCCCGGGAGCCGCCCAGGGTCACCGCCTCGACCCCGGGCAGGGCGGCCAGCCGGCCGCCGACGTGGTCGAGGAACTCCCGGTCGCCCATGGTGTGCCGCTCGCCGCCGTGTTCGTCGTGATCCCGCATGCCGCGGTCCTTTCCGGAATGTGAAGTCGCGAAGGGGCCGTGCGGCCGCAGAGGCGCGGCCGCACGGCGGGCGCCGGAGCCGGGCTCGACGGCGCCCCGGTCCGGTGGCGGGATCAGAGCTTCACACCGGCCGATGGTAGTGGCCGGTGCAGGGGTTCACCAGCCGTTTTCCGGGAAGCGGCGGCGGATCTGCGGGGCGGCGGCCTCCAGCACGGTGTCGAACCAGACCGAGAACGGGGCCGCGGCGCGCATCGCGCGCAGCTCGTCGGGGCCGGCGAAGGCCGTCTCGGCGATCTCCTCGGGGTCCGGGGCGAACTCGGCCGGGGCCTCGCCGACGAACAGGTGGTTGAACTCCCGCTCGACCAGCCCGGATCCGGGGTCGCTCAGGTCGTAGGCGACGGTGCCGGCGGCGGCGAGCATGGCGGGCGGCGCGCCGAGCTCCTCCGCGGTGCGGCGGGCCGCCGCGGAGAGCGGGTCCTCCCCCGGGAAGGGGTGCCCGCAGCAGGTGTTGGACCAGGCCCCGGCGGAGTGGTACTTGCCGGCGGCGCGGCGCTGCAGCAGCAGGCGCCCGTCCGGGTCGAACAGCAGGACCGAGAAGGCGCGGTGCAGCCTTCCCGGGGCGGTGTGCGCGGAGAGCTTCTCCGCGGTGCCCAGCGGGGCGCCGCCGGGGTCCACCAGCTCGACCAGGATCTCGGTCATCGTGCCTCCTTGCACGGGCGGGGCCGCGGGGAGGGGCCGCCCCGCGGCGCGGGTGCGCCGGGTCCGCGGCCGCGGCACGGGCCCGGGACGCGGCCGCCCGCTCCCCGTACGTCCAGGTGGGGGCGGTGTTCCCAGCATAGGGGCGGGGCGGGCGGCAGGGGGCCCGATCGCGATACGGGGCGGATGTCCCGTTCGGGGTGCTCCGTCCGCCTCCCGGCGGGGCGGCCTCCGGCGCGGGCGGCACCGTTCCGGGGTCAGGCCTCTTCCACGACCCGGGACCCGGCGGCCTTGTCGTGCAGCGCCTGCCGGTCCGGCCGGTCCCTGACCGCCCAGCCGATGTCGGCGATCCAGTACAGCCCGCCGAGCAGGTTCCCCCACAGGCTCCAGCCGAGCAGCATCGGCCCGGCCCAGAACAGGGCGCGGACCGCGGCCGCGCGGGTCGAGAGGAGGAGCCCGGCCCCGTGCAGCGGCACCACCCGCAGCCCCATCACCCTCTTCCCCGGGGTCGCCCCCCACCGGGGCAGGAAGAGCACCTCGTAGCCCCACCAGATCAGGAAGAACAGCGCGGCGAACGAGCCCAGCCCGGCGCCGGTGGAGAGCGGTCCGTCCGGGAGCGCCGAGCCCGCCACCGTCAGCAGGGCGAGCAGCGGCACCAGCGCGATCATGGAGACCGCCTGGACGATGACGCAGTCGATGAGCCGGGCCGCGAAGCGGCGTCCCAGGTCGGCGCTGCGCGGCCGCTCGGCGGGACCGGCGTCCCGGCCCTGCCGCGGCCCGCCGCCCGGTCCGTGACCGCCCCCTTGCGCCATCGCCGCTCCTTCCGCTCGTGCCCGCTCGCGACGGCCCCCGTGCACACCGTCCGGCCCGGGTGCGACGCTACTCGATCGGCGTCCCCCGATTCACATTCGAGGCGACGGCCCCCTGGCGGGCGGCGCGGCCCCGGGTGGTGATCTCGACGCCGCGGGCCCGTCGGAGCGCTCCGGCGGGCCCGCGGCGTCAAGATCATCGGGAGGGGGACGCAAAGGGGCGGAGAGCGGTGGAGCCGGGTGGCCGGTTTCGGAGCGTTCGCGCGCGTGTAGGGCACGCTGCGTATACGCGCAGTTCCGGGGCGGCCGGTACCGGCGGGGCCGCGCGCGAGGGGGGAGAGGCCGGTTCCGGCCACGCCCCGATGCGGCATACCCGGGGACATTCCGGGGCAAGGTATCCGCAACACACGTCTCGCAGGACCCCACCCGCCCTTCAGCACCCGACCGCCGCCCGCGCCGGGGCGTCGAACCCGCGGCGCCGGAAGACGCCCGAAACCGGCTGCGGAGAGTCAGCGACGGCTCACCCCAGCGGCACTGACGATGACCAGGAGAGCCCCCATGACCCCGTCCTCCCCCCTCACCGTTCTGCTCGCCGGCGACAACGCCGTGATGCGCGCCGGGCTCGCCGCGCACCTGCGCAGGGCTTCGGGTTCCACCGTCCTGGAGAGCCGGACCGGTGCGGAGGCGGTCAAGACCGCCGGCGAGGAGCTCCCCGACGCCGTCCTGCTCGACGTGCACATACCCGCCGCCGGCGCCGATCCGGTGCGGGAGCTGAGCAGACTGGCCCCGGTGGTCGCGCTGGCCTTCTCCGGGGACCGGGAGGAGGGCCGGGCGGCGGTCGCCCGGGGCGCCCGCGCGTTCCTCCAGTACGGCTCGTTCACCCCGCCCGAGCTGGCCGAGGTGGTGGCGGCCGTGGTCCGCCCCGGGGGCGAGCCGGCCGGGCAGGCCGAGGTGGACGCGCTCGTCGCGGCGCGCGGCCCGGCCACCGCCGCGGCGCTCCGCGCCGAGCACGGCCTGACCGAGCGGGAGTCCCAGGTGATCCGGCTGGTGGCCGGCGGGATGTCCAACTCGATGATCTCCGACCACCTGGTGGTCTCGGAGAAGACGGTGAAGAACCACATCAATCACATCTACGCCAAGCTGCACGTGCGCAACCGGGCCGAGGCGGTGCAGCGCTGGAAGGAGGCGGAGTCCGCCCTGGTCTGAGCCCGGGCCTGCGGATCCGCCCGGGGCATACCCTCCCCCGGTGCCCGGTGGAGGCGCGCCCTCCCCGCGCCGCGGCGGCTCCGGGGCCCGGCGCGGGTCCGCCGATTCTTCTCTAGAGTGAGGGCCCGAAAGCGCCGCCGAGGCGCCCAGCAGACCCCGCCCGCTCGAAGGTGTGCCCCGTGCAGATCGGACCGTCCCCGCGCCGCCGCGCGCTCCGACCGGTGCTCGCGGCCGCCGCCGCGGCGGTGCTCGCCTCCGGCTGCACCGGCCCGGCCGACGGCGGGGGCGGCGCCGAGCAGCAGCGCGCCGAGGAGGGGGTGTTCGACCCGCCCACCGAGTTCGACGCCTCGGCCGGGGTGCGGATCGACGTCGGCGCCCGCGAGGGCGTCCCGCTGCCGCCGATCGACGGCGAGGTGGTCTACTACGCCGACGAGGACGGCCTGCACGCGCACGACGGGCTGGACGGCCGCGAGCTGTGGAGCGCCGCCCCCGGCCAGCCGGTGCACGGGGTCCGCCCGGACGGGGCGGTGCTCGCCGAGATCGACGACCGCCCGGTGGTGATCGGCGCGTTCCTCACCCGCAACCCCGGCGCGGGCGACGCGGTCGCCCAGGAGCGGCTGGAGGTGCTGGCGGTCGACGCCGGCGACGGCGACCCCGTCTGGCACCGGGAGGTCATCCCCTCCCGGGGCGGGGCGCCCGGCGCCGACGACGTGTTCGTGGTGGGCGCCGACGACGACGCGGTGGTGGTCTCCTACGGCACCGCGTTCGCGTTCGACCCCGCCGACGGCGATCCGCTCTGGTCCGACCCCGGGGTGCGCCCCGAGGTCCTCCAGGACGGCACCGTGGTGGGCTGGGAGGCCGGCGACGACTCCCCCGGCGCCCTCACCGCGCTCTCCGCGCGCGACGGCGCCCCGGAGTGGAGCCTGTGGGGCGAGGACTCCGCGGAGGAGGGCCGGCCCCGCTACGCCGCCCCGATGGACGGCGGGCTGGTCCTGGTGGCCCGGGAGGCCCCGCCCTCCGGCCGCGGCGAGGGGCCGCCGGAGGCGGAGGGCTCCGAGTCGGGGGGCGCCGGGGCGGAGGAGCCCTCCCCTTCCGCCTCCCCCGGGGAGCGGGCCGGGGAGCGGACCGTCGAGTGGGCCGCGGTGCACGCCGGAACCGGCGAGGTCGCCTACTGGCCGGACCCCGTCCCCGACCAGATGTGCCGGTACGACGAGCAGTCCCTGCTGGCCTGCTGGTCGGACGGGACCTCCACCCCCGCGGTGCAGGTCTACACCGCCGACACCGGCGGCCTGCTCTGGAGCGACGAGAAGCTCGGCGGCGGCGTGCCCACCTCGATCCGGGGCGTCTGGCACGGGCTGCTCTACGCCGACCGGGGGCTGGAGGGCGCCGCGGCCGGCATCTACAGCCTGGACTTCCAGAACGACCTGGGGCTGGACCCCGGCGTCGCCCCCGACTCCACCAACGGCGTCCTGGGCCTGCGCCGCGGCGGGGACGGGGCGGTCACCGCCTACCCCGCCACCGGCTGACCCCCGCCCGGCCGGGGCTCCGCCGCCGATGTCCGCTCCGCTCCCCGGGGCGCATAGAGTTCCCCTGGTTCCGGTCGGCCGCGGCACCCCCGCGCCGAGGCCCGGAACCGCGGTGGCCGGGAGAACAGGACGCGGGGAGAGGACGGCGATGGGGCAGGACGGCCGGGACGGCGGCGCTCGGATCGACCCGGAGCGGCTGGAGGTGTGCCTCGCCGTGCTGGCCGAAGCGGAGGGGCTGCACCCGGAGCACCCCGACTCGCTGCGCGTGCAGCGCGCCACCGCCCGCCTGTTCAAGGAGGTCAAGCTGCGCCGCCGCCGGGAGCGGCGGCAGGTGCAGAGCGCGGCCGACGCCGCGGTGCTGGCCCGCACCGCGACCGCCGCGCCGGACCGGATCGACGACGAGACCCGCGGCGCCGAGCTCGCCCCCGCCGCGACCGGCGCCAGCGCCGGGGTACTGCACCGGGCCCGCCCCTGCTACATCTGCAAAGAGAAGTACACCGTCGTCGACGCCTTCTACCACCAGCTCTGCCCGGACTGCGCGGCGGAGAACCGGGCCCGCCGGGACGCCCGCACCGACCTGTCCGGGCGGCGCGCGCTGCTCACCGGCGGCCGCGCCAAGATCGGCATGTACATCGCGCTGCGGCTGCTGCGCGACGGCGCGCACACCACCATCACCACGCGCTTCCCCAACGACGCGGCGCGCCGGTTCGCCGCCCTGGCCGACAGCCCGGAGTGGCTGCACCGGCTCCGCATCGTCGGCATCGACCTGCGCGACCCCGCCCAGGTGACCGAGCTGGCCGACACGGTGGCCGCCGAGGGGCCGCTGGACGTGCTGATCAACAACGCGGCGCAGACCGTGCGCCGCTCCGCCGCCTCCTACGCCCTGCTGGCCGAGGCGGAGTCCGCTGCGGCGGCGCTGCCCGCCTCCGGGCCGCGCCCGGAGACCCTGGTGCTCGGCTCCGCCCCCGCCGGCGGCGGCCTGCCCGCGGCCCCGGAGGCGGGCGGCGCGGCCGGTCCGGCGATGGCGCCCGAGGCGCTCACCGCCCTCGCGCTGACCCGCGGCTCGGCCGCGCCGGAGCGGATCGCCGCGGGCACCGCGGTGGACGCCGGCGGGCTGGTGCCCGACCTGGCCCCGGTGAACAGCTGGACCCAGACCGTCGGCGAGGTCGACCCGGTGGAGATGCTGGAGGTGCAGCTCTGCAACGTCACCGCGCCGTTCGTCCTGGTGAACCGGTTGCGGCCGGCGCTGGCCGCCTCGCCCGCCCGGCGCGCCCACGTGGTCAACGTCTCGGCGATGGAGGGGGTGTTCGGCCGCGGCTACAAGGGCGCCGGGCACCCGCACACCAACATGGCGAAGGCCTCGCTCAACATGCTCACCCGGACCAGCGCGGAGGACATGTTCGCCGACGGGATCCTGATGAACAGCGTGGACACCGGGTGGATCACCGACGAGCGCCCGCACCCGGAGAAGGTACGGCTGGCCGCCGCCGGGGTCCACGCCCCGCTGGACCTGGTGGACGGGGCCGCCCGGGTCTACGACCCGATCGTGCGCGGGGAGGCCGGGGAGGACGTCTACGGCTGCTTCCTCAAGGACTACCGGCCGTCCGGGTGGTGAGCGGGGCGGACGCCGATCCCCGGGTCCACCGGCGGAACGTCGGCACGGTGCGCGAGAATCCGGAACATTACGCCGGCGAGGGACGTTCGGCCACGCGGGAGGTGCGGTGATGGCGGAGGAGTGGGTCGCACTCGACTTCGAGACGGCCAACGGCGACAACGGGAGCGTCTGCCGGGTCGGCATGGTGAAGGTCGCCGGCGGCACCGTCACCGACCGCCTCCTGGAGTACGTGCAGCCGCCCGAGCCGGTCTCCTGGTTCGACCCCGGCCTGGCCCCGTTCAACGGCGGGGTCACCGCCGAGGACGTGCGGGACGCCGCCCAGTGGCCCGAGGTGCTCAAGCGGATCCTCGCCTTCGCCGGCGGCGCCCCGGTCATCGCGCACTTCGCCCCGATGGAGATGGAGGTCGTCCAGCGGGCCTGCATGCACAGCGGGATCCCCGTCCCGGAGATGGAGATCGGCTGCTCGGTGGTGCTGGCCCGGTCGGTGTGGACCGACAGCCCGGACCACAAGCTCAAGACGCTGTGCGCGCGGATCGGCTTCGACCTGGACCACCACAACCCGCTCTCCGACGCCGAGGGCAGCGCCCGCATCGTGCTGGAGCTGATGCGCGAGCGCGGGGTGCCCACCCTGGCCGGGCTGTGCACCCGGGAGGACGTCCTGCTGGGCCGGATCGGCCCGGACCGCGCCCCGGCCTACTGCCGCAAGCGCCGCGGCCCCTCCCCCCGGTTCTCCCGGTGGAACCAGGAGAGCCGCGCCGAGCCGCCCGCCCCCGACCTGGACGGCGCCGACCCGGACGGCCCGCTCTACGGCGCCGTGGTGTGCCTGAGCGACACATCCCGGGACAAGATCGAGCTGTGGGGCGAGATCGCCGCGGTCGGCGGGACCGTCTCCAAGAACGTCACCAAGAAGGTCACCGTGCTGGTGGTGGGCGACCACTCGGCGGCCACCGCCAAGCGCCGCAAGGCCGAGGAGTACCGGGCCAAGGGGCAGCCGATCGCCATCATCGACGAGGCCGAACTGGAGCAGATCCTCCGCGAGGGCGCCTGAGCCCCGAGGCCGTCCCGGGCCGGGAGAAGGCGGAGCGCCCGGCGCGTGCCGGGCGCTCCGGTAGGGCGCCGGTATGGTCCGCCGTCGCCGCGGCGGACCGCACGGACTACTCGGTCCAGCCGATGTCCTCGTAGATGATCGAGGACAGGCCGTTGGCCCCCCAGTTGGCCAGCTTCTCGTTGACCGCGAAGGTGCCCGGGCGCTGGAACAGCGGCACCGCCATGGACTGCTCCCACAGCATCCGGTCGATCTCGTTGGCGATCTCGGCGTACTTCTCCGGATCGGTCTCGGCGACCAGGTCCTCGAAGCCCTTGTTGATCTCCTCGGTGCTGGTGAAGGTCAGGTTGTTGCCCCAGACCGGCTTGCCGTCCTCGTCCTCGCCGTGCGGACCGGTGAAGTTCTCCGCGGAGTCGCCGGAGTACGGGCTGGTCCCGGCGAGGACGTAGGTGGTCGCGTCGTAGTTGCCGGGGATGATGTACTCGGTGAAGAAGGAGTTGTTCGGCACCGAGTTGATGTCCACGCCGACGTTGATCTCGGCCAGCTGGCTCTTGGCGATCTCCGCCTCGTCTGCGGTGTTCTGCAGGTCGGAGGGGATCACCCAGTTCAGGGTGAGCTCGTCGCCGTCCTCGTTGGTGCGGACCTCATCGCCCTCCTTGAGCGTCCAGCCCGCCTCGTCGAGCATCTCGGCGGCCTTCTCCGGGTCGTACTCGCCGTAGCCCTTGCTGTTGTCCTTGAACCCGGTCTGGGTGGAGCGCAGCAGGCGGTTGGCGGTCGGGTCGGTGGTCCACTCGACGCCGCCGAGGGTGGCCGAGGCCATCTGCGCCCGGTCGATGCCGTGCACCAGGGCGTTGCGGACCTCGACCTGCTCCAGCAGCTGGCCCTCGCCGCCGTTGAAGGTCATGTGCCGGTAGGCGTTGTCGATCGCCTCGGTGATCCGCGAGCCCTCCTTGTCCTTGAGGAGCTCGTAGTCGGCGGCCTCATAGCCGAGGTAGTAGCCGTCGATCTCGTCGTTGTTGTAGACGCCGGACAGCGCGTCGTTGGCGTAGCTGTGGAAGATGATCGAGTCCAGCTTCGCCGGCTCGCCCCACCAGTCGTCGCTCTTGTTGACGGTGACGGTCTCCGCGGTGTCGTCGAACTCGACGTCGCCGAACGGACCGGCGGTGACCGGGAAGTCCTTCTCGTACCCCTTGTTGAACTCCTCGGGGTCCTCCATGTACTTCTTCGGGTACAGGATCTCGAAGAGGAGCGGCCACTCGCCGTAGGACGACTTCATCTCAAGGGTGAACTCGTACTCGTCCTCGCCCTTGACGACCTTGTCGATCAGCTCGTAGCCGGACTTGTCGCCGATCTTGTACTTCTTGTCGTCCTTGCGCCCGCCGGAGAGGGTCTCCGCCTGCGCCTCGTAGTCCTCCCAGGTGATGGGGTCGCCGTTGGACCACTCGGCGTCCGGGTTGAGCTTGTAGTGGATCTCCAGGCCGTCCTCGCTGACCTCGGCCTCTTCGAGGTAGGGGGCGTTGGGGGAGAAGTCGCCGGCCTCGTTGTAGATCATCGGCCGCGGCATCACCGAGGCGGCGATCCGCTGCACGTTGGCGAGGTTGCCGTCCACGTGCTCCAGGTTGTACTGGGTGGGGTACTCGTTGATGCCCCAGTTGAACGTGCCGCCCTCTGTGACATCGGCGCGGTCGGTCTTGTTGATGTCCACGGCGGGGATGTCCGCGAGCTTCTTCTCCTCGCCGCCCTCGTCACCGCCGCCTCCTCCGCCGCTGCACGCGCCGAGCAGCAGCGTGACCGCCGCGGCCGACGCGGCGAACGACGCCGAACGTCCGAGTCTCATACGGGTTCTCCTCGCTTCTTCCTGGTCACGGGGGGATGGCCGGACGCTGGAGGTCCGGACGCTTTCAGGATCCGATTGCGCGGTCCGGGTAGTGGCAGGCCGCGGCGTGGTCGCCGCTCCCCGTTCCGGTGGGCTCGGCCGCGGGCTGGATGCTCAGGCAGGCCTCCTTCTCCTCCGCCCCGAGGGCCGCGAAGACCGGGCAGCGGGTATGGAAGACGCACCCCTTCGGCGGGGACGCCGGATTGGGCAGGTCGCCGGTGAGCACGATGTGCTCGCGCTCCCGCTCGACCCGCGGGTCGGGCACCGGGATCGCGGAGAGCAGCGCCCGCGTGTAGGGGTGCGCCGGGGACTCGTAGACCTCGTCCACACCGCCGATCTCCACGATCTTGCCGAGGTACATCACCGCCACCCGGTCCGCGATGTGTCGGACCACCGACAGGTCGTGCGCGACGAAGAGGTAGGACAGCCCCAGGCGGGCCTTGAGCTCGTCGAGCAGGTTGACCACGCCGGCTTGGATGGACACGTCCAGAGCGGAGACCGGTTCGTCCAGGATCAGCAGCTTGGGCTCCAGGGCGAGCGCGCGGGCGATGCTGATCCGCTGGCGCTGGCCGCCGGAGAAGTGCTGCGGGTAGCGGGATGCCTGCTCCGCGTCGAGACCGACCAGTTCGAGCAGCTCGGAGACGCGGCCGGGCAGGTCCGCCTTGGGGAAGCCGTGGGTCCGCAGCGGTTCGGCGATGATCTCGAAGACCGGCATCCGCGGGTCCAGTGAGCTCATCGGGTCCTGGAAGACCACCTGGACGTTGCGCCGGATGGCGAACTTGTCCCGGGCGGTCCCGGTCCCCGACGCCCGGCCCAGCACCTCCACCCGGCCGCTCTGCGGGCGGTCCAGGCTGAGGATCTCCAGCAGCGTGCTGGACTTGCCGCAACCGGACTCGCCCACCAGGCCCAGGGTCTCCCCTTCGGCGATGTCGAAGCTGATGCCGTCCACCGCGTACACGGTGCCGACCCGGCGCTTGAACACCGCGCCCTTCATCAGCGGGTGGTGCTTGACCAGGTCCTCAACGGCCAGCACGGTCTCCCGCTCCGCACGGGGGCGCTGCGCCGCCTCCGCCGGCGGGATCTCCGGCACGGGGTAGACGTCGGCGACGCCCCACCCCTGCTCCTCGATCTCGGCGGCCCGGACGCAGGCGGCGGCGTGCCCCTCTGCGCCGACCGGAAGCAGGTCCGGTTCTGCTTCGCGACAGGCGTCCACCGCGATCGGGCAGCGCGGCGAGAACGGGCAGCCCGGCGGGAGGTCCGCCAGCGACGGCGGGTTCCCGCTGATCGGCACCAGCGGGCGCTTCTCCTCCGTGGTGACGTGCGGGACGGCGCCGTGCAGCCCCATGGTGTAGGGCATCCGGGAGCGGTAGAAGACCTCGTCGACGGAGCCGCTCTCCACCAGCCGCCCGGCGTACATCACCTGCACCCGGTCGGCGAAGCCGGCCACCACGCCCAGGTCATGGGTGATCATCACGATCGCGGCGCCGGTCTCGCGCTGCGCCGTCTTGAGCACCTCCAGGATCTGCGCCTGGATCGTGACGTCCAGGGCGGTGGTGGGCTCGTCGCAGATGATCAGGTCCGGGTCGTTGGCGATCGCGATGGCGATCATCACGCGCTGCCGCATGCCGCCGGAGAACTCGTGCGGGAACGCCCGGTAGCGGCGCCGCGCCTCCGGGATGCCGACCAGTTCGAGCAGCTCCACCGCCCGCTCGGCCGCCTCCTGCTTGGTCGCCTTGGGGTTGTGCACCTGGACGGCCTCGGCGATCTGGTCACCGACGGTGTAGACCGGGGTCAGGCCGGACAGCGGGTCCTGGAAGACCATGGCGATCGCGTTGCCGCGCTTGGCGGACATGGCGCGGTCGTCCAGGCCGAGCAGCTCCTCGCCGTGCAGCCGAATGGAGCCGGTGACCTGCGCATAGTCGGGGAGCAGGCCCATGGCGGCCATGGAGGAGACCGACTTGCCGGATCCGGACTCGCCGACGATGCCCAGGACCTCGCCGGGGCGGACCGTGTAGCTCACGCCGCGCACGGCATGGATGTCGGGGTTGCGGGCGCTCCCGGGGAAGACCACGTTGAGGTCGGTGACCTCCAGGACCGGGGTTCCGTCATCGGCGCGCCCGGTGGCCTTCTCTGCCCCGGCGGCACTGGCGGTGCGGGTCATCTTCTTCTCGTCCATTCCTTCTACGACCTGCGCTTGGCCTGGGGGTCGAGCGCGTCTCGCAGGCCGTCGCCGATCAGGTTCACCGCAAGGACCAGGACGACCAGCAGGCCGGTGCAGAACGCGAACATCCACCAGAACGCGAGGGCCTGCGGCGCGCCCAGGGCGATCAGCGATCCCAGCGACACGTCCGGCGGCTGCACGCCGAAGCCGAAGTAGGACAGGCTGGTCTCGGTGATGATGGCCGAGCTGACGTTGATGGTGGCGTCCACGATCAGCAGGGACGCCATGTTCGGGATGATGTGCCGGAAGATGATCCGCCAGGCGGGCACGCCCATGTACTTGGCGGCCAGCACGTACTCGCGTTCCTTGAGCGAGATCGTCATGCCGCGCACCATCTTGGCGGTGACCATCCACATGAACGCCGCGAGCAGCAGTACGAACATGATCCACCCGGAGTCCTTGAGGGACGGGTAGAGGATGGCCAGGATCAGGAAGCTGGGCAGCACCAGAGCGAGATCGGTGACCCACATCAGGGCCTTGTCGGTGAGCCCGAGGAAGTAGCCGGCGAACGCGCCGACCACCGCGGCGACCGCGGTGGACAGCACCGCGACCAGCAGGCCGATGATGATCGACTTCTGCAGGCCCACCATGGTCAGGGTGAACACGTCGCGGCCGGTGTTGTCGGTGCCGAACCAGTGCTCGGGGGAGGGGCCGGAGCGGAACGCGGTGAAGTCCCGCTCCCCCATCTCCCAGGGGCTGAGCAGCGGCCCGATCCAGGCCATCAGGACCAGGGCGAGGATGAGCAGGATGCCGACCATGGCCCTGCGCGTGCGGAGCAGCTCCCGCAGAACGCCGCCCCAGCGCCCCTGGCCGGTCGCTGCGGTGCGCCCCGGCGCCTCCCCGGGCTGCTCGGTGGTCAAGGTCACGGTTTCCGCTCCATCGTGTGTGCCGTCATTGGGATCGCCATCAGCTCACCCGGACCCGGGGGTCGAGCCAGGCGTAGAGGATGTCGGACAGGAAGGAGGCCGCCATCACGCACACCGCCATGAAGCAGGTCACCGCGGCCACGGAGTTGACGTCGTTCTGCACGATGGAGTCGACGACCCACGCCCCCATCCCGTGCCAGCCGTAGATCTTCTCGGTGAAGGTGGTCCCCGCCAGCAGCACGCCGAAGGTGAAGGTGAAGTAGGTGATGGTGGGGATGAGGGCGGTCCGGAGTGCGTGCTTGAACAGCGCCCTGCGCCGGGTCAGCCCCTTGGCCATGGCGGTGCGCACGTAGTCCGCGCCGAGCACGTCCAGCATCATGTTCCGCTGGTACCGGGCGAACGCCGCGAACAGCGAGATGGTCAGGGTCAGCGTGGGCAGCAGGGCGTGCTGGAGCCGGTCCAGCAGCGTGCCCCAGAACCCGGCGTCCAGGCCGGCCGTGTACTCTCCGCCGTACTGCAGTAACTGCTTCCCGGTCAGATCGTTGATCCAGACCGCGCCGACCTGGAGCGAGACCGCGATGACCACGGTCGGCACGGAGAGCACGATGAAGGCGGCCCAGGTGGAATAGCGGTCGAAGCGCTTGTACTGCCGCACCGCGGCGTAGGCGCCGATGGAGATGCCCACCGCGCAGCCCAGCACGGTCCCGACCGTGATCAGCCGCAGGGTCACCCCGGCTTTGCGGCTCATCTCCTCATTGACACTCTGGTCTTTGATGGTCTGGCCGAAATCGCCCTGTACGACTCCGCTCACCCAGACGCCGTACCTCTGGGCCAGGGGCACCTCGTCGTTCAGGTTGAGGTCGTTGAGCTGGGCCTCGATCGCCTCCTGGCTGGGCGGCGGCTGGCGCTGCTCGAAATAGGCGCGCGGCTGCAGGGTGGTCGCCGCCAGCAGATAGGCGAAACTCGATGCCAAGAAGATCAGCACCATGTAGTTCACTAGTCGCCTGACCAGGAACATCCCCAAGGAGGGCCTCCTACCCTGCGCCAACCGCGCCACCCGTGCCGGCTCGGGGCGTCGCGCCCCGCGCACCGCGCGGAGGCCCGGCGCCCTCCAGCGAAGGACATCCGGTTCCCCTGCGGAGCCCGATGGGGTTCACTCCCGATGGCCACCGAAACGTACTTTCATCCGGTTCACGGTCTGTGACCCGAATTTCAACGAGTGTGCTGGATTTCTGAACACTAGCTGGTCACCATGACATCAAGAAAGCGCAACGAGAGCACGATCGTCCAGGTTTCAAGCACGCCCCAGAGGGGCCGGAACCGCACTTCCGCCGACCGGCCCCATCATCGCCTACCCGCAGAGACCCACAGCAACACGACCGAAACCGAGCGAAGGGGCGCCCTTTTTCGGGCACCCCTTGCCAACTCTCATCACACGGGAGATAATTTCTCGTTTCGCCGTTGTTTCGCCCGGCCGGGCGGGCGCCCGATCGGCGCCCGTTTTCACTTACCGTGCACGACGATCCCGCGGATGTTCTTCCCGTCGTACATGTCCTGGTAGGCGGTTCCGATCTCGTCGAGCGCATAGCGCCGGGTGATCAGTTCGTCCAGTTTGAGGCGGCCCGCCCGGTACATCTCCAGCAGCCGCGGGATCTCCCGGCCGGGCGTCCCCATGCCGAAGATGGTGCCCTGGATCCGCTTCTCCATCATCGCCATCTCCCACAGGTTGATGGGCAGACCGACCGCCGAGGACGGACCGATTCCGGTCACCACGACGGTGGATTTCTTGGCGATGGCGGCGAACGCCTGGGCGACGTGCTCGGCCTCGGTCACCCCGACGCAGACGATCGCCGAGTCGGCGCCCTGGCCCCCGGTGGCCAGCCGGGCGAAGTCGGCGGCCTCCCCGATGTCGGCGAAGGCCGCGGTGGCGCCGAACTCCTTGGCCTTCTCCCGCTTGAACTCCACCGGGTCGACCGCGATCACGTGCGCGGCCCCGCGGGCCGCCGCCGCCTGGACCGCGTTCATCCCGACGCCGCCGGTGCCCATCACGATCACCGTGTCGCCGTGCGCGACCTCCGCGGCGTTCTCCGCCGACCCCCAGCCGGTGGCCACCCCGCAGCTGACCAGCGCGGCGACCTCGAAGGAGACCCCGTCGGGGATCTTCACCAGGGAGAACTCCGAGACGACCGCCCGCTCGGCGAAGGTGCCCAGCATCGTCATCTGGGCGACGTCCGCGCCGTCCAGCGAGGCCCGGTAGGTGCCGTCCGGCATGGAGCCGGCCAGCGCGAACATGCCCAGGTCGCACAGGTTCATCTGCCCGGCGTAGCAGGACGGGCAGTGCCCGCAGCTCGGCACGAACTGAGTGGCGACCCGGTCCCCCGGCGCGAACCGGGTGACCCCGGGCCCGACGTCCTCGACCACGCCCGCCCCTTCGTGCCCGCCGATGAACGGCAGGTGCGCGACCGGCATGTCCCCGGTGGCCGCGTGCTCGTCGGAGTGGCACAGCCCGGCGACCTCGAACCGGACCCGAACCTCGCCCGCCTTCGGCTCGCCGACGTCGACCTCGATGACCTTCCAGGAACCGGGCTGCTCCAGCAGTGCTGCGGCTCGCGTCTTCATGGTGCGGACGACCCTTCCGTGACAGGGGGACGGGCAGGAACTTCGCGCCCAAGCAGATGCTCGGTAGGCAGGCCGTCCTGTCAGTGCACCATCGCCCCCTCCCCCTGTCAACGGCCCTTCCACCGGTCCTCACCCTCCCCCGCCCCGGCGGCTTCACCCCTTCCCCGGCCCCCACCCGGGACCCCAGACGGAAGACCCGACCGGCGCCCCCACCCGACATCGAAACCACCCGACCCAAGGAACGGCGCTCTCCCCGACACCTCACTCCGCCGCACCCGGACGACCGACAGCGGTACAGAGGACCGCTCCCCGCCTCCCCCTCCGGATCCCAGACGGAAGACCTGACCGGCCCCCTACCGAACACCGAAACCACCGGACACACGGAACGGCGCTCCCCCGCCGAATCATCCGGCCGACGCCCCTGGCGAACATCAGGACGACGGGACACCATGGGCGGTGCGCTCGCCCGACGCCCCGGCCCGCCCGGTGGCGGCGAGGACCGGCCCCGGGCACGGCGGGAGGCTCCGCACCGCAGAGTCCGCCGCAGGGCCGACCCGCCGGTGCGGCCCCACCGCCCCACCCACGAGGAGGAGACCCCGATGAGCGGGACCGAGCAGGCGGAACCGGCCGCCGGCCGGATGGCCTCTCCGGAGGCCGCCGGCCTCCGGGTGCTGCTGGTCCCGCTCGGCGCGGTGGAGCAGCACGGCCCGCACCTGCCGCTCGACACCGACGTGCGGATCGCCGAGCACGTGGCCTACTCCGCGGCGCGGGGCCTCCCGGACCTCCGGGTCGCGGTCGCCCCCGCGCTGCCCTACGGAGCCAGCGGCGAGCACCGCACCTTCCCCGGAACCCTGTGGCTGGCGGTCGAGACGGTCACCGCCGCCCTGCTCGACCTGGCCCGCGCCGCCCGCCCCTGGGCCGGGCACACCGTGTTCGTCAGCGGGCACGGCGGCAACGCCGAGCCCGCCTCGGCGGCGCTGCGCGTGCTGCGCACCGAGGCCCCCGGCTCGGCCAGCGCCTGGTTCCCGCGCGCCGGCGTGTTGGCGGCGGCCGGCCGCGCCCCCGACGCCCACGCCGGGCGGACCGAGACCTCGATGCTCCTCGCCATCGCCCCGGACCTGGTCCGCACCGACCTGGCCGAGCCCGGCACGACCGCCCCGCTGGCCGACCTGCTACCCGCGATCCGCGCCGGCTCCATCGCCGACGCCTCCCGCAACGGCGTCCTCGGCGACCCCACCGGAGCCACCGCCGCCGAGGGCCGCGCCCTCCTCCACCTGCTCACCGAGGACCTGCAGGCCCACCTCACCCGCACCCTGCCCCGCTGACCACCCGCCGCCGTCCCACCCAGAACAGCAGGGACGCCCAGGCCGGGGCGAAGGCGACCACCCGAGCGCGGCGCCCCACGGAGCCGGGGTTCAAGCAGGCAGCGACGGCGGCGGTGGGGACCGGCCGGTCGGTCGGGCGCGGCGCCTCACGGGGCCGGGGTTCAAGCAGGCGGCGAGGGCGGGGAGGGGGACCCGGCCGGCCGGTCGGTCCGGTGCAGCGCATCGCGGAGCGAAGGTCAAGACGGGCGGCGACGGCGAAGGTAGGGGCGGGGCCGGGCGCCTCGCCCGAGCGCGGCGCCTCACGGGGCCGGGGTTCAAACCGGCAGCGAGGGCGGGGAGGAGACCGGCCGGCCGGTCGGTCGGGCGCGGCGTCTCACGGAGCGGAGGTACAAGCCGGCGGCGACGGCAGGGAGGGGCGGGACGCCGCGTTCACCCGCCCGGCCCGGCGCATGCTCCCGCCGGGGGGTGGCCTTATCCCCTATGCCGGGTTCGCGGCGGGGGTCGAGCGGAGGCAGGGGCGGCCTGCGCACCGCGAGAGCTCCCCGATTACATCTACCAGCGAGTAGTAAGCCCCCAAGCCCCCACCACCCCCTCCCCGATCACCCAGAGTGGCCAAGACAGGCCCTCCAGGAAGAACAAAAGCGACATCCCGCCCCCGCCTCTGCCCTTCCCGGGTTCCGGCCCCCTGCTTTGCGGCCTTCCGGGCCGCTC
>NZ_ANBB01000042.1 GCF_000341105.1 Nocardiopsis potens DSM 45234
CATAAACTGCTCACGGCCTGAACGAACCAACCCGGTGTTGCGACGACCCCTAGAAACCGCCGCGTTGGTAGGGCCGCAACGTCAAGATCATCGCCCAGGAGCGCCTTCCCCGGCAGCGATCCGGCCCCGACCCCCACCGGCCCCGCCGCCGCCCGCCTGCACCCCGGCCCCGTGGGACGCCGCGCCGGACCGGCCGGCCGGTCCCCCTGCCCTCGCTGCCCGTCTTGACCTTCGCTCCGTGAGACGCCGCGCCCGGCTGGGGTGCCTGGCCCCGCCCCTACCGCTGCCGTCGCTGCCGGTCTGAGCCTTCGCTCCGTGGGGCGCCGCGCTGGACCGACCGGCCGGTCCCCTTCCCGCCGTCGCTGCCTGCTTGAGCCCCGACCCCGTGAGGCACCGCGCCCGGGTGAGGCCTGTACCCCGGCCCTACCTGTGCCGTCGCCGCCCGTCTGAACCCCCGCCCCGTAAGGCGCCGTACCCGGTCGGGGCGCCTCTCGTCCCTCGCCTCTCCCCGAGTTGCTCGTTGCAACGGCGACTTGACGACGAGCGCTCTGATGGGGCCGCAGCGTCAAGATCATCGGGGAGAGGCGGGGCGCGGACCCCGGTCAGCGGCTCCGGTCGGCGGGGCAGGCCTCGGCGATCGCGGCGAGTACGCGGGCGCGGGCCGAGGCGGCGGGGTGGGCGCCGATGAGGACGTAGTAGGCCAGCCCCTCGGCCAGCGCGGTGAGCGAGACCGCGGCCGCCGCCGGGTCGGCGGCGCCGACCCCGTGCAGCAGGTCCGCGACCTGGCGGTGGAAGCGGCCGTACTCGGCGCGCATCCGCTCGGCGATGGCCTCGTCGGACAGGGCGAGCGAGGTGAAGGCCTGGCGGACCCGCATGTGCGCGCGGGTGTCCTCGTCGTAGGGGATGAGCTCGGTCAGCACCGCGGCCAGCACGTCGCGCGGGCCGCCCGCCCGGCCCGCGGCGTCCGCGATCCGGGCGCTGCTCAGCGCGTTCCCCCGGTCGAAGGCGGCCTCGATCAGCCCCTGCTTGGCGGGGAAGTAGTGCTGCACCCGGCCGGGGGAGACGCCGGCGCGGGCCGCCACCTCGCTCTGCGACACCGCGGCCAGCCCGCGCTCGGCGACGACCGCGAGGACCGCGTCGGCGATCTGGGTCCGGCGCTCCTCGTGGTGCGCGCCGGGTCCGCGGGTCCGGTGGCCCATCGCCCCTCCTTTTTCCAATGTGCTCTCATCGGTTTGACGGGCCGAGTCTACCCGGGCTAGCTTTCCGAGCAGAACGATGTGACCGCATTGATCTGCTGGAGGCCCCATGGCGCCCGACGACCCCCGGCGCTCCACCGCGGACCGGGCGGGCGGCCGCGCCGGCCGCCCCGCCGTCGGCGCGGTGCTCGCGCTGGCCTGCACCGCGCAGTTCATGGTGGTCCTCGACGTCTCCGTGGTGAACGTCGCGCTGCCCTCGATCCGGGCCGCGCTGGACTTCGGGCCGGCCGACCTGCAGTGGGTGGCCGGCGCCTACGCGCTGGCCTTCGCCGGCCTCCTGCTCCTCGGCGGGCGCCTGGCCGACCTGTACGGGTGCCGGCGGGTGCTCATCGCCGGCCTCGCCCTGTTCACCGCGGCGAGCCTGGCGGGCGGGGCGGCCTGGACGCCGGGCCTGCTCATCGCCGCCCGCGCCGCCCAGGGGCTGGGCGCGGCCGTGCTCGCCCCCGCCACCCTCACCGTGCTCACCGCGACCTTCCCCGACGGGCCCGCGCGCACCCGCGCGCTGGCCACCTGGACGGCGGTCGGCGCGGCCGGCGGCGCGGCGGGCAACCTGGTGGGCGGCCTGCTCACCGACTCGCTGTCCTGGCGGGCCATCCTGCTGGTCAACGTGCCGGTCGGGATCGCCGCCATCGCCGCGGCGGCGCGCTTCACCGCCCGGGACCGCCGCCCCGCGGGCGGCCCGGGCCGGCTCGACGTCCCCGGCGCGGTCGCGGCGACCGCCGGGGTCACCGCGCTCACCTACGGTGTCACCCGGGTCCCCGAGCACGGCTGGACCGACCCGGCCACCGCGGCGGCACTGGCCGCCGGCGGCGCCGCGCTGGCGCTGTTCGCCGCGGTCGAAGCGCGGTTCGCCGCCGCGCCGCTGGTCCCGCCCCGGCTGCTGCGCGACCGCGCGGTCGCGGTGGGCTGCGCCGTGACGCTGCTGGCGGGCGCCTGCTTCCAGATCCCGATGTGGTACTTCCTCACCCTCTACATGCAGGACGTACTGGGCTACGGCGCGCTGGCGACGGGGCTGGGCTTCCTGCCGCACACCCTGGTCACCGTGGCGGCCGGCCGGTGGCTGACCCCGCTGCTCATGCGCCGGGCCGACGCCCGCGCGCTGGTCGCCGCGGGCGCCCTCATCGCGGCCGCGGGCTTCGCCTGGCAGGCCGCCGCGGTGCCGGCCGGGACCTACGCCGCGGCCGTCCTCGGCCCCGGCCTCCTGTTCTCCCTGGGCGGCGGCCTGTTCGCCACCCCGCTCACCGCCATCGTCGTCTCCGGCGCCGACCCCTCCGACGCGGGGGCCGCCTCCGGCCTGCTCAACACCGCCAAGCAGGCGGGCGGCGCGCTCGGGCTCGCGGTGCTGGTCACCCTGGCCGGCCCGGTCTCCGGCGCCGCCGGCTACGGCGGGGTCTTCCAGGTCCTCGCCGGTCTCCAGCTCGCCGTCGCCGCGGCCGCCCTCGCCCTGCCCGCCCGCCGCCCCCGCTGACCCCCGCCGGCCGCGCCCCCGGAACCGGTCACCCCGCCGGAGGGGCGGACAGGCGGACGACGCGGCCGGCCCCGGGGTCGTAGCCGAGGACCGGGGGACCGGGGGAGCCCTCGGGGACCATCAGCACCGGCCTGCCCAGGCGGCGCCCGATCGCCGAGAGGAATCCGCAGAACAGGTCCAGCCGCTCCTGCCCCTGGAGCTCCCGCAGGTCGACGTCGAAGTCGATCTCCTCCGGCGTGCAGAAGCGGAAGATCACGAGCACGCCGCCGGCCGGCCGCACCCGCAGCTCGGGCCATGTGCCGGGGCGGGAGAGCGCGGCCTCCGCGCGGGGGACGGCCCGGACCGCCCCGTCCTCGGCGTACCGGCTCGGCCACCCGCTCTCCTCGACCAGGTCGAGGAGGGCCTGCCAGTCCGCCGCCGAGGTGCCGGCGACCCGGAGGTCGGGGAGCGCCCCCATCGCCTCGGGGTCGAACAGGTCCCGCACCTCGTCCCAGAGAAGTCCGCCCATGCGGCGATGCTCCCACCCCTCTCGGCGGCAGGGCGGGGAGGGCGGTGCGCCCGGGCCTCCGCACCGGACGCGGGTCCGACGGCACGGCCGCCGAGGCGGCGGGCGGAACCGGAGGGCACAGGCCGGAACGGCGGCCGCCCCGCCCACCGGGACCCCGCCCTCCGGCCGGGGGACCAAGGTCCCTCGGACCCGGGAACGACGGCACTGAACGCGCCGAAGGCGCCCGGGCGAGACTGGACTCGCCCCCGGGGGACGCAGAGCGAGTGCCGCGGGGCAGGGGGGAGCCTGTGCAGGCCGCCGCTCCCCCGGGGGCCGGAGGCACATCGCGCGGGAGGGAGCGGCGGTGATGGCGGGGAACGGAGAGGCGGTCGGCGAGGTCGTCGTCGGAGTGGACGGATCGAGGACAGCGCGCCGGGCGCTCGGATGGGCCGCCGAGGCGGCGGCCGACCGGGGTACCGGACTGCTCGTCCTGCACGCCGTGAGCATGCCGCTGGTCAGCGTCCCGTTCGGTCGGCCGATCCGGCTGCCCCCTACCCCCGAGGTGGCGGACCGGGCCTCCTCGCTGCTGGCGGACGCGGCGGCCGAAGCCGAGGCCGCCCGGCCCCGGACGCCGGTCCGTACCCGAGTCTCCGCCTCGGACCCGGCCCCGGCACTGATCAAGGCCTCTGAGGAGGCCGGGCTGGTGGTCGTCGGCTCCCGGGGCCTGGGCGGCGCCGGGTCGCTCTTCCTCGGCTCGGTGAGCATCCGGGTGGCCGCGCATGCCCGGTGCCCGGTGGTCGTGGTGCCGCCCGGGGAGGGCAGGCGCCGCGGGCGGCCCCGGGTGGCGGTGGGCGTCGACGGCTCGCCCGGCTCCGCGGCCGCGCTGCGGTTCGCCCTTGAGGAGGCGGCGCGGACCGGCGCGGGCCTCACCGCGGTGTACGCCTGGGAGCCGCACCGGCCGGCCGACCCGTTCCTGCTCGGCGCCGACCTGGACGAGGAGGAGCGCCGGAACCTCGAATCCCGGGCCGACAAACTGGTGCGCCGCATGCTGGACGAGGCGGGCGACGAGCGGACCGGAGACGTCCCGGTGCGCGTCCTGGTGGTCCGGGACCAGCCGGCGCACGCCCTGCTCGAAGCGGGCGCCGAAGCCGACATGATCGTCGTCGGCTCCCGGGGCCGGGGCGGCTTCCGCGGCCTGCTGCTCGGCTCGGTCGGCCAGGCGGTGCTGCACCACGCGCCGGTACCGGTGGCGGTCGTGCACGGGCATGCCGACGGACTCGCGTCCTGACTCCGCCGCGGGCGCCGGGCCCGTCCTGCAAAGGGGCCGATCCGGGCCCGCCGGGGAAGGGCGCCGAGGGGCGGCGGCAGGGCGCGCGCCGCCCCCGGCCGCAAGGGCGGGGCGGCCTGCGGTCGGAGACCTCGGGCGACCGGGCGCATACCTGACGGTCTCTCAGCCGCTCCCGTCCTCCTCGGGCAGCGGAACGCTCCAGCGGACCCGGGTGCCGCCCAGCGGCCCGGGGGCGGCCTCGAACCCCCCGCCCAGCAGGGCCGCGCGCTCGGCCATGTTGCGCAGGCCGCTGCGGCGGACGCCCTCGGGCAGGCCGACCCCGTCGTCCTCCACCTCCACGGAGACCTCGCCGTCCACGGCGACCCGGACGTCCACCCGGGAGGCGCGGGCGTGCCGCGCCGCGTTGGACAGCGCCTCCTGCAGCACCGCCAGCGCGTGCTCGGCGACGCCGTCCGGGACCCCGCTGTCCAGCGGGCCCTCCAGCCGCAGGCCGGCGGCGAACCCCAGCGCCCCGGTGGCGCCGTTCACCACGTCCAGGATCTGGTTGCGCAGCCAGGGCCGCTCGCCGCCGCCCAGGCTCTGCAGTGCGAAGATCGTGGACCTGATCTGCCGGATGGTGTCGTCGAGGTCGTCCACGGCCTGCTGCACCCGGTCCGCCTGATCGGGCGGCTCGATCCGGCGCACCGCCCCCATCAGCGACATGGCGACCGCGAAGATCCGCTGGATGACCACGTCGTGCAGGTCCCTGGCGATCCGGTCGCGGTCCTCCAGGACGACCAGCCGCTCGGTGTCGGCGCGGGCGTCGGCGAGCTCCAGGGCCACGGCGGCGTGCCCGGTGAACGCGTGCAGCAGGCGCAGCGTCGACGGGGCGAACGGGGCCCGGCCCTTGCGTCGGCCGAGCAGCAGCACTCCGCGGGCGGTGCCCTGGGCCCCCAGCGGGACCAGTAGCGCCGGGCCGACGCCGAGGCCCTGCAGGAGCGGGGCGGGCCCGCCGCCCGGGTGGGAGACGTCGATGGCCAGAGGGGCGCACTCCCTGAGGACCCGTCCGGTGAGGGTGCCCTCCATCGGAACGCTCCGGCCCTCGACGTCACCGGCGCCGAAGCCGTCGGCGGCGCGCACGGTCAGCCGGCTGCCGCCCTCGGGCGTGGCGAGGGCCGTGATGTCCGCCTCCGACATGCGGCGGGCCTTCTGCGCGATCAGGTGCAGCACCTCGCGGGTGCCGGTGCCGGTGCCGGTGAGAAGCCGAGTGGTGACCTCGTTGGAGGCGTCCAGCCACCTCTCCCGGAGGCGGGTCTCCTCGTACAGGCGGGCGTTCTCCACCGCCACCCCGGCGGCGGTGGCCAGTGCGGCCACGATGGCCTCGTCGTCCTCGTCGAACGCCTCGCCGCCGGCCTTCTCGGTCAGGTAGAGGTTGCCGAACACCTCGTTCCGCACCCGGACGGGAACGCCGAGGAAAGTGCGCATCGGCGGGTGGCCCCGGGGGAAGCCGTGCGACTCGGGGTGCTCTGCGAGGTCGGTCAGGCGGAGCGTCCGCGGCTCCTTGATCAGCAGCCCGAGCAGGCCCCGCCCCTCCGGCCAATGCTCGATCGAGGCGATCTCCTCCGCGGAGAGGCCCACCGGGACGAACCGCTCCAGCCCGCCCTCGCCGTCCATCACCCCCAGCGCGCCGTAGCCGGCGCCGACCAGCGACATCGCGGCTTCCACGATCCGCCGCAGCAAGGTGTCCAGGTCCAGGCCGGTGCCGATCGACACCACCGCCTCGAGCAGGGACCGGACTCGGTCGCGGACGCGCATCACCGCGTCGATCCGGGAGTGCAGTTCGGCGAGGAGATCGTCGAGCCGCATCTGGGGCACCAGGGGCGCCCCGGGGCCTGGGCCGGGCGCATCCTCGGGCATGGTCCCCTCCTGGAGCCCGGAGTCCGCGGGCGGGCGCGGATGAGAACGGCCTGACCTCTGCAGTCTAAACCGGAGAGGCGGTCGTCGGAGGAAGGCGGGGCGGCGGGTCCGCCGTGCACCGAAGGGCCGCCTCGGGCCGTCCCGCCCCATGCGCCCTGCCGGGGCGCGGGAGGCGGCGCACCGGCCGCGGGTCCGCCCCGCCCCGCCTCAGAACCCCGCCAGGGCGTTCTGCAGCGCCTCCTCCTCGGCGCGCTCCGGCGGGCGGACCCGGCCCAGGCGCAGCACCATCTGCGGGTACGCGCCCCGGCACAGCCGATCGCCGAGGAAGGCGCGGAGCAGCGGCTCCTCCAGCGGCTGGGTGTGGAAGGCGGCGGACACGCCGCCGGCCGCCGCGGTCAGCAGGACCCGCTGCAGCGCCTGGCCGGCCGCGAGATGGGCGGGCCGGCCGTCCTCGGCCGTGGTGAGCACCGCGACCGTCCCGGTGGCCCGCCCCGGTGCGGCGAGCAGCCCGCGGACGCCCCCGTGCCCGTAGTCGCGGCCGGGGAACGGCGTACCGGCCGACTCCTCGGACGGCGGGAAGTCCTCGGCGCGGACGCCCTCGCCCGGAGGCCCTCCGGCCGGGCGGACCCAGCGGGCGAGCTCCTCGCTCCGGGACCGCTCTCCGCGCTGCAGGTGCTCGGCGGCGGTGATCAGGCCGGCCAGCGAGCTCACCGCCGATCCGTCGGTGAGCAGGTGGAGCACCGCCCCTTCGGCGGACGCGGCCGCGCTCAGTGCGCGCACCAAGCGGACGTCGCCGACGTCACTGTGGAAGGCTCCGCGGTGGGTGCGGCGCCGCTCGACCGCGTTGTACAGCAGCCGCTCCAGCACGCCCGGCTCCGCCGGCCCGTCCGCACCGACCTCGGCGAGCAGGGCCGGGCGCTCCGGGTCGGGCAGCAGCGCGACCCGGGGGCGGAGACCGTGCGCGCGCAGTGCGAGCCGCACGTTGTACAGCGCCGCGCCGCAGCTGATCACCAGCTCCCGGGAACCGGGATCGGCGGCGTCCAGTCGGCGGTCCGGGTCGGCGCGCAGCGAGATGCGGCCCCCGCCGCCCGAGATGGTCCAAGGGCGGGTGCCGCACACCGACGGTGCGCGGTCGCCCGCCCGGATCGCGGCCTCCAGCGGCTCGCGTCCGATGAAGCGGTGGTCCGAGGAGGTCTTCACGAGGCGGCTCCGGTCGCTCGGTGCTCCGGCGCGTTCGGCCGGAGCGGGAACCGGGAGCGGTCTCCGCGGGCGGGAGTCCCGTTCCCGGGCTCGCCTCCAGCTCACCCCGGCGCTCTTCCCCGGCCAAGGGCCGAAGGAGGTCCTTCCCGGGGACAGAGGTCCCGGGCGCTCGGGACCGGCCGCCCCCCGGGGCGACAGGACCTCCGTACTGCGCGGGACCGCCGCAGGGCGAGGCGGGCCCGGGACCTCGGCCCACCGAGAGGGGACCTCGGCCCCGCCGCCGGGGGCGCCTCCGCGGACGAGGATCGAGGGGAACGGGAATTTCGGAGCGCGGTGGAGGGAAGAGTCCCATGGAACGCTCGATCCTGGTGGGTGTGGACGGCTCAGAGGCGGCGCTGAAGGCCGTCGACTGGGCGGCCGCGGAGGCCGCCCGGCGCGGACGGCGCCTCGTCCTGCTGACGGCGCAGCCGCTTCCGTCCCCGGAAGGGGCCTTCATCTGGTCCGAGGCCGAGATCAGGGAGGAGGGCCCGCGGATCCTGGCCGAGGCCGAGAAGCGCGCCGCCGCGGCGGCCCCGGGCGTTCGGACGGGCGGGACCGCGGTCGTGGACGCCCCGGCGGCCGCGCTGCTGCGCCATGCCGAAGACGCCTCCATGGCGGTGGTCGGCCTGCGCGGCCGGGGCGGCTTTCCCGGGCTGAAGGTGGGATCGGTCGCCTACCGGGTGGCCGCGCACGCGAAGACGCCGGTGACGGTGGTCGGCCCGGAGCCGCTTCCGGAGGACCGGGAGGGGATCGTGGTCGGCGAGGACGGCTCGGCGCAGAGCGGCCGGGCCCTGGCCGAGGCCTTCGACGCCGCATCGGCGACGGGGGAGGGCGTGGCGGCCGTCCGCGCCTGGGAGCGCCCGCTGCCCCCGGTCACCTCCGCCCCGATGCCCTACGACTTCGGTGTGCTGCGCGACATCGAGGAGGCGGCCCTGGAGCGCGCCGCCGCCCCGTGGCGCACCGACTTCCCCTCGGTCCGGCTGCGCACCGAGGTGGTGGAGGCCCGGCCGGTCCCGGCGCTGGTCGAGGCCGCGAAGGAGGCCCGGCTGATCGTGGTGGGGGCGCGCGGACGCCGGGGGATCCCCCGGTTCGCCCTGGGGGCGACGGCGCACGGCCTGCTGCACCGCGCCGAGTGCCCCGTGACGATCGTGCACGCCGCCTGAGAACGGGAGGAAGCCATGACCGTACGAGTGGAGGACCTGATGGCGGCGGACCCGGTCGGCGTCTCCGCGGACACCGACCCTCGGGAGCTGGCGGAGCTGCTGCGCCGCTTCGGGGTGAGCGCCGTCCCGGTGGTGGACGGGGAAGGGCGGGTCATCGGGATGGTCTCCGAGGCCGATCTGCTGCTCAGGCTCACCGCGCCGGGCGGCCCCGGGCCGGGGCGCGGCCGGCGCGCCAGGGAGGAGCGCTCCAAGGCCGGCGCCGCCACGGTACGCCGCATGATGACCGCGCCACCGGTGACCGTCGGCCCGGAGGAGCCCGTCGCCAGGGCGGCCGAGCTGATGCACCGCCACCGGGTCAAACACCTCCCGGTGGTCGGCCCGGACGGAGCGCTGGTCGGGGTGATCGGCCGGAGCGACCTGGTGGGGCTCTACACCCGCCCGGACGACCGGATCCGAGAGGAGGTCGTCCGCAGGCTGCTCACCGAGTTCGACCTGCCGCGGGTGCGGGTCCGGGTGGAGCGGGGCGAGGTCGTGCTGGAGGGCCGGGTCCGGCTGCGATCCAGTGCGGTGGCGCTGTCCAGGTCCGTCCGGCACATCGAGGGCGTCGTCCATGTGGCGGACCGGCTCGACTGGGACGCCGACGACCTGTCGCCGCTGTCCTCCGCGCTCATGCCCGGACCGAGGAGCGGGCGGGAGCGGTGAGCCGCCGCCCCGCGCCCGCACGGAGGCCGGCGGGACGGGAAGGCCCGGGGGAACGGGCACGGTCCCGCCCGGCTGCGGGCGGGGCCGCTCCGCTCTCCGGCGGGCCCCGCCTCACGGCGCCGGCACCGGTCCCTCTCCCGCCCGGGGGAAGGGCGGTGCGGTGCCCGGCTGCGGCTCAGCCGGAACGATCCGGCGTCCGGTGACCTTCTCCGGGACCATGCGCACGTAGGCCTCGCGCTCGCCCCCCGCCCAGGGGCGGACCGGGGTGAGGCCGCGGAGCCGGAGGACGTCGCGGGCGTCGCGGACCGGCAGGGCGCGGCCGGTGAGCAGAACACTCCACCCTTCGTTCACGGCGTCGTCGATCCGGTCGACCTCGAAGGAGGCGCGGCCGGGCAGGTGCGCCGCGATCACCCCCTCGGCGCCGGTCCGGAAGACGACGTCGCCCCGGACGACCGCGTAGTTGACCGGCAGGACGGTCGGCGGTCCGCCGCCGTGCGGCGCGAAGGCGAAGCGCCCCACTCCGCCCGGGGCGATGAGCTCGTCGCACTCCCGGCGGGTCAGCGTGCGCAGCTCCGGTCGGGGGAGGACGGTGCCTCCGGCCCCCGGGGGCGCCTCGGTGTCGGCGCCGAGCAGGTGGTCGGGGGAGGTGCTCAAGGCCTGGGCCAGGCGGTGCAGCGACCGCCGGGTGAGCAGCGGCGGATGCTCTTCCAGATAGGCGACGTAACCGGGGGCCATGCCGGCCCGCTGGGCGACCTCCTCCCGAGTGAGGCCGAGCTCTCTCCGGCGCTGGGCGGCCCGGCGGCAGAAGTCCCCGCTCGGCGGCCGTCCCGTCCGTTCGTCCTGCATCGCTTCCTCCCCGCGGTGATCGCTGCCCGCTTACACCTTCCAGCCTCGGGTCCCGCCCGCGGCGGCCCAAGGGGCCTTGGGGCGGGAAGAGGGGGGCGGAGGTCCCGAGGAGCGGCACCGGGGACGGGACCGAAGGCGCCCCGGAACGGGAGGGACGGCGCTGCCCGGTGGCTTACCGGCGGAGCAGACTGGGCGCACCGGGAAGGAAGCGGGAGGAGGTGAGGACCGTGCGCTCTCGGGACCGCTGGGAGGATCCGCGGATCTCCGTCACCTGTCCGAGGAGCATCGGCCCGGCCGGAGCCGCGCACATCGCGGACCGGCTGGCCGGCCTGGAGCGGTGCGCCGGGCCACCGGTGCTCCGGGTGCACGCCGAGGCGGGGTACCGCGAGGTCGGCGGGTACGGCCGGCTGCTGAAGGTGGAGGCGGTCGCGGTCCTGGAGGGCGATGCGGTACACGCCGGAGCGGAGGCGGACTCGCTGTACGCGGCGGTGGACAAGCTGTACCGCCGGCTCTGCCTGAGGCTCGCTTCCCCCTGTTCCGGGGACGGGCCCGGTGGCGGGCGGCCTCCGGGACCGGCGCGGAAGGAGCGGGGCGGCACTCTGCCCGACGGCCCGCGGTGAACGCGGGGCCGCTCCCTCTTCCGGAGCGGTCCGGGGGCGGAACCCCGAGGGGCGGCGGCGCGGAAGAGCGGGCGCTCCGCTCCAGGGGCGCCCGCGACCGGCCCCTCCCGGACGCCGGCGGGCGTCAGCCGCCCTGCTCGACGGTGGCCCTGCGCCGACCGCGCTCCCGCCGGGCGAGGCCGAAGCCGACCTCCAGGATCCCCTCCTTTCCTTGCAGGCAGGAGGCGGTGACGTCCGGGAGGAGCGCCTGCTCCTCGGCGTGCGCGAGCCTGTTCATCATCGACCTCCCTGGCCATCGGCGGGCTTTCGCCTTCCAGTCCACCCGGCGGCTCACGGGCGCGGGCAGAGGCGGGCGCCCGGCCGCGGAAGGCCGAAGGCCACGCTCTTCCGGGACCTGCACGGGAGCGGTCAGCGGAGGGGGAGCTCGCACGAGGTGCACGGGGCCGCGGTGGCGCGGCGGCCTTTGAGCTCGACCGGGAACGGCGGTGCCGCGGACGGAGGCACGGACACCCGGGCGCTCTCTCCGTCCACCTCCAGACGCACGCCCCAGTGGTCCCGGTAGCGCAGTACGAAGGAGAGCACGGGCAGCTCGGCGGGGGTGAGCGGGCTGAGGTGCAGCACCCCCTCCCGCAGTTCGAGGCCGGTGTAGCAGCGGGTGAGCAGGTCTATGGTGCCCGCCATCGCCCCCAGGTGGATCCCCTCCGCGGTGGTCCCGCCCTGGGAGTCGTCGATGTCCGAGCGGAGGGCCTCGCGGAAGAAGCGCCAGGAGGCCTCCCGGTCGGTACGGGAGAGCACCCAGGCGTGCACCACTGAGCTCAACGTCGAGCCGTGGCAGGTGCGGGCCAGGTAGTACTCCACGGTGCGGGGGATCAGGCCGGGGTCGTAGGGCAGGCCGAGCCGCCTCAGCAACCCGGCCAGCTCGTCCGCGGAGAGCAGGAAGAACAGCATCAGCACATCGGCCTGCTTGGACGCCCGGTAGCGATTGCAGGAATCGCCTTCGGCCTCGAGGATCCGGTCCAGCCTCCGGATGTCGCCGTATCGGTCCCGGTAGGCGTCCCAGTCGAGTTCCGCCAGTTCCTCGTAGCCGTCGAACTGGCTGATCACCTCGTCGTGGAAGGGGACGTGCATTCTCCGGGAGAGCGTTTCGAAGCACGCCGTCTCAGCGGGGGAGAGGCCGATGGCCTCCTCCAGCGAGGTTCGGCACTGCTCCGGCAGCGCCTCCAGCGCGTCCATGGCGCGCAGCATCACCCACACCGCCATGACGTTGGTGTAGGCGTTGTCGTCCAGGCCCGGGGAGGAGCGGCCGGGCATCCCGTCGTGATACTCGTCCGGCCCCATGACGCCGCGGATCCGGTAGCGGTCCAGGGCCGAGTCGTAGACGGCCGCGTCGGCGAAGGCGCGGGCCACTTCCACCAGCAGCTCCGCGCCGAACTCGGCCAGGAAGGAGAGGTCCCCGGTCGCCTGGTGGTGCTGCCATACGTTGTAGGCGACGGCCAGGCCGACGTGCCGCTGCAGGTGCGAATGGTCGGGCAGCCACCGCCCGGAGCGCGGGTTGAGGTGAAGCCGCTGCGACTCCTCCCGGCCGTCGCTTCCGCTCTGCCAGGGGAACAGCGCCCCCCGCAGTCCGGCGGCCCGGGCGGCCCGCCGCGCCGCCGGCAGCCGCCGCCACCGGTAGCGCAGCATCGCCCGTGCGGTCTCCGGGAAGTGCAGGTTCAGGAAGGGCAGCACGAACAGCTCGTCCCAGAACACATGGCCGCGGTACGCCTCCCCGTGCAGCCCCCGGGCGGGCACCCCGGCGTCCAGCTCTGCGGTGTGCGGTGACACCGTCTGCAGCAGGTGGAACAGGTGGAGCCGCAGGGCCTGCTGGTCCTCCTCGTCCTCGATGGCCACATCGCACGCCCGCCACAGGCGGCTCCAGGCCGCGGCGTGCCTGAGCAGCAGCGCCTCGAAGGAGCCGGCGCGGTCCGCGGCCGAGCGGGCCGCCCCCAGCGGATCGCCGATGGCCCGGTCCCGGGAGGTGTACAGGGCGACGACCTTCTCCACCGTGACCTGCCCGCCTTCCACCAGATTCATCGACAGGTCGCAACCGGCCCAGGCGGCGCGGGCGGGCGGGGCGGAGTGTACCGCCTCCGGGCCCCGGACCGCCCGGGTCCGCGCGGCGAGGGCGATCCCCACCCCCGACCCCGCGGTCGCACAGCGCAGCCAGACCGCGCCGGGGGCGCCCCCGCCTGCGCCCTCCGGCCGCAGGTGCTGCGAGGCCAGACCGCGATAGCGCGCCACTCCGGCATTGGCCGTCTCCCCGTCCAGGGCCGAGCGGACGGTCAGCCTCCCGCTCCAGTTCTCCGCCGCCAGGGTGGTCTCCAGAGCCGCCAGGTGCGGGTCGTCCATCGAGACCAGCCGCCGCTGGACCACCCGGGTGCGCCGCCCGCCGCCGTCCACGGCGAGGAAGGTCCGGGTCAGCACGCCGCGCCGCATGTCCAGCTCGGTGCGGTCCGGACCGGCCGGGTCGGGGCCGGCGCACCAGGCGCCGTCGCCGCAGCGGAAGGTCAGCGGGAGCCAGTTGGGTGCGTTGACCAGGTCCTCGTTCTCCACCCGGCGGCCGCCGACGGAGGAGACCGCGCGGTCATAGCACCCGGCGATGTAGGTGCCGGGGTAGTTCACCCCGTCGGCGCGCGCCTCAGGGGCGGCGCCGCGGGTGGCGAACAGGCCGTTGCCCAGGGTGCACAGGGCTTCGCGGGTTCCGGTGCGCCCGCCTCCGGGGCCCTCGTGCACCAGCCTCCAGCCGCTCACCCCGACACCCCGGAGATCTCCAGGTCACCGGGGTCGGCGACCACCGCGTGCGCGCCGCGCCGGTACAGCTCGCCCTCCCGGCCGCTCCGGTCGACCCCGATCACCAGCCTGAACCCGCCGCGAACCCCGGCCTCCACCCCGGCCAGCGAATCCTCCAGGACCGCGGTGCGGCCGGGCGGTGCGCCCAGTCGGCGGGCCGCCTCCAGGAACAGGGCGGGGTCGGGTTTGCCGGGCAGACCCAGCCGGGCCGCGTCCACACCGTCGACCCGGGCGTCGAACAGCGGCTCCGCACCGGCGGCCCTCAGTACCGCGGCGCAGTTGCGGCTCGCAGAGACGGCCGCGGTCGCGACACCCGCCTCCCGCAGCCGCCGGATCAGTGCCGCGGTGGAAGGGAACGCGGACGCCCCGTTCCTGCGCAGACGCGCCAGGAAGAGGCGGTCCTTCCTTTCGGCCAGCGACGCCGCGGTCGCGGCACCGGGGTGCGACGGATCTTCGGGGAGGGCGATGCCGCGCGAGGAGAGGAAGGCCCGTACCCCGTCCAGGCGCGCCTTGCCGTCCACGAGCTCCAAGTAGTCCTCGGGCAGCCGGAACGGCCGGTAGGGCTCCCCTGCTCCGGCGCGGGACCGGAGGAACGGGTCGAAGGCCGACTTCCAGGCCGCCGCGTGCACGGCGGCCGTGTCGGTGACCACCCCGTCGACGTCGAAGAGCACTGCCTCGATCTCGTCCAGCGGGATCACCGCTCCACCTGGCGGCACGGTCCACCGCCCCTCCGTCCGGGCGGTCCGGTACCGCCCCCGCCCCCCATCACACCCCGCGCCGGCGGGCGGAGGGCAGGGTCTTTGGTCGCCGGGCCCGGGCCGAACGGCCGGAGCACCGGGCCCGGGCGGGGACCAACGGCGCCGGGCGGGGGACGTTCGCCGCTCGCCCCGGGCGGGTGGGCGGGGCAGCATCGGAGGACGGAGCGAGGGCACCGGGAGGCCGCCGATGAGAACGGTCGCGGACTTGATGAGCACACGGGTCATCGCCGCGTCGGAGGACGCGGGGTTCAAGGAGATCGCGGTCGTGCTGAGGAACAACGGGGTCAGTGCGCTGCCGGTGGTCGACGCCGACCGGAAGGTCGTCGGGGTGGTGTCCGCCGCGGACCTGCTGCGGCGGATCGAGGCCCCGGGAACCGTCGAGGGGAGCGGGAGCGGTGCGTCGGCGCGCGATCTGATGACGACGCCCGCTGTGACCGTCACCGCGGACGCGACCCCGGTGGAGGCGGCCGAGCGGATGCGCAGGCGGAGGGTCAAGCGCCTTCCGGTGGTCGACGGCCGAGGGCGGCTGGTCGGCCTGGTCAGCCGCTCCGACCTGCTCCGCGTCTTCTTCGTGCGGGACGACAGGATCCGCTGGCTGGTGGCCGAGGACGTGGTCCGGCGCGGATTCGGCCTTCCGGGCGTCGCCGTTTCGGTGGAGGGCGGCGTGGTGACCCTGGAAGGCGAAGTGCCCCGCAGGTCGGACATCCCGCGCCTGCTGCACGATGCCGGTCGGGTCGAGGGGGTGGTCGGGGTCCGCAGCAGGCTCGCCTATCGCAAGGACGACCTCGCGCCGCCGGCCGCACGGGAGCGGGCCGGGCGGGGCGCCCCGCCCGGCCCGCTGCGCTGAAGGCCCGCCGGGCCGCCGGCCACCGCTGCGGCGTCCGCCGCGCTGGCCGGAACGGAGGCGCTCCGCAGGAAGAGCAGCATGAGGCGGTGCGGGAACACCGGCACCCGCTCGACCGGCCGCGGACGGCGGCAGGAGAACGGACGAGGGAGGAGCCATGACGGTCCTGATCGGTTATGCCAGCGAGCACGGCTCCACCAGGGGGATCGCCGAGCGGGTCGCGCTGCGCCTCCGGGAACAGGGCATCGGAGCGGAGGCGGTCCGGCTCTCCCGGGCTCGGGAGGCCGAAGCCTACGAGGCGGCGGTCATCGGAAGCGCGGTGCACGAGGGGGCATGGCTCGAGGAGGCCGCCGATTACGCGCGGCGCAACTCGGAGGCGCTCGCCCGCCGCCCGGTCTGGCTGTACAGCGTCGGCATGGCCGGTGCGGTCGGCGGCCGGTTCGAGGCGCTCGCCAAAGAGCCGAAACCGGTGGCCGAACTGCGGGAGCGGGTCCGCCCGAAGGGGCACCGCCTGTTCGCGGGGGCCCTCCGCCCCGGCCACCTGCCTCTCGCGGGGCGGGTGATCTACCGGCTGATGCGGGGGCGCTACGGCGACTTCCGGGACTGGGCCGGTATCGACGCCTGGGCCGCTGCCATCGCGGTGGAACTCTCCGCAGCGGAGGGCGGCGCCCAGGTGTGAGGCGGGTCCGGCACGGCCCGCCCGCATCCCGGATGCGCCGGTTCAGGGGCGGGCGCTTCGGGGCCGAAGGGTCCACGGAGCGCCCGCCCGATGCGCACCCGGCGGGGCGGACTCACAGGCCGCGCCACTGCACGTACGGTGGGAGCACGTCGTCGACCTCCCACACCAGGGAGTCGCCGAGAACGGAGACCACCCCCTCGATGCGGCCGATCTGGCGCCGGAGCGAATCGGCGGTGCTCCGGCTCCGGACCGAGCCGCGCAGCGTCACCACACCGTCCTCGACGTCGGCGGTCACCTCCGCGGACCCGGAGGGGAGGGCGGAGATCTCCTCGCCGACCTCCCTCGCGATTCCCTCGTCCGAACGGAGGAAGACACTGAGCAGGTCGCGCCGGCCCACGAGGCCCACCAGCCCCCCCGTCCTCATCGACGACGGGGAGCCGCTTCACCCCGTGCCGCTCCATGATCCGGGCGGCCTCCACGACCGACGCCGACGGCCGGACGGTGACCGCCGGCCCGCTCATCAGCTCCGCCGCGGTCATCCCCGAAGCCTTCTCGAAGGACGTCCCGGACAGCAGGCCGCCTCCGCCGATCCGGGAACGCAGCCAGGCGCGCACCGGTGACCGGTAGCCCCCTCCGTACTCCTCGCCTCCGAACTCCTCCTTGTGCAGGAGGTCCCCCTCGGTGACGACGCCGACCACCCGGCCGTCCGCGCCGGTCACCGGAAGGGCTCCCACCTCCTGCTCCAGCATGGTCTCCACGATCTCCAGGTAACCGGCGTCCTCGGCCACCGAGGAGACGTCTGCGGTCATGACGTCGCCGACCGTACTGCGCATCGCCCTCACTCCTTCCGGGCGCCCGGTCCCTCCGCGGGCGCCGCCGATCCGGTCCCGGCAGAGGGAACGAGCAGGACGTCCCGCGTTCCAGGGACGGCGGCCGCGGTTGCCCGCACCGCCCCCGAGGCCCCGGCGCCGCCGATCTCCACCACGCCGCCGTGCACCGTGACCGACAAGGGGTCGGCGCCGCCGAGCGCGGCCACCACGTCGTCCCGGATGGCCCGGTCGGAGCGGAGGTAGGCCCGGGCGATGTCGCGCCGTTCCACGACCCCCACCACCCGGTCCCCGCGGAGCACCGGGACGCAGCGGACCCGCGTCTCGATCATCCGGTGGGCGAGCTCGGCGGCACCGTCGCCGTCGGCCGCGGTGATCACGGCCCGGGTCATCACGTCGGCCACGCGGCGGGGCGGCGCCTCCTTCCCGGAGGCCCGTACGCAGCGGCCGTAGGGGTCCGCGGCAGGAGCGAACAGGTCGCACAGCAGATCGATCTCGGTGACCACACCGACCAGGGCCCCGTCCGGGCCGACCACGGGGGCGCCGTCGCAGCGCCGCTCGCCCAGCAACCGGGCGGCCCGGTCCAGCGCGATGTCCTCGGTGAGCAGCACGGCAGGGGCGGACATCATCTCCGCCACCCGCATCGCCGCCGCGGGGGCCATCAGAGGCCTCCCCGTTCGGAGGAGGCGCCCTGCGGGATCCGGGCCATGATCCGCTCCCCGGCCGCGGAGAGCAGGGCGACCTGCCTCTCCGGCCGGTGCACGTGCTCCTCGAATTCCCGCTTCTCCGCCATCGTCCGCCGGCCTTCCGGCGTCGGCTCCTCAGAGGTCCGGTGCATCGTCGCCCTCCTCACCGCCTGTGGTCCCGGCGTTCCCGGTGCCCTGCATCCACTCTCGCCGCCTTGGTGCCGGGCGGACAGTGACCGGAGGCCCTTCGCCGGAGGACCTTCGTTCCCGGCCGGCGGGACCACGGGCGGACGGGGCCTTTCCGCACGCGGCCGGGCCGGGCCGGGCGCGCCGCCGGCCCGGCCCGGACCCCCGAGGCTCAGCGTCCGTACTCGGCGCGGACGGCCACCACCGGGCAGGGGCTGTGCGCCAGCACCGCCTGGCTCACCGAGCCGAGCAGCAGCCCGGTGAAGCCGCCGCGGCCGCGGGTCCCCACCACGAGCAGGTCGGCGTCCTCGGCGCGGGCGCAGAGCACCTCGGCGGCGTGGCCGGCCTCCACCGCCTCCTCCACCCGGACCCCGGGGTGGAGTTCGCGCTCGCCCGCGATCGACTCCGACAGCATCCGGCGGGCCTCCTCCTCCGCGGCCTCCACCGCAGGATCGTCCCCGGTGCGCTCGGTGGGCTCCTCCGGCGCGCCGAACCGGGCCCGGGTCGTCCTCCGGGGCACGGTGACCGCGCGCAGCTCCGCGCCGCGCTCGGCCGCGGCCCCGAACGCCCAGGCGGCCGCGGCGCGGGCCGGCGCGGAGCCGTCCACGCCCACGGTGACCCGGCCCGCCGGCGGGCGGGGCTCCCGGTCCGGCACCACCGCCACCGGGCAGGAGCCGAACGCCAGCAGCTCCAGCGCGGTCGAGCCGATCAGCACCGCGCCGACGGTGCCCAGGCCGCGGGAGCCGACGGCGATCAGCTCGGACCGGCGGGACTCCTCCAGCAGCACCGGGGCGACGTCCCCGGTGATGTGCACCGACTCCACCTCGACCTCCGGGGCGTGCTCCCGGGCCCGCTCCTCGGCGTCGCGGGTGATCCGCCGGCCGTACTCCTCGATGTCGAAACCGGCCAGGCCGTGCGGGGTGGAGTGGTACAGCGGCCAGTCGAAGGCGTGCACGATGCGCAGTCGGCGCCCCTGCAGCCGCGCCTCTTCCACGGCCCAGTCCAGGGCCCGCATGCTCCCTCGCTTACCGTCGACCGCCGCCGCGATGGGCGCCTTCTCCTCTGCTGCCATGGCTCCTCCGCTCCTCGTCCTCTCCCGCCACCGACGCTAGGCGCGGCGGCTCCGGGCGTCCGCGGCCGGACGCCCCGGGGACGCGGCCCGGGACGCCCGGCGATCCGGGCCGCACGGCCCTTGACGCGCCGCCGACCGGGTCATTCGGAGGAGGAGGGGCGCCGGGACTCGGCCTTCAACCGGGCGGCATAGGCGGCCGCCTGCGTCCGGCGCTCCATGTCCAGCTTGGCCAGCAGGCTCGACACGTAGTTCTTCACGGTCTTCTCGGCGAGGAAGGCGCGCTCGCCGATCTGGCGGTTGGTGAGCCCCTCGCCGATCAGTTCGAAGATGCGGCGCTCCTGTTCGGAGAGGTCGGACAGCGGGTCCTGCCGGGTGGCCTGCTCGCGCATCCGGCGCAGCATCCGGGCGGTGCTGCGCGGATCGAGCAGGGACTCGCCGGCCGCCACCGTGCGCACCGCCCCGACCAGGTCGGAGCCGTGGATCTGCTTGAGGACGTACCCCGCGGCGCCGGCCATCACCGCGTCGTAGAGGGCGTCGTCGTCGGCGTAGGAGGTCAGCATGAGGCAGGCCAGGTCGGGCAGGAGGGAGCGGACCTCGCGGCAGACCTCGACCCCGCTGCCGTCGGGCAGCCGGACGTCGAGCACGGCCACGTCGGGGCGGGCCGCCGGGATCCGGGCGACGGCCTCGGCGGCGCTCGCGGCCTCACCGACCACTTCGATGTCGTCCTCCTCGCCGAGGAGCGCGCTGATGCCGCGGCGCACCACGTCGTGGTCGTCGAGCAGGAACACTCGGATGGTGCCGTCGGTGTCCGCCACGTTCATCCCTCCCCGAGCAGGGGCGGGGCCCTCCCGCTCTCGGGAACGTACCCGCCGGACGGGCGTCCGGCACCGCCCCGTCTCCGGCGCGCCGCCTCCGCGGTCGGCGCAGACCGCCGGTACGGAAACAGGGATCGATTGACCATCGATAGGAATACATCGATACTCGATGCATGAACGGCTTCTTCGTCACCGCCCTCCGGGCCGGCATCGTCGCGGCGATCCTGGTCGGCCTCTTCGGCCAGATCGTGGTCATCCCGACGGCGGCGGCCGAGGAGGTGGAGTACTTCCCCCCGTACGCTCCGTTCGAGGCGCCCTACGTGGCGGTGGCGATCCTCGGCGTCGCCTGCGTCCAGGTCGCGCTCGTCGCGGTGTGGATGCTGCTCGCCATGGCCGGCCGGGACGCGGTCTTCACCCCGCGCGCCTTCCGCTGGGTCGACACCGTCATCGGGGCGACGGTCGCGGCGACCCTGCTGGCGCTCGGCGTCACCGTGCACCTGGCCGTGGCCGAGATCCCCTCGCCGTACGACGGGATGGAGGTCATCGCCGCCCTGGGCGCCGCGGCCGCCTGCACCGGCACGGGAGCGGCGTTCGCGATGCTCGTCGCCGTCCTGCGGAGCCTGCTGCGCAAGGCCACGGACCTGCAGACCGAGATGGCCGAGGTGGTCTGAGGGGGCCGATGCCGGCCCGCGGTCCGCTCCGCCCTTCCCCAGGAGGCGGAGGCGGGGCGCCGAGCCCCCGCCGGCGGCCCGGGAGCCCAGAAGCGGCAGGGGAAGGCGGTTCAATACAATCGCGCGCGACGGCCGTCGAACCGACCCCGGACGGAGGCGCGTGAGACTCAGGTGGGTCCTCCCGGTGCTCTTGGCGGCAGGGGTGCTGGCCGGTGGCGCCGTCCTGGTCGAGAAGGTCTCGCTCCCGCTGTGGGCGGCCGCGGTCGCCGCGGGGGCGGCGATGGTGGCCAACACCGCCCTGGCCAAGCCGATCGAGCGGGCGCAGGAGTTCTTCGACCTCGGGCGGCGCGCGGCCGCCCACCGCAGGCACCTGGTCCACGGGGCGCCGGTCCGGGTGCGCGACGCCGACCCGGTCGGCGACGGCGGCCTCGGCGTCACCGCCTCCCGCTCCAGGGACGGCGGCGAGGGCGGCGGAACCGACCGCCTGCCCGACTACGTCCCCCGCGAGCGGCTGGAGAACGAGGTCCGGGACAGGCTGCGCGGCAGCGGCATCGTCCTCCTCACCGGCCCCTCCGCGTCGGGCAAGAGCCGCCTGGCCTACGAGGTGGTGCGCGGCATGTACCCGAAGCGGCGCCTGTTCCGCCCGCGCAGGCCGGGCGGGGACGGCTCCGCCGGCGTTCGCGGCCTGGTGGCGGAGGACGCGGTCCCCAGGAAGGCCGTCGTCTGGCTGGACGGCCTGGAGGACTACATCGCCCAGGGGCTGGAGGGCGACGACGTCTACGCGCTCGCTCCGGAAGGGTCGGGCAACGTCATCGTCGCCACGATGCGCGACCGGCACGGCCGCCCCGGCGAGGAGGGCCCGGCCGGCCGCCCGTTCTTCGACAAGAGCCCGGACATCGTGGTCCGGGTGCCCGTCGAGCGCGCCGACTCGGAGGGCTTCGCCGCCCCCGACACCGACGACCGGCGGGTTCTGGACGCGTTCGCCCAAGACCGCTACGGGGTGACCGAGTACCTCTCCCGGGGGCCGGTGGCCTACCAGTTCTGGGAGGGGCTCACCGGAAGCGCCGATTCGCACCGGGCCGGGGCCGTGGTGACCGCGGCCGTGGAGGCGCGGCGGGCCGGCAGGCACGCGCCTCTTCCTGCGGGGCTCCTGCGCGAGCTGCACGAACCGTTCGTCGACGGCGCCGAGGGGCGCGGGGCGGGGCGGCAGACCTTCGAGGAGGCTCTGGAGGAGGCCACCACCCGGATCGGCGGCGCCGAGGGGTGCCTGCGCTCCTCCGACACCGAGCCCGGGGCGTTCTACGCCTTCGACTACCTGGTGGACCGCTGGGAGCGGGAGGCGGACCGCCCGATCCCGGAAGAGGCGCTGGAAGCGCTCGTCGAGCACACCCGGGGCGGCGAGCTGGACAACCTCGCCGAGACCGCCGCCGACCAGGAGCTGTGGCCCCTGGTCGAACGGGCCGCCCGCAAGCACCTGGCCGAACTCCCCGAGGACGACCCGGCGGGGGCCGGGGCCCTGCGTCTGCTGGGATGGGCGCTCCTGTACTCACGCGACAGGCTCGAGAGGGCCGAGGAGCCGCTCCGCCGCTCCGCCGGATTCGGCGACCTGCGGGCGGCGATCCTGCTGGGCAGCGAGCTGAACCTCGTCGAGCGGTACGAGGAGGCCGCCGAGGTGCTGGCTCCGGCGGCCGAGGCCGGCAGGGTGAGGGGGCTCTTCGAGCACGCGCGGGCCTGCCGGGAACTGGGCAGGTTCGCCGAGGCCCGGGGGGAGCTGGACCTCCTCTACCGGGCCGCCCGGGACGGCGAGTGGGACGACCCGGAATGGATCTCCCTGCGGGCGGTCGCCGACAACGAGCGCGCCGCCGGGGAGTGGGAGGCCGCGAAGGGGGCCTACCGGGAGCTGGCCGAACGCACCCGGGACGACCCCGAAGCACGCGGTGCCTTCCGCGCCGCACTGGAGGGCCTGGCCCGTACGAGCGCGGGGGAGGGCGATACCGGCGCGGCGCTGGAATGGGCGGAGGCCGGCGTCCGTGAGGACATGCCGTGGTCCTACCGTTTCCTGGTCGAGCACTTCGCGCGCACCGGTGAGACGCTGATGCGCCGTGCCTGGGAACAGCGGGCGGCGGACGCCGGGCTGCTCTGGGCCCTCCTGCGGACCGGCGCACTCCAGGAGGACGAGGTGGCCGAAGAGGCCGACTCCTGGGAGGCGCGGGTGGCCGAGCAAGGGGATGAGTACTCAGAGCTCGTGCTGAGGAACATCCGGACGGAGCGGCTCCTGAAAGAGATGGAGCAGCACCTGAAAGAGCTGGAACGGCTTGCGGGCCCTGGGGCGGAGCAGGTCAAGCGCATCCTGGAGAACGCCGACCGCCGCCAGGCCGGGCTGCCGCCTCTGGAGGAGGACGGGGAACCGCAGGAGCACGGGGCCCCGGACCCCGCCGAAGCGGTGGAGCAGAGGTGCGAGGAGCTGCAGTCCGAGAAGCGCTACGGCGAGGCCGCCGACCTGCTGCGTGCCGCGGTCGAGGCCGGCGACCGCGGGCACCTGGCCGAGCTGGGCCGCTGCCTCCTCCTCGCGGACCGCCCGGAGGAGGCCGTGGAGCCCCTGCGGTGCGCGGTCGAGGAAACGGGGGAGGACACACGGCTGCTGGCCTCGGCTCTGGAGGAGTCCGGGACCGAGGGCGAACTGGAGCGCCTGCTGCGGACGGAGTCGGAGCGGGAGAAGCAGTGGGCGGTCGTCCGGCTGGCCGACCTGCTGGAGCGCCAGGGGAGGCACGAGGAGCTGATCGACCACTGCGAACTGCACATCTGCCTGGGTTCGCACGCTGCGGCTCTGAAACTCGCCGAGTACTTCATGAGCTCTCGCGAGCACGGTACCGCGTGGCGGCTGCTGGACTTCGCCGGGCAGGGCGGGAACTTCATGGCGTCCTCGCTGACCGGGCTCTTCCTCAGCATCCGGGGGGAGTGGGAACGGGCGGTGGAGCTGCACCGCCTCGGCGGCGAGATCGGTGTCCCGTTCTCCCTCCGCAAACTGCCCGAGGCGCTGGCCCGGACGGGTCGCTGCAGTGAGGCGGAGGAGGCCTTCGCCGACGCCGAGCGGAAGCTGGAGGAGCTGGGGAGCGCCATGTCTCCCTGGGCCCGTCTGGATTATGCGGAGGCCCTGCTGGACCAGGGCTGGTACGAGTCCGCCCGGGCTCGGGCGGCGGAGATGGCCCGGGGAGGGCTGGACGCGGAGGACCGGAAGAGACTGGCGGAGCTGGAGCGGCGCTGCGCCGAGGAGCCGGCACGGGCGCCGGTGGCGCGGGCGCGGCGCCGGAGGAGGGGGCTGCGGTGAGTACGGATGACAGGGGCGCGTCCCGCGCCGAGCTCGCGATGCTCATCGCCTTTCAGGACCGGGTTCTGGGCGACCTGCTCTCCGAAGCCGGGCTTTTCGCCCGCTATGTCCGGTACGGCGAGGAGAGCCCGGACGGCTCGCCCCCGCCCCGGTTGCTGGTGCACGAGTGGGCGGCGCGGCACCTGTTCGGCGGCGCGGACGGCGCTGAGGAGGGGAGCGGTGCCGACCTGGACCGGCTGGGCGATTCCTGCCTGGACGCCTTCTCGGCCGGCTGCGCGCCGCCGGCCGCGGCGGAGGCGCCGCGCGCGGCCCGGCCGGCGGCGCGCTACCTCGCCGCGCTGGCGGCCCTGCGCCGCCCCGGCGGGCTGCAGGCGCTGCTGGAGGCGGTCGGAGAGCGGAAGGACCGGAGCGGAGCGGAACCGCTCGCGGACGTCCTCGCTCTGGCCGTGGAGATGCTGGAGGAAAGGGGCGAACGGGAACGGGCGGAGGGCGTCTTGGCGGAGCTGGCGGCGGCCGACGCCATGCCCGCGCTGGGCGCCTGCCTGCGCTTCACCACCGTGGGCGCGGAGTTCGAGGAGCCCTACATCGCCGCGGAGGCGGCCGCCCTCGGCGCCGCGATCGCCTCGCTGCCCTTCTCCCCCGAGCTCTTCCGGCGCCTGGACACGCTGGCGCTGGTGGCCCAGGGGGTGGGGGAGAAGGCCGTCACGGGCCTCGAACCGCTGGCCGAGGCGCTGCGGAGGCATCCGAAGTACTTCAGGGCGGCCGTGCGGGGAGATGAGGGCCGGGGCTTCCTGATCGGGACGGCCGTGGGCGGCCTTCCGGACCCGGTCCTGCAGCGGCTGGCGGTCGATGCCCTTCGGGAGCGCTGGTTCTTCGAGATGTGGGTGGCGCTCGCGGAGGAAGACGACGAGGACCCGGACGAGCAGCGCGAAGCCCTCCTTCCGGCGCTGGCCGTGGCCGCACTGCGCTCCCCGGAAGTGGCGGGATGGCTCGCCGCCGAACCCGCCTCCATGGCTCCGCGCCCGGGCCTCCGCCGGCGCCTCCGCCTGCACCGGCTGCTGCGCTGGGCGGGCATCCCCCGCAGATCGCTCTACGCCCGGGCCCTGGAGGAGACCGCCCGGAGCGCCGGCGACCGCAGGGAGATTCCGGAGGTGCGCGCGCTCTCCGCGCTCGCGGGCGGAGCCCCCGCGGTCTACCTGCGCGCGCTCTGCGTGCTCGGCGGCTGCCTGGCCGTCCTGTTCGGCACCGGGCTGGCGCTGGAGGAGCTCGGCGGTCTCGGCAGGCTGATCGACGCCCTGGCGCAGGGGCGGACCGGTCGGACGGAGCTCCTCATGCTGGGAGCGTTGCTCCTGATCCTGCCGCTCACCTGGATCGGAGGGCGGGTGGCGGGGCTGCTCACCCTGCTACCGCTCCAGGTGCGCTGGGCGGTGCGACCCGTGCTCAACCCCGGGGCCCTGTCCGGTGGCGACGCCGACCTGCACCTGGTCCAGACGGCCGAGGGAATCGGCGCTTTCAAACCGGGGAGGGGCCGGTTCACCCTGCGCGGAGCGCACCGGCTCCGGGAGCTGCTGCTGGAGGCGGCCGTCTACCGGGACGGGGACCCGGAGAACGCCTATGCCATGGTGGCTCTGGCGAAGGCTTTCGGCTGGCGCCCGGTCTCCGGCGCTGACGACGCGGTGTCCGCCCTGGTCGCACGCAGATCCGGGTAGCCGGGGCGGACCTCCTGGGACGCCGGTCCCCGCTGGGGAGGGGCGGGCGCGCCGCGCGGGCCCCGGCGTCGCCCGGTGCTACCCCGCGCCTCCGGGTGCCAGGCGGGCGATGTAGTGCCGGATGTAGGGCGGGATCGGCTCGGGCAGTTCGCCGTCGGGGTGGACGAAGCGGAGTTCCTGTCCTTCGCCGAGGACCAGGTCGGTCTCGTCGCCGTCGAAGGAGGCGAGGAAGACCGGGGGAGGGGCCTTCTCCGATTCGTGCGGGTCGACCTCGGCGCGCTTCACCGAGGGCAGGCGGATGCCGGTCTCCTCGAAGACCTCGCGGAGCGCGTTCTGCTCCCAGGTCTCGCCGGGCTCGCGGCGGCCGCCGGGCAGTACCCAGTGGCCGGGCCAGCAGATGCCGGGGATGTCGTCGCGCAGCTGGAGCAGCACCCGGCCGCGGCGGTCGGTGATCAGTACCAGGCATCCGGTCGGTCTCCGGTCACGGTCCACGCCGCGCTCCCGTTCTCCCGCATCGTCCACATTGCCCACGCCGCCCGCGCCGCCGGTGCGCAGGCCGCCGGCGGGCCGCCCTGCGGCGGCGGTTCCGACCTTTTCACGGGGGCGCGCCCGGACGCGCGACCCCGCCCGGCCGTGTCGGCCCGCCGCAGGGCCGGCCTGCCGCCGGATGCTGCGCGTCCGCCCCGGGGCCCGGCGACGGCCGATGGGCGACGGTCCCCGGGCGGCGGGCAGCGGGACCGGACGGGCTCCGGTAGGGCCGGACGGGGCCGGATGGGACCCGGCAGGGCCGGCCGGCCCGGGTCGGCCGGTAAGCGGTCCGACCGATAGCGGGGAACGGGGCGTCCGGGACCCGGGGCGGTGTGCGGAGAACGTCCCGCCCGGTGCCGGTATGGCCGCCCCCGGGCGGCGGTGTACAGGGGCGACGCGTTTCCGCGGGGGCCGTTCGGCGCAGATCGACCACGCACAGCGATCACGTACAGCGATCACCGTTCGAAGGGCAACCATGCTGCGCTCATCCCTCGCCGCCGGCGCCGTCTGCGTCGCCGCCGTCGCACTGGCCCCGGCCCCGGCGCACGCCGCGCCGGTCCCGCTCGCCGAGGCCGTCGCCGGGCTCCCCGTCGCCGACGAGTCCCGGGACGGCTACGACCGCTCCCTCTTCCCGCACTGGACCGACGCCGACCGGGACCGGTGCAACACCCGCGCCGAAGTCCTCATCGAGGAGGCCGTCACCGCCCCCGAGATCGGCGAGCGGTGCCGGCTCAGCGGAGGCGAGTGGTACTCCTACTACGACGGCCGCACCCACACCGAGGCCCGCGGCCTGGACATCGACCACATGGTGCCGCTGGCCGAGGCCTGGGACTCCGGGGCCTCCGCCTGGAGCACGGCCCGCCGCCGCGACTACGCCAACGACCTGGGCGAACCGGTCGCGCTGGTGGCGGTCACCGCCCGGGAGAACCGGCAGAAGGCCGACCAGGACCCCGCGACCTGGCTGCCGTCGCTGACCAGCGCGCACTGCCGCTACATCACCGAGTGGACCGCGGTCAAGGTCCGCTGGGGCCTCACCGCCGACCGCGCCGAGCACGAGACGCTCACCCGGATGGCCGAGGACTGCCCGGACGCGGTGGTTGACACCGAGCCCGCGGCCTGACCGGAGGCGGCGCGCCCCGTACCGCGGGTCCGCGGTACGGGGACTCCGCGGTACGGGGACGGAGGCGCCGCTCAGCGCCCGGCGGCGGCCATCTCGGCGAAGGCGTCGATCCAGAACCGCTGCTTCTCCGGGGCCTGGCCGACCAGGTAGGTGGCGCGCAGCTTCGGCGGGAGGTGCCGGAGCAGCCGCGCCACCTCCGGCAGGTGCTCGCGGAGCTGGGACACCTCGGAGTTGGCCAGCACCCGGTGCACGGTGTCGGAGTCGGCGGTGCCCTCCGACGACTCCCGGACGGCCGCGGCCAGCTTGGTCTCCCAGGCGTCCACATCGGCGGCGATGTCGTGCAGGCCGACCGCCCGCCGCTCGGCCAGCCGGGCCTCCAGCCCGGAGAGCGGGACCGGCGCGAACTCGCCGTCCCCCAGGTAGACCAGCCCGGCCTCCAGCGGCTCACCGGCCAGGTGCAGCTTGATCAGCCGCTCCAGGGTGCGCTTGGTGATCCACTCCCGGCCCTCGTCGTCGATGTCGTTCTTCCACCACTCCAGCACCGTCTCGGCGGTGCGCCCGTAGGTGTCGATCAGCCACTGGTTGGCCGGGATGTCCTCGGGCAGCACCTCGTAGGAGACGGTGAACCGGCTGGCCTGCGCCAGGTTGTTGGTGCTGACCAGCAGCTTGCGGCCCAGGTGGTAGGGCGGGTTCTGCAGGGCGACCTGCGCGCGCAGGTTCTCGATCGGCCGGCCCGCCAGCGACCACTCCTGGGTGACCTCCATCAGCTTGGCGAAGGCCGCCTTGTCCTTGGGCCGGTTGTACTCGTCCCAGACCACCACCTTCGGCTCGGGGCCGAGCAGGGAGCGGGTGAGCAGCACGTCCAGCGTCCCGTCGGAGGCGGGGACCGGGACGCACAGGTCCTCCAGCGCGGTCACCGGCAGCGAGAAGTACACCGGGGCGCGGCCGGTCTCCTCGGCCGCCACCTGCCGGGTGATCTCGGTCTTGCCGCACCCGGGCGGGCCCTGCAGCAGCACCGCCCAGCGGTTGCGCACCGCGGCCCGCAGGATGCGGCGGACCGGGTCGGCCACCCTGTCCGGGTTGGCGGCGCCCGCGGCGGCCGCGATCCGGTCCAGGACCTCGTCGGTGCGGTCCCGGCCGGGGCGCCCGTCCCGGCCCGGTTCGGTCAGCGCGACCCGGACGCCGTTCAGCAGCGGCAGCCCCCAGCGCAGCGGGAGGCCCTCCTCGGCGCAGTCCAGCACGTGCTGCAGGGTGCGCGGCGAGAGCAGCCGGCGCAGCTCGGGGGTGAGCCCGGCCCACTCCCGGAACACCCCGCCCAGGTCGCGGGCGGGGTACCGCTCGGCCAGCCTGCGCCGCCACGAGGTGTCGTTGGCGGTGATCCGGATGGTGGCCATCCGGTCCAGGATCGCCAGGTCGGTGCGGCGGGTGCCGGTCTCGGACGACGACTCGTTGTCGGCGAGGAACACCCCCACGCAGCCCAGCTCGCGCAGGTCGTGCTCGCCCAGCGTCCAGTTGCACGCGATCTGCATGAGCTGGGACTGGATGGTGTCGCCGGCCTGCAGCGAGTCGTCGATCACCAGCACGAACGGGCGGCCGGGGCGCAGCCGGCCCATGATGAGCTGGCGCAGCGCCAGACCGCCGCCGTCCTGCCGCACCGGCGCGTTGACCAGCAGGTCGTCCGGGGTGAGGTTGGCGGCCGGGAGCAGCACCACCTCGGTCCCCGGGTGCGCCTGCGGGATGTGCGACAGGAAGGTGGAGGTCTTGCCGATGCCGTGCTCGCCGAAGACCTGCCCGGTCTGGCCCATCGCGATCATCGCGTCGATGAACCGCTCCAGGCGGGACGGGGCCGCCCCGCCCTCCGGCGGGTCCGGGTAGGTCGCGGTGGGCTCCCACCGGGGCGTGCGGGCGCTCTCCCGGGTGTCCCGGGCCGTTCCGGCGGTGCTCATCGCGCCTCCCGCAGGTCGCTCCGGCCCTCGGGGCGGGGCGTGCGGGCGGCGTCCGGCCGCGGGGCGGCTCCGGGCGGGTGCGCGCGGCGCCGGGGCCGCGGGGCACTGGTCGGGAACCGGGTCGGCACGGCGACTCCTTCAGCTGTTCGGGGAGGTGGGGGCAGGGGGCGGGCGGCGGACCGCGGTCCGGGCGCCGCCGGGGGAGGGGCCGGGGCGGGCCCCGGGGCTCAGTGGTCGCCGGTGGCCACCCGGTGGCAGGCCATCGGCGGGTCGTGCAGCTCGGGCCAGGTGCTGCCGCCGTCGGTGATCAGCCAGATCCACCGGTCCGGGTCGCGCGGGACGACCGCGGGGGCGTGGCCGTCGGTGACCATGATGACCGCGTCCGGCCGCTCCTCGAAGCGGCGGCCGTTGATCTCGCGGCGCCCCTCCGCGTACTCGACGACCTTCTGGAAGTCGGTCCCGCCGCCGCCCAGCACCCGCTCGCCGGGGACGAAGGGCATCACCTCGCCGTCGAAGGACACCCAGTGCGCCTCCACGCCGTCGGTCCGCCCGACCAGCCCGGTGATCCACTCGATCACCGAGTCGGGCATGGACCCCGAGGTGTCCAGGGCGATCAGCACCACCTTGGTGCGCTCGTCGCCGCGGCGGGCCAGCATCGGCTCGTGGCCCAGTGCGAGCATGACCGCGCCGAGCTTCTTGGGGTAGACCAGCCGCTCGCCGGAGTGCAGCTTGGAGGCCAGGGTGTCGGCCAGCCACCGCTTCCACCAGTCGACCCGGCGGGTGCGCGGGGTCTCGCCGCGCAGCGCGGCCAGGCCGAGCGACCCCCAGATCCGCGCGATCCGCTCGCCGCCCTCCGCGCTCTGGTCGGCGATCTCCAGCAGCTCGGCGCGGGCGGACCGGTCGCCGCCGCGGGCCCGCCGCATGACCTCCTCCAGCACCGCGGAGGCGGTCTGCCCGACCGTCTCGGGGTCCAGCGGCACGCCGTCACCGCCGCCCCCCTCGCCCATGTGCACGCAGAGCACGGCCGGCACCGGCGGCGCGGCCATCCGCTTGAGCTCGGAGTAGACCGACATGTCGGTCTCGGTGAACGCCGCGTAGTCCACCGGCTCCAGGCCCTGCCCCCGCAGGTCGTCGGCGTATGCCCGGTGCACCTCCCGGGGGTCGACGCCGGTCGGCTCGCCGTCCAGGTCGGGCAGCCCGGTGCGGCCCAGCCGGACCATCACCGCGTGGTTGATGCCGACCTCGGCGGCCAGCGTGAACAGCGGGTCGTCGCGCAGCTCCGGCTCCAGGTACAGGTGGCGCTGGATGATGTGCCGCGCCTCGTGGTAGAGCACGAACTTCACCCCGTCGACGCCGAGCCGGGTGAAGAACCGCGGGTTGTACAGCAGCATGCAGGTGCCGTCCCCGGTGGCGGCGACCGCCGCGGTCGGCACCGCAGTGGTGGGGATCTGGTAGTGGCACTTGGCGTACAGCCAGGAGGCGACCGCGCTGTCGGCGACGCCGAAGTCCAGCAGCGCCGCCTCCTTCAGCCTGCGCGCCTCCTCCACCGTCTCCGGGTCGGCCGGGTCGTGCTCGGCCAGCGCCCGGCGGTCCAGCAGGTCGACGGGGGCGCTCGCGCGCCGCGCCGCCGGTCGGCGGGCATCGTGCCGGCTCTGTCGCATCGGGGCCTTTCCGGGAAGGGGGCGGCGGGGGCGGGCCCGGCGGGGCGGGGGATCGGCGTCCGTCCGGGCGGTTCCGGTGCACGCATTCAACCACCGGCCGCCGACACCCGCGTCCGCGCCGGGATCCACGCCGGGATCCGCGGCGGCGAGCGGCCCGGAAGGCCTGTCGCAGCGCTGCACTAGCCTCCACCGCACACCGGCGGCCCGCCCCCGCGCGGCCCGCGCCCCGCCGACCCGGAAAGGCCCCCATGCCGACCCTGCTGGACTTCTGCCGCCCGGAGGACTTCGCCGAGCTCTTCGCCCGAGCCCCCGCGCTGGTCCGCCCCGCGGTCGCGCAGAACCGCTCCGGTCCCCTGCCGGACTCCGTGGTCGACGGCGCCCTCGCGGCGGGCGAGCCCGGCATCGCCGCCCTGCTGGAGAACGGGAAGGCCCTTGAGGAGGACCCCGGGCTGCGGCGCAGGGCCGCCGCTTCGGGCAGCCCCCTGATCGCCGAGGCGCTCTGCGCTCAGGGCGGCTTCTGGTCCGCGTGGTCCCGCCGCGAGTGCGAGCTCCTGTTCGACTCGGCCGACCCCGCCGACCCGCGCTGGCGCGGCCCCTCCGGCGCGGTCGCGTACCTGCTGCAGGCGGAACCGGACCGGTACCACAAGGACCGGTCGCTGCAGATCTCCGCGCTCGGGTCGCCCTTCCCCGACCTGGTCCGGCACGCCCTGCGGCTGTGGGGCGAGCGCCTGGAGCGCCGCGAGCTGCTCCGCGGGGTGCGGGCGCTGCACGAGCACGGCGGGCCGGACGCGCTCCGGGCGGCCCTGGACGACCCCGGCCTGCGCTCCGCGCTCCCGGAACCGGTCCGGGACCTCGCCGAGCGCGCCCTGAAGGGCGAGGAGGGGGCGGCGGAGCTGCGCGCCGCCGCCGAAGAGGCGAACGGGACCGCCGCCGCCGTCGAGGAGCTGCGCGCGGCGGAGGCGGAGTTCCCCGACCTCGGCTCCGATTGGGTCGATGTGCGGCTGGAGGTGCGCGGCGGCGCCGACTGGGCGGTACTGGCCGCCGCGCACCGCGAGCTCCCGTTCACCCCCGAAGTGATCAAGGCCCTGGTCCGGCACCCCGACTGCCCCGAGGACCTGCTGGTCGAGCTGATCCGGACAACGCCCGGCTCCAACCGGTACCTGGAGCGGAGCGACCGGCCGCTGTCGCTGCGGGAGATCACCGCGCTCCTGCCCGAGCTCCGAGACCGGCCGCAGTGGGCCGTGCTGGAGCGGACCCGCGAGCGCGACCGCGAGCAGGGCGTCACCGGCGACGCCGCCGATTGGGCGGCGCTGGCCGCCGCGAACCGGGCCGAGACGCTGCCCGTGTTCCTCTCCGAATACCTCGTCCAGCGCTCGGACTGCCCCGACGAGGTCCTCGTCGAACTGGTCTCAGACCACGCCTCCCCGAACAAGGAGAGCCGGGTGGAAGGGGTCGAGCGGCCGCTGTCGGCGGCGGCCCTCACCGCGCTGGCGGGCATCGTGTCGCCGCGCGCGGCGACACGCCTGTGCGCCCGGAGCCTGGGCCGCACCTTGACCGCCCGGGAGGTGCTGCACGAGCTCCGCCCCGCGCCGGTCGCTCTCCAGATCGGCGCGGCGCTCGCCGTCGGCGACGGGCGGGCCCGCGCCGAATGGGACGCCGTCGGCGATGAACTGGCCGTACTGCTCGCCGACACGGTCGGCGCCGACCCGCTGCTGTGGCGGGCGCTGCGCCGCAAGGCCGGCCGCGCCCGGGGGACCGTCGCCGAGCTGCTCGCCGAGGTCGCCCGCGGCAAGGCCGCGGACGGCCCCTGGCCCGACGCCGCCGAGATGCCCCCGGTGACCGGGGCCCGCCCGGCCGGCCAGGCGCGGACCGCCTTCGCGGTGCTGCTCGGCGCACTGCCCGCCGAGGACCAGGACCGGCTGCTGGACCGGGTGGACGACCGCACCGCCCACGACCTGTTCACCCAGGGGTGGTGGCGGCCCGAATGGCCGGAGTGGGTCCGGGCGGGGCGGCGGCAGCGCGACCGGGTGGCGCTGTCCCGCCGCCCCGGGCTGCCGGCCGAGGCGGTCCGGGTCCTGGCGGAACTGGACGACCCGGCGGTCAACGCCGGACTGCTCTACCAGGAGGCCGCCCCGCGCGAGGTCCGCGATGCGCTGCTGGCCGGCGTGCCGCTCGGCCCGGAGCGCCCGGACCGGTCGGAGCGTCTGCCGCTGGATCCCGGCTTCCGTACGGAGCTGCTGAAGGGTGCGTCCTGGCGGTGGCTCTACCCGGTGGCCGGCTGTGGAGACCCGGAGATCCTCGACCTGATCGAGGCCAAGGACCTGCGCACCGACCCGCTCAACCTGCGGCTGCGGATCAGGCTGGGGCTGTGGGAGCGGAACGGCCGCGGCCACTGCCCCCGGCACGAGGACCCCGGCGCGTACCTGGTCCCGGAGGCGGACCGCGCCGAGGACGATGAGGAGGCGGTGGAGCTGATGCGGTCGGCGGTGGCCGAGGCGGAGTCGGCCAAGAAGCTGATCCGGCGGCTGCGCACCAGCTCCCGGAGGATCGACCGGATCGCCGCGGAGCGGCTCGACTGGGACTGGGACGCGCTGCTGGAGGCGCACCTGCGCAGCCCGTTCAGCGCCGGGCGGGCCACCGAACTGGCCCGGCTGCCCGGCTGCCCCGAGCCGATCCGCGAAGGACTGGGGCGGATGACCAAACCGGAGCAGCGCGCCCACCGGCGGCTGGCCGAGGGGGTACCGCCGGAGAAGGCCCTGGCCAAGGTCGCGCTCTCCGGTCCGGGCCCGGGGCGGCCGTGGCCGCTGCTCGCCCTCGACCAAGGCCTGCTCACCCCGGCCGACCTGGTGCGGCACGGCCGGCCCGTCGGGGCGGTGCTGGGGATGGCGGGGACGGACGACCGGGTCCGGGAGGCAGTGGCCGAGGCGGTGCGCCCCCTGGACGGCCACCCGGATGCCTGGATGCTCGCCCTGCAGATGCTGGACGGCTTCCCGGACACGCTGCCGACCCTGGTCCGCACGGCGCTGACGGCGGTCGGCGCGGAGCAGTGATCCGGCCCTGCGGCGCCGGCTCCCCGAGCTCCTCGGGGGAGGTCGGCGGGGCGCCGGAGTGCGGGGCGTCGGCGAGCCCCCGCTTCCACCGGTCGCCCCTGCGGGTGCGCGGCGAGCCCCCGCGCGCCCGCAGGGGCGGGCGCCCCCGATCCGCCCGCCGTCCTCCGTTCTCCGGCCGGCGCTGTCCGGCGGTTCGGCCGCCGCCGGCTACTTCTTCCTGCACGCCTCCTCCGCCGCCTCCGGCGCGGCCGGGACGCTCGGCCCATCACGGGACGGACGGCCCGAAAAGGCCTGTCGCAGCGCTGCACTAACCTGCACCGCACGACGGCGGGCCGACGGCGCCCCCGATTCCCCCCGGAACGCCTTGCGGCCCGCCCCTGCCGATCAGGAAGAGGACCCCGACATGCCGGCCATGCCGACGCTGCTGGACTTCTGCAGCGCGGAGGATTTCGCCGACCTCCTCACCCGAGCCCCCGCACTGGTGCGCCCCGTGCTCACGCGGAACCGCCGCCTCCCGGAACCCCTGGTCGAGGGCGCTTTCGCGGCGGGCGAGCCCGGTATCGCCGCCCTGCTCGATGCCAGGCGGATCGTGGAGAGGGACCCGGAGCTGCGGCGGAGGCTCGCCGCCACCGGCAGCCCCCTGGTGGCCGAGGCGATCTGCGGCGAGGACGACTCCGGGGAAGCGTGGTCCGAGCGCGAGTACGAGCTCCTGTTCGACTCCGCCGACCCCGCCGACCCGCGCTGGCGTGCCCCCGCCGGCGCGGTCACCCGCCTGCTGCAGGCGGAGCCGGACGACGAGCACGGGGACCGGACGCTCCAGGAGGCCGCGCTCGGGTCGCCCTTCCCCGACCTGGTCCGGCACGCCCTGCGGCTGTGGGGCGGGGAACTGGAGCGCCGCGAGCTGCTCCGCGCGGTGCGGGCGCTGCTGCTGCACGGCGGCCCGGACGCGCTCCGGGAGGTGCTGGACGACCCCGGCCTGCGCTCCTGCTTCCCGGAACCGGTCCGGGACCTCGCCGAGCGCGCTCTGAAGAGCGAGGAGGGCGCGGCGGAGCTGCGCGCCGCCGCCGAACGGGCCGACGGGACCGGGGACGCCGTCGAGGAGCTGCGCGCGGCGGAGGCCGAGGACGCGGACGGCGTCAACGCCGAGTGGGTCGAGGTGCGGCTGGAGGTGCGCGGCGGCGCCGACTGGGAGGTGCTGGCCGCCGCGCACCGCGAGCGCCCGTTCTGCCCCGCCGTCTCCGAGACCCTGGCCCGGCGGCCCGACTGCCCCGAGGAACTGCTGGCCGAACTGGTCTCCGGGGCCCCCGACCCCGACCGGTTCCTGAAGCGGATCGACCGGCCGCTGCCGCTGCGAGCGCTGGCCGTACTGCCGCGCACGGTCCCCACCGGGCTGCTGAGATGGGCGGTCTTCCAGGCCCGCCAGCGCGACCTCGGGCAGGGTGCCCCCGAAGAGGGAGCCGATTGGGCGGCGGTCGGCGCCGCCCACCGGGCCGAACCACTGCCCGAGGTCCTCATCGAATACCTCGCCGGACGCCCCGACTGCCCCGACGGGCTGCTCACCGAGCTGGTCGCGGCGCACGGCTCCCCCGACGAGCCGGCGCAGCGGATCGACCGGCCGCTGCCCGCGGCGGTCCTGGCCGCGCTGGCGGGCATCGTGTCGCCGCGAGTGGCGGCCGGCCTGCTCGCCCGGAGCCTGGGCCGCACCCTGACCGCCGGGGAACTGCTGGACGAGGTCCGCCCCGCCTCGGCCGCCCTGCAGGTCGGCGCGGCCCTCGCCGCCGGCGACGAGCGGGCCCGGGTCGAATGGGACGCCTTCGGCGGCGAACTGGCCGCGCTGCTCGCCGACACGGTCGGCACCGACCCGGCGGCGTGGCGGGCGCTGCGCCGCCGGGTCGCCCGCGCCCGCGGAACCGTCGCAGAGCTGCTCGCCGACGCCGCCCGGAACCGGGGCGGGACGGCCGGCGGCCCCTGGCCCGACGCCGCCGGCATGCCCCCGGTGACCAAGTCCCGGCCGTACTCCCAGGCGCGGACCGCCTTCACCGCGCTGCTCGGTGCACTGCCCGCCGAGGACCAGGAGCGGATGCTGGACCGGGTGGACGACCGCACCGCCCACGACCTGTTCACCCAGGGGCGGTGGCGGGACGAATGGCCGGAGCGGATCCGGGCGGGGCGGCGAACGCGCGACGCGGTGGCGCTGTCCCGCCGCCCCGGGCTGCCGGCCGAGGCGGTCCGGGTCCTGGCGGAACTGGACGACCCGGCGGTCAACGCCGGGCTGCTCTACCAGGAGGCCGCGTCGCGCGAGGTGCGCGACGCGCTGCTGGCCGGCGTGCCGCTCGGCCCGGAGCACCCGGATCGGTCGGAGCGCCTGGCCCGGTCGGAGCACCCGGGCCGGCCCGAGCGCCTGCCGCTGGACCCCGGGTTCCGCGAGGAGCTGCTGAAGTGCGGGTCCTGGCGGTGGCTCTATCCGGTGGCCGGCTGCGGCGATCCGGACGTCCTCGACCGGATGGAGGCGAAGGAGCTGCGCATGCACCGGCGCAGCCTGCGGCTGCGGATCCTGCTGGGGCTGTGGGAGCGGAACGGCCGCGACTGCTCCCCTCGGCACGAGGCCTTCTGCACCTCCCTGGTCCCGGAGGCGGACCGCGCCGAGGACGATGAGGAGGCGGTGGAGCTGGTTCGGACGGCGGTGGCCGAGGAGGAATCGGCCTGGAAACTGGTCAAGCGGCTGCGCAGCAGCTCCTGGAGGCTGGGACGGATCACCGCCGAGCGGTTCGACTGGGACTGGGGCGTGCTGCTGGAGGCGCACCTGCGCAGCCCGTTCGGCCTCTTCTGGGTCAAACAGCTCGCCGCGCTCCCCGACTGCCCCGAGCCGATCCGCGCCGGGGTGGGGCGGATGACCAAACCGGAGCAGCGCGTCTGGCAGCGCCTGGCCGAGGGGGCGCCGCCGGAGAAGGCACTGGCCAAGGTCGAGTTGTCATGGGAAAGGGGACCGGAGCGCCCGTGGCCGCTGTACGCTCTCGATCGGGGCGTGCTCACCCCGGCCGACCTGGTGCGACACGGCCGACCCGTCGGTACGCTGCTGGAGTTCGCGGGAATGGACGCCCGGGTCCGAGAGGCACTGGCCGAGGAGATGCGCCCCCTGGACGGCCGCCCGGAAGCCTGGATGCTCGCCCTGCAGATGCTGGACGGCTTCCAGGAGTCACTGCCGACTTTGGTGCGCACGGTGCTTCTGGTACTCGGCCTGGAGAAGTGACCCCGCCCCGCCCGCCCGGACGTCCCCCCCGGGCGCGGCGTCTCGCGGGGCGAGGGTTCAGGCTGGCGGCGAGGGCGGGAGCGGGACCGGCCGGCCGGTCGGGCGCGGCGCCTCGCGGGGTGAAGGTTCAGACCAGCGGCGACGGCGGGAAGGGGGACCGGTCGGTCGGGCGCGGCGTCTCGCGGAGCGAACGTTCAGACGGCAGCGAGGGCGGGAGGAGGGACCGGTCGGTCGGGTGCGGCGCCCCACGGAGCGAAGGTGCAAACCGGCGGCGACGGCAAGGGGAGGGGCGGGGCGGAGGCGGTCGCCCGGGTGCGGCGCCTCACGGGGTCAGGGTTCAAGCGGGCGGCAAAGGCGGGAGAGGGGCGGGGCGCCGCGTTCACCGGCCAGGCCCGGCGCATGCTCCCGCCAGGGGGTGGCCTTATCCCCTATGCCGGGTTCGCGGCGAGGGACGGGCGGGCGCGGGGGCGCCCTGCGCACCGCGAGAGCACCCCGATTACATCTACCAGCGAGTAGTAAGCCCCCAGACCCCCACCACCCCCTCACCGATCACCCAGAGTGGCCAAGCAGGGTCTTCCCAGGGGGACAAAAGCGACATCTCGCCCCCGCGTCGCCCCTGCTCGGGTTCCGGCCTCCTGCTTTGCGGCCTTGCGGGCGGCTCGAACCCCTCACCACCGGCCCGACCGGAGCGATTCGGGGCTTCCGGGGCCCGATCCGGGCCGGGATGTGCGCCCGGGAATCACCGGGGTGCTCTCGCGGTGCGCAGGGCGCCCCACCCCGCCATCACCCTACGTATTCGCCCAGGTCAGAGAGGGGTGGCGGTTTCAGGGCGGCCGGCCACGGCGCCCGGGCGGCACGGGAACGGCGAACCGGCCACCCCGGCCCGCCCCGACCACTCCCGCCCTGCTCTGCCGCACCCGACCGACCGGCCGGTGCCCCTGCCCGCCTTTGCCGCCCGCTTGAGCCCCGGCCCCGTGGGGCGCCGCGCCGGACCGACCGGCCGGTGCCCACTGCCGCCTTCGCTGCCTGCTTGAACCTCCGCCCCGTGGGGCCCGCGCCCGGGCGACGCCTGCACCCCGCCCCCACCGCCGCCGTCGCCGCCTGTCTGAACCTTCGCTCTGCGGGGCGCCGCGCCGGACCGACCAGCCGGTGCCCCTCCCCGCCCTCGCCGCTGGTCTGAACCTTTGCTCTGTGGGGCGTCGCACTCGACTGACTGGCCGGCATGCCCTCTTCCTGCCGTCGTCCCGCCTTCGCTGCCTGCTTGAACCCTGGCCTCGTGGGGTGCCGTGCTCAGGTGGGGCGCCTGGCCCTGCCGGGGTGGTCGGGGCCGGGGTCGGGCGGGGGCGGCGGCTCCGTCTGGGCTCGGTGTTCCGCTTCAGCGGAGGTCGAGGGCGAAGGAGTAGACCCGGGTGGACTGGGCGGGGCGGCCGTTGTTGTCGGCGATCAGGTACAGGGAGCGGTGGCCCGCCAGGTCGGGGTCGTCCGCGTCGGCGCGGCCCAGCTCGGGGCCGAGGGCCATCCCCTCGACGTTCTGCAGCAGCTGGTTGGGCTGGGTCTCCTCGGAGGTGATGTCGCCTTCGGGGCAGTTCGCCATGTCGAACAGGAGCGTCTTGGAGACCAGCAGGTCGGTGGCGTTCCAGTCGAGGACCTCGCCGGTGACGTCGTCGGCGCCGCCGAGGTCGATCTCGAAGACGCGGATGCCGTTCCCCAGGCCGCTGAGGTATCCGCGCTCCAGCGCGAGCAGCCGATCCTCGTCGATCGCCGCCAGTTCGACCAGGTAGAGGCCCACCTCCGTCTGGTAGCCGAACTGCCGGTCGAGGGTGTAGTCGCCGCCGGGCTCGCCCTGGTAGCGCTGGATGCGCACCTGGTGGCGGCCGTGCACGTCGTAGTCGCCGAGGATCGGGCCCTCCATGCCCGCGTACAGGTAGGCGCCGTCCGGGGTGGCGGCCAGGGCCTCGAGGCTGCGGCCGCTCTGGGCGTTGCCGTCCGGTGAGTAGCGGAACTCTTCGGGCAGCGGCAGCGGATCGCCCACCTGGCGCCCGTCCTCGATCCGGAAGCGGCGGACGGCCGGCCCGCTCTCGGAGGAGGCCAGAACGGTCTCCCCGCCGTTCTCCAGGACCAGCCCCTCGCCGTCGAACTTGGTGAACCGGTCGCCGTTCTCCTGATACAGCATCTGCAGCCCGGTGACGGAGGGCTCCAAGGACCCGGGACCTCCCAGGGACAGGGAGAAGACCTGGGCCGGCTCGTTGTCGCGCAGTGCCAGCGCCGCGCCGCCCTCGCCGGCCAGGGCGAGGGCGGACAGCCCTTCCACGCGGCTGCCCATGTGCTCGTTCTCCGGTGCGCGGTCGAGGTCGTCGGAGACGTCGAGGATGACCGCCTTCCCGTCGCCGCCGCAGGGACCGGGGATGGAGGCGGTGTTCCCGGCGTCCGCCCGGATCCGGTCGTGGGCGGTGAAGCCGCCGACCGCGCCGGCGGCCAGGCCGAGGACACCGGTCACCGCAGCGGCGGCGAGCACGGTGCGGCGGGAGTGCCCCGCCGGGGCCGGCGGCGGAGGGAACGCCTTCCGGTTGCGCACGAACGGCAGATCGCCGACGCCGTTGTGGTCCAGCCCCTGCGGTTCGGGGAGCCCCTTGGCGACGAGTCTCTTCTTCACCAGCTGGTGGATGCGGTCCAGGGAGAGCCCCTCGGCGCCCGGGTTCTCGGGGTCCCCTTGGTTCAGCACCTCGATGAGCGCACCGGTGAAGGAGGTGTGGGTCTCCGTCGGCGGAGCGTCGGACGGGGCGCTGCCGGTGGTGGAGGTCAGCACGTAGGAGCCGTCGATCTCCACCTGGCGGGGCCGGGGGAGCCGGGCGCCGTCCCCGGCGGCCATCGCGCCGGTCTCCAGCGCCCTGCCGCTGAAGCAGCAGTCGAGGATCAGGATGCGCCGCCTGGCGTGCCTTCCGGACTCCTTCAGGATCTCGCGGAGCCGGCGGAACTCCAGCGCGGTCTCCCAACGCCCGCTGATCATGCTGGTCGGGGTCAGGTGGAGCTGCTCGTCCCAACCGAGCAGCCCGTGTCCGGCGTAGTAGACGACCAGGGCGTCCTCGGCCAGTTCGGCGGTCTCGTAGATCGGCCCGGTGAGGTCGCCGGGGGAGGCGGGATCGAGCACCGTCTTGATCCGGCTCTCGGGGACGCCCCAGATCTCCGGGTCGGCCAGGGCGCGTTTCAGATCGGTGACGCTGCGCCGGACGGAGGGCAGCGGTGGGAGCGATTCGTAGCCGCCGACCCCGATCAGCACGCACGCAGACCGGGCGGGGTCGATCCGGTCACCGGGACCGTTCGGCCTGCTGTTCTCCTCCGCCTCCGAGCGGTCCTGCCCGCTCATTCGGCCTCCTCGGAACCGTCTCCGCCGGAGGCTTCACCGCCTTCGGAATCGGGGCGCCGCTCCTCGGCGTCGGTGCCGGAGGCTCCGGCGAGCCGCTCGAAGGCACGCGCTATCGCCTCGGCGTCGTCGAGTTCCGCCTCGGTGAGGGTGATCTTCACACCGTCGCGCTCCAGCTGGACCGAGCAGCGGGAGTGGTGGGCGCGCCGCCAGGAGGCGATCGCCACGGCCAGCGCCCCGTACTGGGCCACGTTGTCGAAAACGAACTGGACGATCTCGAAAACCGTTCCCATTTGACCCGGTAGGGGGTCGGGCCCGCCCGCGGGGGCGAGGCTCACGCCTTCCGCGTGCAGTTCTCGGGTTTTCTCCTGCAGCCACCTGTACAGCGACCGGGACTCGGTGCCGCTGCTGGGCCCCTGCATCGAAAGGTCGATCTTCATCGGCACTCCGTCAGAACGCGCTCGGCACGGGCGGATCCACTGCACCGCTGGGGAAAGCGGCGACGCGGAGCGGCCCCGTCGCCTCCGGGGGCGCTCCGATCCGATGATGCCGGAATCGTATCTTCGCGTCCACCTATTGCGTACGGAGAACTCGGAGAACGGAAGAGGGTACATTTCGCCGCCGTGGGCCCGGAGGGGAATTCTGAATGGTAGGGGAAGAAAAACAGAGGTGGAAGTAGGGGCGGCGGGAAAGCCGGTGCGCGGGGTGGGGAATCACCCAGGGGGCCCGGCCGCCGGACCGGCCGGGAGACGGGTCGGGGCAGGGGAGTGCGGGCGGCCCGGCGGTTCCGAGGGGTCCGCGGTCCCGGTGGGAGGGACGAGGTCGGGTTTGTCGCAGAGATCCGATAGACATGGCGCGTCGCACACCGACGGGCGGCACGGGCTCTCCGCGCCGCCTACCCCTCATCTGTCGTATTAGAAGGTGATGCCGTGGAATCCGAAGGCTTCGACGTCGGCCGGGCGAGCGCGGTGACCGTGCTGCCGCCCGCCAAGCCGCGGAAGCTGGCCAAGGTGCCGTTCGTGGAGCTGGCCGACGGGAGACTGCAGGGCGTCGTCTCCAGCGGATCCGACATCGCGCGGGTCTACGTCTCCTCGTTCACCGCCGGGACGCACACGTTCAGCTGCGGCACCAACAACAACCGCCCCTGCGGCGGGCTGGGCGGCTTCCCCTGCAAGCACCTGCAGGCACTGCTCACCGAGGCGGTCTCCCAGTACGGGCTGCGCCGCGTCACCGACTACCTCAAGATCCAGGTGGAGGAGGACGCCGGCCCCTACGACATGGCGCGCGCGTTCGGCGGCGGCCCCGTGCGGGAGGAGTCCGGGGCCGTGTTCAACCGGTTCCTGCGCTACCTGTCCTACCTGGAGCTTCCCGGCGCCACCGCGCCGCTGCCCGAGATGCACTGGTTTCCGGCCACGGGGGCGATGAGCTGATGCTGCCCGCACAGACCGCCGAACTGACCTCCGCCGCTCCCTCCGGCGTCGACGAGGCCCTGGACCTGGTCGCCGTGTTCGACCGGGCACTGGAGAACGGCCTGGGGCGCCCCGGCGCCGAGCAGACCCGGGCCCTGGCCGACCTGGCCGGTGCGATGGCCGCCACCCCGCTGGGCGCCCTGGTGCGCGAGGCCGCCGATGCGATCGGCTCCGGCACCATCGGCGACGCCCAGACCGCCGCGCTGGCCGGCGCGCGCAGCGCGCTGATCGGGGCGGTGCACGACGCGCTGCTCGCCGCCGCCGACACCGCCCTGGGCCGCACCCGAGACGCCGACCCCGAACCGGACGAGCCCGCCGAGGCGCCCACCGGCCCGCTCGGCGGCGTCCGCTCCTGGCTCACCGAACTCGCAGTCATCGGCTGGCGGGGCGTGGACCGGGACATCGCCGGCGGCGCCGACCAGGCCATCGAGGCGCTGCTCGGCGACCCGGAGCGGCGCCGCGCCGCGGTACTGCTCGACGGCCTGGCCGCCGAGCTCCAGGCCAACGCGCCCGTCGCCGCCATGGAGGGGCTGCCCACCCGCCGCTGGGCCGACCTGTGGGCCCGCGCGGTCCTGCTCACCCAGGACGCCGCGCAGGCCGGCCCGTCCGGGACCGCCGCCCCGGCCACCGGCCGGCTGCTGCCGCTCGGTGCCGACGTGCACGAGCACGGCACCGCCGTCCAGCTCCAGGTGCACGCGATCTTCGAACCCGCCGACGGCGGCCCGGCGCGGCTGGTACGCGCCGCGGTATCCGCGCCCAAGGTCGACGTGATCGTCGGCCCGGGGGTGTGGAACCTGCTCACCGACCACCAGGTGCTGCTCGGCGCGCTGGCCGACAAGCGCTCCGTGAAGATCGAGGGCATGCCGCTGCTGGACGGCGGCGACCTGATCTGGCAGGAGGAGCTGGCCGGGCTGGACGAGCCGGCCGACCCGTTCAGCACCGCCCGGGTGGCGCTGCCCGTCGCCCACGCCCCGGCCGTGCCGCCGCTGGAGCGGCACCCGGTGCGGATCGCCGAACCGGTGCTGCTGGAGGGTTACAAGAAGGGGACCGCCGCCGACGGCGGCCCGGCCTTCGACCTCGGCGACGCGGTGCTCCCGGTCGACACCGGCCGGCTGCCCGGCTGCGGCCCGCTCACCGAGAAGCTGGTCGCCGCCTCCTCGGCCTGCATCGGCCTGCTCCGCTGGGACGCCGGCCGCTGGTCGGTGCAGCCGCTCGCGGTGCAGACCACCATCAAGCGCAAGCCCGCCGAGGTGCACACCGCCGACTGGGCGATGGGCCCCACCGACCCCAAGGTCGCCAAGGCCGAGGCCCGCTACGACGCGGTCAACGTGCTCCGCGAGCGCTCCGGAAGGCTGCTGCGCAAATGAGCGGGGCAGCGGAGGAGACCGCGGTCAACCCTGACCAGAACCGCCGCCAGGTGCTCTACTGGCGGCTGCTGTCCCGCCTCTTCGGGGACGAGGAGCAGCCCGCCCTGGAGTCGGCCGGCGTCGCCGTCGTCGACGACATCGGCCTGCCCCCGGCGCTGCTCGACCCGGGCACCAGCGTGGACACCGTGGTGCAGCGCTTCCCGGAGCTGGCCGCCGAGTTCGACGGCCTGATGTCGGAGGAGGCCCTGGCCGCCGGCGACGACGACGGCCCGGCCGGCGCCGAGGCGGTGCGCCGCGCCGCCCTGGTGTCGAAGCTGCTGCTGAACGTGTTCGCCACCGGCTCCGGCGACGTCAGCGCCTCCCGGCTCGCCGAGTGGCAGGCCGACGCCGGGTGGCTGGAGCGCGCCTGCGGCCACCGGCCGGGCGAGCTGCGCTCCCGCCCGAACGGCGAGGGCCTGTCCGGGACGCTCGGGGACATCGAGGGCGACCTGGTGCGCCGGATGCGGCTGCGCGAGGTCCTCGGCGACCCCAGGCTCGCCAAGCGGCTCACCCCGAGCATGTCGCTGATCGAGCAGCTGCTGCACGACAAGCACAACCTGTCCGGGGTGGCGCTGGCCAACGCCAAGGCGCTGATCAAGCGGTTCGTCGACGAGGTCTCCCAGGTGCTGCGCACCCGGGTGGAGAAGACCAGCACCGGCAAGATCGACCGGTCGGTCCCGCCCAAGCGGGTGTTCCGCAACCTCGACCTGGACCGCACCATCTGGAAGAACCTGCCCAACTACAACCCCGAGGACCAGCGGCTCTACGTCGACCGGCTGTTCTACCGGCACACCGCCAAGCGGGTCGAGCCGGCCCGGATGATCGTGGTGGTCGACCAGTCCGGCTCCATGGTCGACTCGATGGTCAACTGCACCATCCTCGCGTCGATCTTCGCCGGGCTGCCCAAGGTCGACGTGCACCTGGTCGCCTACGACACCCGGGCGCTGGACCTCACCCCGTGGGTGCACGACCCGTTCGAGACGCTGCTCCGTACCAAGCTCGGCGGCGGCACCGACGGCACCGTCGCCATGGAGCAGGTCCGGCCCAAGATCACCGACCCGAAGAACACCGTGGTCGCCTGGATCTCCGACTTCTTCGAATGGCGGGAGCAGGAGGTGTTCAACGGCATGGAGTCGCTGCACCGCTCCGGCGTCCGCTTCATCCCGGTCGGCTCGGTGACCAGCGGCGGCCGGCAGATGGTCAACCCCTGGTTCCGCCAGCGCTTCAAGGACATGGGCACCCCCGTCCTGTCCGGCAACATCGACAAGCTCGTTTTCGAACTCAAGAACTTCCTGGACTAGGAGACCCACCCATGTCCGACATGCTGCGCGCCCCCGCCGAGGTCAAGTACGCCGAAGAGCTGGAGTGGCTGGAGTCGGTGGACGACGGCGCCAAGCCGTTCTCCTGGCGGCTCAGCCCCAAGATGGTGCGGCTGTTCATCCTCGGCTCCGAGCCCTCCGACGGCCTGGACCGGGAGATCCCGCAGAAGTGGTTCGGCGACCGCACGTTCGTCGAACGCAGCATCGTGACCCTGGCCTCCGACCGCGGCCTGCTGCTCATCGGCGACCCCGGCACCGGCAAGAGCTGGCTGGCCGAGCTGCTGTCCGCCGCGATCTGCCGCGACTCCACCCTGGTCGTGCAGGGCACCGCGGGCACCACCGAGGACCACATCAAGTACTCCTGGAACGTGTCCATGGTGATCGCCAAGGGCCAGTCCCGGGAGTCGATGATCCCCTCGCCGATCATGACCGCGATGGAGCAGGGCGCCATCGGCCGGTTCGAGGAGCTCACCCGCTCCACCAGCGACGTGCAGGACGCGCTGATCTCGATCCTGTCCGAGAAGTACGTGTCCATCCCCGAGCTGGACGAGGACAACACCGTCTTCGCCAAGCCCGGGTTCTCCATCATCGCCACCGCCAACAGCCGGGACAAGGGCGTCAACGACCTCTCCTCCGCGCTCAAGCGGCGGTTCAACTTCGTGCGCATCCCGGTGGTCACCAACAAGCGCAGCGAGAGCGAGATCGTCCGGTTCCGCACCACCGAGCTGCTCCGCCGGCACAGCATCGACCTGGAGGTGCCGCTCACCCTGCTGGACATCCTGCTGCAGAGCTTCACCGACCTGCGCGCCGCCGCCGAGTCGGCCACCAGCGACGACGAGAAGCTGGAGTCGGCGCTGTCCACCGCCGAGCAGATCGGCGTGCTGGAGGACGCCATCCTGCACAGCCGGTTCTTCGGCGACAGCACGCTGCGCGCCCAGACCCTCGCCGGGTCGATGGTGGGCTCGCTGGTCCGCCGCAACCCCGAGGACCTGACCATCATGAACAAGTTCTGGCACGGGGTGGTCGAGAAGCACAGCAAGTCCTCCGGGGGCGAATGGACGGAGTTCCTGGAGGGCGGCAAGCAGGCGATCGAAACCCTCTCCTGATGAGCGAGACGACCGAAGCGATGACGGACACCAGCCCGTTCCGCGCACTCCGGGACCAGCTGGGCGCCGCCGCGGCCGAGTTCGCCGGCGCCCCCGCCGAGATCCTGTCCGGCATGGTCGACGACGTCGACCGGGCACTCGCCGAGAAGCTGGAGATCTTCCCGGTCTGCCACCACTCGCCGGCCTCCGCGCTGTCCATGGCGCGCCGGCTGCGCGAGAAGCGCCCCAAGACCGTCTACCTGGAGCTCTGCGAGGACCTCCGGCCGCTCCTGGAGGAGCTGCGCAACTGCCGCCTGCCGGTGGCGCTGCAGGCCTTCGCCACCGACCTGGAGGGCTTCCCGCCCGGCGCGGGCCCGCTCAGCGTGGTCGCGCCGATCACCGAGACCTCCGCCGAGTACCAGGCCATCGCCTACGCGCTGGACGACCCCGGGGTCGAACTGGTCCTGGTGGACCGGTCGGTGGACCACGTGTTCCAGTGGGACCCCGCCTACCAGCGGGCCGACGGCGCCGACGGCGAGCCCGAGGCCGCCGCGCCGGCCCCCGCGCCGGCGCCGCCGGCCGGGGCGGCAGAGGACGCCGCCGACGACGAGAACGCCGCCATGCACGGCGGCGCGGTCGGCGTCGAGATCGGCGACCTGCGGCCGCGCTTCGCCGAACTGGAGGAGCACCTGCTCCGCCACGGCCGGGTCCGGCACTGGTCGGAGTGGTGGGACCAGTACGTCGAGCAGCCGCTGGCCGGCGCGGACTACGACACCTACCGCCAGGTCATGGTGATGATCGGCAGCCTGTTCCGGCGGCTGGCCCCCTCCGGTGGGGACCGGGTCTCCATCGACGAGGACCGCGAGCGGTACATGTGGACCCGGATCCGGGAGCACCTGGCCGCCACCGGCGGCGACCCGGGCGAGGCGATGTACGTGTGCGGCGCGTTCCATGCCGCCAGCCGGGTGGCGGAGTTCGGCACCGAACCGGAGTCCGACGGCTTCGAGATCACCCCCGGCACCGGCACCTCCTGGCTGTACGGCCTCATCCCGTCCAGCCACTCGGCCATCGAGGCCCAGTTCGGGCTGGCCGGCGGGTCGGTGTCGATCGCCGCGGCGACCTGGGACAAGCACGTCTCCGCCAGGGGCGCCGAGCCGTTCGTGCTCAAGGGCCAGCGGGGCGCCCGCAAGCGCGGCAAGGGCCGGGCCAAGGCGCCCGCCGCGCCGCAGGCGGTCGCCGACCGGCTGACCGGGTTCCTGTCCAGCCCGCCGGTGATGGACCCGCTGGACGAGGCGGAGCTGGTCGGCTGGTGCGTCGAGATCGTCCGACTGGCGCGCCGCAACGGCTACCTGGCCAGCACCGCCGACGCCATCGCGGTCTATGAGACGTCGGTGCTGCTGGCGGGGATGCGCAACCGGGCCCGCCCCACGCCGTACGACTTCCAGGACGCGGCGATCACCTGCATCGAGAAGGACACCGTCCCGGGCCGGCGCGACGTGCGGCGGCTCTGCGAGATCCTGCTCGGCGGCGACCGGATCGGCGAGGTCGGCTACGAAGCCCTCCCGCCGCTGGTCCAGGACCTGTACGACCGGCTCGACCCGCTGGGCATGCCGAAGAAGAGCGGGGTGCACCGGGTCCTGATCGACCTGCGGGCCGACCCGCACCTGGAGCCGTGCTCCCGGCTGCTGTGGCGGCTGCGCCGGCTGCTCCCCGGCGACGTGGCCCGACCCATCACCGGCGCGCTGGAGCTGGGCGAGCGCTCGCACCAGGAGAGCTGGGACGTGGCGCTCGGCCGCAACCAGCGGGCGCTGATCGAGCTCGGCTACGAGGGCGTCACCGTCGAGCAGGTGCTGGAGCAGCGGCTGCGCGCCGCCGCCTGGGGGGCCAAGGCCACCGCGGCCTCGGCGCTGGAGTCGGTGGAGGAGTCCATCCTGCTGCTGGAGTCCCCGCGGCTCACCGAGGAGCTGGGCGAGCGCGCCGTGCAGCTGCTCGCCGCGGAGCGGACCGTCGACGGCGCCCCCGAGGTGCTGCGCCGGTTCCGCCGGCTGCTCGGGCACTACCGGGCCACCGAACCGGCGCTGCCCAAGTGGTGCGAGGCGTTCGTGACCACCGGCTTCGCGCACTACTGCACGATGCTGCCGACCTCCTTCACCGACGACGCGGTCGGCATCCGGCAGGTCGCCGCGATGCTCGGGTTCCTGCTCACGCTGGAGAACACCGCGCTGGCGCTGGGCTGCGAGCGGACCCAGCTGGAGCTGGCGGTCAAGCAGTCGCACCCCTCGCAGCCGGCCAAGACGGCGCTGCTGTGGGCGGCGGAGAACCGGCTCGACCTGCTGCCGCTGGCCGAGCTGCGCCGCCGCTGCGCGGAGCTGCTGGACAACCCGCTGGTGGTGCCGGCGTTCCCGCAGTACCTGAGCGGGTTCGTGCAGGCGCTCTCCCCGGTGCCGATGCTGGCGCCGTTCGTGGTGGAGGCGATCTCGGACGCCTTCGGGCGGCTCCCGGACCGGGTGCTGCTGCCGTGGCTGCCGTCCCTGATCACCACGTTGAAGGAGCACGCCGGGGAGATGGTCCCGGTGCTGCTCCGGGAGGCCGGGCGGACCTTCCCGGGGTCCCTGCCCGCGCTGGACGCGTGGACGCCGCCGTGGGCGGAGCCGGAGCCGCAGGCCGGGCCCCCGGTCGGCGCGGCCCCGGCCGGGCCGGTCGCCGACCTGCTCACCGGGAACCGGGCGGCCGGCGACGCGGTGGCCGCCCTGCTCGGGGTGGAGGCCGAGTGGCCCGCCGCGGCCCCCGCCGCGGGCGGGCCCGCGCACCCGGGGGCGGCGGCCCTGCTGGACCGCCACCCGGCCCCGGCCGAGGCGGTCGCGGCCCTGCTGGGCTGAGCACCCCGCCCGCTTCAGGGCGGTGGTCAGGGTGCTCCGCCCCTCGCGGCGCCGGGGCCGGGGTCAGCCGCTCTGCGCGCCCGCCGGGGTCCGGCCGGTGCGCAGGACGTCCGGTTCGATGTAGATGAGCCGGGCGATGGGGACCTCCTCGCGGATGCGCGCCTCGGCCGCGTTGATGGCGCGCACCACCCGGCCCGCGTCGTCCTGGGCGTCCACCGCGATCTTCGCGGCGACCAGCAGCTCCTCCGGGCCCAGGTGCATGGTGCGCATGTGGATGACGCCGTCGACGTCCTCGGTGCCGGTGATGGCCGCCTCGATCCGGCGCACGTGCTCGTCGGAGGCGGACTCGCCGAGCAGCAGGCTCTTCACCTCGACGGCCAGCACGATCGCGATGGCCACCAGCAGCAGGCCGATGGCGGCGGTGCCCAGGCCGTCCCAGATGCCGTTGCCGGTGATCAGGGTGAGGCTCACCCCGGCCAGCGCGAAGACCAGGCCGATCAGGGCGCCGGTGTCCTCCAGCAGGATCACCGGGAGCTCCGGCGACTTGGAGCGGCGGATGAACTGGACCCAGCTCGCGCGGCCGCGCACCGCGTTGGACTCCTTGACCGCGGTGCGCAGCGCCGTCGACTCCAGGGCGACCGCGACCAGCAGCACCACCACCGGCACCCAGTGCCAGGCGGTGATCGGATGCGGGTCGCTGATCTTGTGCCAGGCCTCGTAGAGCGCGAACAGCCCGCCCAGGCTGAACAGCACGATCGCCACCAGGAACGCGTAGATGTAGCGCTCGCGGCCGTAGCCGAACGGGTGGTCGGGGGTGGCGCGCCGCTTGGCCCGCTTGCCGCCGATCAGCAGCAGCGCCTGGTTGCTGGAGTCGGCCACCGAGTGGATGGACTCGGCCAGCATCGAGGACGAGCCGGTCAGCGCGTAGGCCGCGAATTTGGTCGCCGCGATCCCCAGGTTGGCCGCTAAGGCCATGACCACGGCTTTGGTGCTTCCCTCGGTGCTCATCGATCCCCCCGCTGAGGTGCTGTTCCATCGGACAGGGGCGCATCCTAGCGGGACGCGGCCGCCCCTCCGGGCATCCGGGGCCGGGCGGAGGGCCGCCGGCTGGTCCCCGGCCCGCCCGGCCCTGGAGGCCCCGGCCCGCATCCTGCTCTCCTCCGGCTCCGAGGGCGAGCCGGCCATGGTCGCCTACACGCACAACGCCATGGCGGGGGGCCGGGGCGACTACCCGGCCGCACTGCACACCGGCCCGGGCCCGATGCGCAACCTGGTGCTGGTCTCCCTGGCCTCCTCCTTCGGCTCCTGCGGGGCCCCGGTGACGCCGGCCCGGTACGGCGGCACCCTGGTGCTGCTGCCCCGGTTCGACCCGGCCGCCGCGCTGCGCGCGGTGCAGCGGCACCGCCCCACCCACCTGATCGGGGTGCCGACCATGCTGCGCCGCATCGCCGAGCTGCCGGAGGAGGCCGACGCCTCCGCGCTGCGCACGGTGGTGGCCGGCGGCGCGCCGCTGCACCGCGAGGTCCGCGACGCCTGCCTGCGGCGGTTCGGCCGCCCGGTGGTCGACGTCTACGGCTCCACCGGCGGCGCCAACCGCCACACCGGGCGCGACCCCGGCGCCTGGGAGCCCGGCGTCGCCGGGCACCCCGCCTCCGGCGTCGCCGAGGTGAGCATCCGCGACCCCGGGGGCCGGCCGGTCCCGCCGGGGGAGACCGGGGAGATCTGGGCGCTGGGGCCGATGACGCCGATGTGCCACGTGGACGCGCCCGGGCTGGACGCCGACCGCAGGGCCCCGGGCGGCTGGGTGCGCCCCGGCGACCTGGGGCTGATCGACGCCGAAGGGCGGCTCCGGGCGGTGGACCGGCTCCGCCGGGCGGTGATCCGCGGCGGGGTCGACATCTCCCCGGCCGAGGTGGAGCGCGAACTGGGCGCGCACCCGGCCCCGGCCGAGGCGCACCGCCTGCCGGTGCCCGATCCCGACCCGGGCGAGCGGATGTGCGCCTGCGTGGTCCCCGGGCCCGGCACGCCCCCGCCGGCCCGCGAGGACCTGCTGGCCTTCCTCCGCGACGAGCGCGGCCTGGACGTCCGCAAACTCCTCCGAGCACGTGGCGGTCCTGCCGGAGCCGCCGCTCGGCCCCACCGGCAAGGTGTGCACGGCCGCCCTCTCCCGCGCCGCCGCCGAGGCCGCCGCCGCGGACCGCGCCCGCGGCACCGAACGCAGAGCAGACGGAAGCAAGGAGAAGGAGTACAGATGACCGACACCGCGACCGAGGCGCCCGGGAACGCGGCGCCCTCCCGCCACCTCTTCGACGACCACAGCGAGCACGCCTTCGACCGGCACCGCCTCCTGGCCGCCGCCTACGACCCGGTGACCACCGAGCGGCTGGCGGAGACCGGGGCCGGACCCGGGGGGCACTGCCTGGAGGTGGGCGCCAAGGGCGGCGGCGTCGCGCGGTGGCCGGCCGACCGGGTCGCCCCGGGCGGCCGACCAGGCGGGTGCCCCCCCGCGCTGCGCGGGCCGGGCGCCTCCCGGGGCCCGGCGCCGGGGCCGGTCCGGCTCCGGGCCGGGGCGGGTGCGGCAGGAGTGAACGATTCGGGAGAATGGGGCGTCCGAACCGCGTGAACGTCCTCCTCCCCGCACGGGGCACGGCCGCGGCGCCGTGCCGGGGGAGGGAGCCCCGACCCCCGAGGACTCCGATGGCCCACCCCTTCCGAGCGCCCGCCGGCCTCGCCCCGCTCGAACCCGCCGACCCCCGGTCGGTCCCGCCGTTCACCGTGCACGGCAGGCTCGGCGCGGGCGGCATGGGGGTGGTCCTCGCCGCGACCGACCCGGCCGGGGCATGGGTGGCGATCAAGGTCGTGCGGCCCGAGTACGCGGGCGACGCGGAGTTCCGGGCCCGCTTCGCCGGCGAGGTCGAGCTGATGCGCCGGGTCCGGGCGCGCTGCATCGCCCCGGTGCTGGCGCACGACACCCGCGCGGGGCAGCCCTGGTACGCCACCCCCTACCTGCCCGGGCCGACCCTGGGGGCGCGGGTCCGCCAGGGCGGGGCGATCCCGATGCCGCAGGCGAGGGTGGTCGCGGCGGGCATGGCCGAGGCGATCGCCGCGATCCACGCGGCCGGCGTCCTGCACCGCGACCTCAAGCCGTCCAACGTCATCCTCGCCCCGGACGGCCCCAAGGTCCTGGACTTCGGCATCGCGCGGGCGGTCGACGAGACCGGCCTGACCCGGACCGGCGGCCTGGTGGGCTCGCCCGGCTGGCTGAGCCCCGAGCGCTACCGGGGCGTCAGCGGGCCCGAGGCCGACGTGTTCGCGTGGGGCGCGATGGTCGCCTTCGCCGCCACGGGGCGCTCGCCGTTCGGCGGCGGCGGGGCCGAGACGCTGATGTACCGCATCCTCAACGAGGAGCCGGACCTGGGCGGGCTGCCCGAGGAGCTGCGGGAGCCGGTCACCGCGGCCCTGGACAAGGACCCGGACCGCCGCCCGCGGGCGGCGGAGCTGCTGCACCGGATCGCCGGCCCCGCCCCCGGCGCCGAGGCGGGGGCCGATGCCGGGGCCGACGACACGACGGTCGTCGACGGGCTCATCCGCGCCCACTGGGACGGGGGAGGGGACGGGCCGGGAGCGGCCGCCCCGCCCGAGACCCGAGGGACGCGGCCCGCCCCGCCCGAACCCCACGCGGCGAGGCCCGCTCCGCCCGCGGTCCCGGGAACGCCGCCGCCCGCCCCGGCCCCGCCCGGGACGCCGGGGGACGGGCCCCCGGCCCGCCGCTGGAAGCTCCCCCTGGCCCTGACCGCCGGGGCGCTCTCGGTCGCGCTCATCGGAGTATCCGGGCTGATCGCCGCCGCGCGGTTCGGCGGCGGGGACGACGGGGAGCCCGGCGGGCCCGGCCCGGCCGCCGAACCGCCGCCCCTCGCCGGCGAGGGGACCCTGTCCGGGGCCTTCCAGGGCGCCGGCTCCACCTTCCTCGCCGCCGCGTTCGAGGGGTGGGCCGCGGACTACGCCGAGCGGCAGCCGGGCGTCGAGGCCTCCTACGACGCCGTCGGGTCGGGCGCGGGGGCGCAGATGTTCGTCAGCGGCGAGGCCGACTTCGGGTCGGCCGAGGCCGGCCTCACCGCGGAGGAGGTCGAGGCGGCCGAGGCCGCCCGGGGCTGCCCCGTCGTCCAGTTCCCCGTGGTGACCGGGGCCGTGGCCGTGGTCAGCGCGAACGAGGAGCTGGAGGGCACGGCGTTCACGGCGGACGGGCTCGCGAGCCTCTACCGCGGGGAGGACCTGGACTACCCGGGGCTGCCCGGCACCGTCCCCGCGGAGGGGGCGGACGGGGAGGGGCCGAGCCTGGAGATCGTCCCGGTCCGCCACGACGACACGGCCTCCACCGCCCGGGTGTTCGCCGACTACCTGGCGTCGCGGGGCACCGGGTGGGACCCCGAGGACTGGGGCGACGCGGCCGTGGCCGCCCCCGGCGACGAGGGCGTCTACCAGGTCCTCCAGGAGGAGCAGGGCGGCATCGGGTTCGTCAACGCCTCCTTCGCCGACGAAATGGAGCTGACGGCGCTGCCGGTCGTCAACGACTCCGGCTCCCCGGTCGTCCCGGACCCCGGCAGCACGGAGGCGGCCACCGAGCAGCTGGAACTGGACGGCGGCAGGGCCGCCCTCCCCTCGGCGGAGGGGGAGGCGTACCCCATCATGCGGATCGCGCACGTGTTCGCCTTCGAGTGCGGCTACGACGGGGGCGCCGGAGCGGCGCTGCGCGACTTCTGGCTCTACGCCCTGGGCGAGGAGGGCGCCGGGACCGCCCAGGACACGGGGTACACCCCGCTGGGCCCGGTGATCGCCGAGGAGACCACCGGCACCGCGGCCCGCATCGGCACCGCCTGAGGCAGGGTGGTCACAGGTAGGAGGGAAAGCGCTGGTCCACCGGGCCGCCGAGGTCCCCGGCGCGCACCCTGAACGGCGCCGACCCCGGTGCGCCGAGCGTGCGGGAGATCGCGGAGGCCGTCGCCGCGCACTTCGGCCACGCCTGGCGGGTGCGCCCCGCGACGGAGGCCTCCGGCCTGGGGCGGACGCCGTGGGACACCGAGTCCCCGATCGTCCTGGGCACCTCGGCGGCCGAGCGGATCGGCTGCACGCCGGCCGGCACCTACGCCGAGACGGTCCGCGAGGAACCGGACTGGCCGGCCCGGGCGGCGGAGGCCGGCCCGGAGCCGGTCGCCGACGCCGCCTTCACCGCCCGCTACCTGGACTACCGCGCCGAGGACGCGGCACTCGCCGCCGCCTGAGCCTTGGGGCTGGAACCGTGCCGCCGCCCCCCGGGGCCGGCGGGGCCCGGTGCCTCCTCCCGGAGAGTGCCGTTCAGAGAGCGTCGCGCCCCGATCGGGTGGGAAGGCATTCCCGCCGCACCCGCCGCCGGGGCGGCGCCGGGGTCAACCGGGAGGCGCCGGGGCGGAGGCGCGGGCGGCCGGCGCCGGGTAGGCGAGCCGGCGCAGCAGCACCTCCGCCGGGCCCTTCCGGCCGGCCCGCCGCATGAGGTCGGCGGCGGCCAGCGACACCAGCCAGACCGCCCCGGCGACCCCGAAGGCGCCGGCCGGGCCGAGGTCGTCCCGGAGGCCGAGGCCGTAGGGGTGGAAGACGGCCAGGAACGCGACCGTCTGGAACAGGTACAGGCTCATCGAGCGCTGCCCCAGCGCCTCCACGGCGGTGGTCAGCGGGCCCCGGGTGCGGGCCGCGCCGATCGCGGCCAGCGCGATGATCGCGGCCAGGCCGATCCCGCCGAAGTAGCCGGTCAGCGGCTGGGCCAAGGAGGCAGCCCAGACCGCGGCCGCCGACGGGTCGGCCCAGGCGCCCAGCTGGATCAGGATCGCCGGGACCGCGCCCAGGACCGAGACCGCGGTGGTGAGCACCGCGGCGCGGACCAGGAAGGCGCGGTGCCGCCCGGGCTCGTCCAGCAGCCGCCGCCGGGCCGCCCAGATCCCGATGATCATCGGCGGGGCCACCGAGGCTCCGCCGAACACCAGGCTGAACGGCCAGACCGCCAGGCGGTCGGGGAGCGGCGGGGCGGCGGTGACCGCGATCGAGCCCGACTCCAGGACGGTCACCCCCTGGTCCAGCGCCTGCCACATGCCCATGCCGGTGGAGAGGGTCGCGGGGACCAGCGCGATCCCGGCGGCCCACAGCAGCGTCCGGTTCCGGGCCCGCAGCAGGCCCAGCAGCAGCACCGAGGTGATCCCGTAGACGGCCAGGATGTCCAGCGGGACCAGCGCCGTGTGCAGCGCGCCGAAGGCCACCAGCCACCAGCCCCGGCGGCGCAGCAGCCGGCGGACCTCGGGCCAGGACGCGCCGCGCCCGGTCCGCCGGTCCAGCATCTGCACCAGCGCGTAGCCGAACAGGAACGCGAACATCGGCCGGGCGTGGTTGCCCACGAAGAGCTGGTGCGCGACCAGGGCGATGTCGTCCGCCGCGGAGGGCGCGCGGCCGGCCGCCGCGGTGAACAGCGGGGCGTGCGCGCAGGCGATGGCCAGCAGCATGGCGCCCCGGGCCAGATCGGGCGCGAGGGCGCGGGCCCCGGGGGCGCGGGTCGGCGTCGTCACGGTCGGCCCTCCTGGTGCGGTTCTGCTCCGGTCGGTCTGCGGCGAGGGGCCGCCGGGTGCGCGGAACCGGGGCCCTCTCCGCAAAGAACGTTATACACGCAATGACATGTAAATCATACCTGCAGGTCAGTCCGGTGACTGGCCGGAACCGGACATGATTCGCTTGATACGCTTTGCAAAACGTCCACGTGCGCGGATGGAAAGCGGTGATGAGGTGGCCACCGAGGAGAGCAAGGCCTCCTACGGTCCCGGCGGGCGGGGCTTCTACGGCGCCGTGACGGTCAGCGAGCGGGGCCAGATCGTGATCCCGGCCCAGGCCCGCCGGGACCTGGGCATCGCCCCCGGCACCAAGCTCCTCGTCCTCGGCGACCCCGAGCAGGGGCTGGCCCTGATGACCCTCGACCGCTTGATGAGCAACCTCCAGGGTGCGAGCGGACTCCTCGCCGAGCTGCAGAAGCACGCCCAGGGCGGGGCCGGCGAGGCCGGCGGGCCCGGTGAGTCCGGCGGGCCGGAGGACGGCGGGGGCGGCGAGAGCGCCGGCGCCCCCGAGTAGCGGGCGGCCCCGGAAACCGGGTCCGCAGCACAGAAGGAACGGGCCCGGCCCGGCGGTGGTCTCGCCGCAGCCGAGCGCGGCGCCCCACGGGGCCAGGGTTCAAGCAGGCGGCGACGGCGCAGGCAGGGCCGGGGCGGGGGTGGTCGCCCGAGCGCGGCGCCTCACGGGGTGAGGGTTCAGGCCGGCAGCGACGGCAGCGGTGGGGACCGGCCGGTCGGTTCGGCGCGGGGCCTCGCGGAGCGAAGGTCAAGGCGGGCAGCGATGGCGCAGGTAGGAACCGGGCCCGGCGTCTCACCTGGGCGCGGCGCCCCGCAGAGCGGAGGTTCGAACGGGCGGCGAGGGGGACCGGCCGGTCGGTCGGCGCGGCACCCCACGGAGCGAAGGTCAAGACGAGCGGCGACGGCGCAGGTGGGAACCGGGCCCGGCGCCCCACCCGGGCACGGCGTCTCACGGGGCCGGGGTTCAAACCGGCGGCGACGGTAGCGGTGGGGACCGGCCGGTCGGTTCGGCGCGGCGCCCCACGGGGCGAAGGCTCAAACCGGCGGCGACGGCGAGGGTAGGGCCGGGGCGCAGGCCCCACCCGGGCGCGGCGCCTCGCGGAGCGGAGGTTCAAGCAGGCGGCGACGGCAGCGGTGGGGAGCGGGGCGGAGGCGGCCGCCCGGGCGCGGCGCCCCGGCGGTGCGGGTGGGCCTGCCCGAGCCGAGCAGGGTGGTCATATCCCCTATGCCGGGTTCGCGGCAGGGAACAGGCAGGGGCGGGGGCGCCCTGCGCACCGCGAGAGCACCCCGATTACATCTACCAGCGAGTAGTAAGCCCCGAAGCTCCCACCACCCCCTCACCGGTCACCCAGAGTGACCCAAGTGGGTCCTCCCGGCAGGGCAAAAGCGACATCTCGCCCTCACCCCTGCCTCTCCTGGGTTTCGGCCCCCCTGCATCCCGGTCTTGCGGGTGGCTCGAACCCCCGAACACCGGCCCGATCAGGGCGAATCAGGGCCTCAGGGGCCCGATCCGGCCCAGGGTGCGCGCCTGGGAATCACCGGGGTGCTCTCGCGGTGCGCAGGGCGCCCCTCCCCGCCATCACCGTGGGTATTCGCCCAGGTCAGGGAGGGGGAGCGGTTTCAGGGGCGGCCGGCCCCGGCGCCCGGGCGGCGCGGGCACGGCGATCCCGCCCCCACTGCCCGCCCCGACCACTCCCGCCCTGCTCTGCCGCACCCGACCGACCGGCCGGTCCCCCACCCGCCGTCGCCGCCCGCTTGAGCCCCGGCCCCGTGGGGCCCGGCGCCCGGGCGATTGCCTTTGCCCCGCCCCTGCCGGCGCCGTCGCCGCCCGTCTTGACCTTCGCTCCGCGGAGCGCCGCGCCCGACCGACCGGCCGGTCCCCCACCGCCGCCTTCGCCGCCCGCCTGAACCCCGGCCCCGTGGGGCGCCGTGCCCGGGCGACTCCCGTACCCCGGCCCTACCTTCACCGTCGCCGCCCGTCTGAACCTTCGCCCCGTGGGGCGCCGCGCCTGACCGACCGGCCGGTGCCCCACCCGCCTTCGCCGCCCGCCTGAACCCCGGCCCTGTGGGGTGCCGCGCTCGGCTGGGGCGCTCGGCCCGTCCCTACCTCTGCCGTCGCCGCCTGTTTGAAGCTTCGCTCTGCGGGGTGCCGCGCCGGCCCGATCGGCCGGCCTCCCTCCCGCCCTCGCCGCCTGCTTGGACCTTCGCCCCGTGGGGTGCCGGGCTCGGGTGGTGGGCCTTGCTCTGTCTCTACCTGCGCCGTTGTCGCCGGTCGTGGTCCGTCCGGCCGGGAGTGGGGCCGGGGCCGTGCGCTCAGCGGCGGGGGTCGTCATCTACCGGTGTCGAAGGATCCGGCCGCGACAGCACCTCGGACAGCGGCAGGCCCTCCCGCGCGGCGGCGTCCCTGCGGGCCCGCAGCTGCGCGCGCGTCCGCGGGCGGTACCGGGGCTCCCGGGTGCAGCCGCACACCGACCGCCCCTCGTAGCGCAGCCCTTCGCCCAGGACGGCGGCCACCACGGACCACCCGGCCGCATCGCGCCTCGGCGGCGCGGCGAAGTCGCGGCCGGCGCAGGCCAGCGGCCGGGCGCAGCCGGGGCACGGCTGCTCCCGCTGCGGATCGGCATGCCGCTTGAAGCCGATGCGGCACGAGACGCACACGTAGTGCAGCTTGTAGCGGGCCGCGGCGTAGAGGCACATCAGGGCATCGTACTGAACGGGCCGGGCCGGGGCCCGTCCCGTTGGACGCGGGCGGCCCGGCCGGCCGGGCGCCGGTGGGAACCGTGCGGCGCCGCCTTCCGGCGGGTGGGATCCGGAGGTCGGGGCCGTCCGGGGGGCGTGGGAGGATCCGTCCACCGATACGACCACCGCGGAGGACGAGGACGATGTTCGCCATTCCCCTGGGCGACGGGGCGGAACTGGGGCCGCTGGAGCCCTGGCAGGCCGAGGAGCTGCTGGCCCACATGGAGCGCGGCCGGGAGCACATCGGGCGCTACGTCGGGCTCCCCGACCTGGTGACCGATCTCGATTCGGCGCGGGCCTGGCTGCAGAACTACGCGGACAAGGCCGCCGCCGACACCGGCCGGCTGTACGGCATCCGGTTGGACGGGCGGCTCGTCGGCGGGGTGCTGTTCCGGGTCTTCGACGCGGCCCAGGGCACCTGCGAGGCCGGCTGCTGGCTGGAGCCGGCCGCCACCGGCCGCGGCCTGGTCACCCGGGCGGTGCGGGTGATCATCGACTGGGCGGTCGAGGAGCGCGGGATGCACCGGGTGGAGTGGCTGGTCGCCTCGGAGAACAAGGCCAGTATCAGTGTGGCCGAGCGGCTGGGCATGGTCCGCGACGGGGTGCTGCGGGAGGACTCCCTGTACCGCGGGGTCCGGCAGGACACCGAGGTCTGGTCGGTGCTGGCCCCGGAGTGGCGCGCCGCCCGCACCGCCGACCGGCCCGGCGCCGGCTGACCCGCCGCCGGCGCGCTCGGAGAGGACCGGTTCCGCGGCGCCGGCCGGCCGCAGGGCGGCGTCCGGGTGCCTTCGGAGCGCCCGGCCGCACGCCTCATCGGGTGGTCGGACGGGTGGCGCCGGGCTCTGCCTGCGGCGGGTTCAGCGCCCCGGCCGCGGGGCGGCGTCCCGATGCCCCGTGGTGCTTCGGGGCCCGGTGGCGGCCGCGTCCGGTTCTTCGGCGGGGTCCTCCGGGGGCGGCCCGGCGATCGGGGGTGCGGTCCCCGGGCGCGCGGAGCGGCGCCGCCACCGGTGCAGGGCCGGGCCCGCCGCGCACAGCAGCGCGAACAGCGCGGCGCAGGCCAGGAAGGCGGGGGAGAGCGGGTCGGCGGCCGCGTCGCCGAGCAGCACCAGGGCCAGGGTCGCCGGCAGGCCGCCCAGCGCGGTCCCGACGGTGAACGGGACGGCGCCCAGGGAGGTCAGCCCGAGGCCGTGGTTGACCGCGGAGAAGGGCAGCACCGGGAGCAGCCGGAGCTGGACCACCGCGAGCAGGCCGTGCCGCTCGGTGAGCCGGTCCAGGCGCTCGGCCGCGCCCCGGGGCAGCCGCGCCGCGACGAAGTCCCGGGCGAGGAACCGGGAGAGCCAGAACTGGGCCAGGGCGGCGGCGACCCCTCCGGCCAGTGCGAGCGGCACCCCCAGCCAGGGGGAGAAGAGCACCCCGGCCGCCGCGTTCAGCGCCGGGCGCGGCACGTACACCAGCGCCGCCGCGACATAGCAGACCAGGTAGGCCGCGGGCGCGGCCGGCCCGGCCGCCTCGATCCAGGCGCGCACCTCGCCGGGGCCCGGTGCGTGGAACCCCGCGGCGACGGCCGCCGCCACCGCGGCCGCGAGGACCGCAGCGCGCACCCCCGGCCGAACCGCCGAGCGCATCCCGTCCGCAGCCTCCCCGCTCCCGAGCCGAACCGGCCTCCCAGTATCCCCGACCGCGCGGGCCGCCCGGTCCGCGCCGTCCGGTCCATGCCGCCCGGTCCATGCCGTCCGGTTCGCGCCGCTCGGCGGAGTCGGGGGGAGAGCGCCGAGGAAATTACCTGGAATTGCCGAATTCAAGGGCGGGAAAATGGATGCTCTTCTGCTTTGAAATGCCCGGCAAGGGTGCCCGCTCATTGATCGGTGCGGTTCGCTTGAAAATTCTGGCTTCGGCGCTTTGAAGGGGAATGGGATTCGTGTCCGCTCCGGGGCCTAGTCGGATTTTGTGCCGTTGTGCGGCGGTGGATCGGTGTCCACGGCCGGCTCCTGGAAATATCGCACGCTTGTGCCCCATGGTGCATTCATTCCCCTGGCCCGATCTCTGCTGCGAGTGCGGAGAAAATCTTCGCCCTTTGAGTGGCCGGGGGTTTATCGGTGTGAGAGGTGAGGTACTTTTTCGGTCGTGGACACGTCTGTGCGGCGCTGCCCCGGGCGCGTTCCGTTCATGGGAGACCAATTCCGTTTTTTCAAGGAGAAGACGATGCCGAACGGCAAGGAGAAGGCCCGCTTCGAGAAGCGCTTCGAGCTCTGGGACAAGAACGGGGACGGGGTGGTCGACCGCTCCGACATGGAGCAGGAGACGCAGCGGGTCGTGCAGGCGCTCGGCCAGCAGAACAGCCCGAAGGGGAAGAGGTTCATCGACGCCTACCTGGAGATGTGGGACGGCATCACCCAGGCCGTGGGCAAGAACCGGATCTCGAAGGACGACTTCATCCGGCTCTCCGACGAGTCGATCCTGAGCCTGGGCGACAGCGAATTCACCCAGCGGGCGCGCCCGGTCGTGGAGGCGCTCGCGGCCGTGCTGGACACCGACGGCGACGGGCAGATCAGCGAGCCGGAGTTCCGCAAGTGGCTCCAGGCCATCGGGATGAGCGAGGCCGACCCCACGGACGTGTTCGAGCAGCTGGACAGGGACGGCAGCGGCTACCTCTCCGTCGACGAGTTCGCCGACGCGGTCCAGGACTACGTCTTCGGCAGGCAGAACGCCCCGCTGCTCGGCGTCGGCTGAGCGACGCCGGAAAGGAAGGGCCGCGCGGGGATCGCCCCGCGCGGCCCTTCCGCCGTGCGCCTCTCCGCCGCCCCGCCGTCACCGCGGAGGGCCGGAGGACGCCCCGGCGGGCTCCCGGGTGCGGACGACGACCCCGGTCCGGGCCGCCGCCTCCAGGAGCACCGGGTCGGCCGGGAGGACCAGCGGCGACCAGGCCGGGCCGTCCGGCCAGGCCCGGGCCAGCGCCGCGGCGGCGGCCCGGCGGAAATCGGCCAGTACGGCGGACGCCTCCCCCGCGCCCCACCGCCGCTCCGCCCAGCACCACAGCAGCACCGTGACGGCGCCGCACCGCCCCGCGCCCCGCCGCATGGCCGGTCCGGGGCCGTCGGGGCGGGCGTGCGGCGGCGGCAGCAGCACCTCGGCCCGGCCCGGGCAGGCCTCCCCGGTCGACGCCCGCTCCACGGCGGCCGCCGCGTCCGCGAGGAGCCGGGCCAGGACCTCGGGGCCGGTGCCCACGGGGACGGCCGCCGTCAGCGACATCGGCACCCTCGCCCACACCGGGCCGGCCGGCTCGGAAACGGACATGCTCCCCCTCGTCGGTCGGGTCGTTCATCGGGACGGCCCGCCCTCCCGCCGGAGCGGGGAGGCGGGCCCGGGGCGGTGATCCCGGCGCTGCGCGGGGGCATCGGAGCGCTCTGATGCCCCCGCGGCGCCGAGACCATCGGGGAGAGCGGATCAGGGCGTCCGGTCCTGCGGCCCGGGGAACAGGTCCTGCAGGACCCGGGCCGCCTCGGCGAAGGTCGGGGCGGCGTTCAACCGATCGCGCGGGACCGGCGCGCCCAGCCGGGCGGAGATCCGGGTGCGGATCTCCACCGCGGCGATGGAGTCCACGCCGGCCTCGGCGAACTCCATGTCGGGCTCCAGGTCCCGGGTGTCGGGGTGGCCGAGCACGGCGGCCGTGCACTCGGTGACGACGTCCAGCAGCAGCCGCTCCCGCTCGGCCGTGGGCATCGCGGCCAGCCGCGCCTTCAGCGGCCGTGCATCGGCGGTCATGCCGTCCTCTCCGCTTCCCGCCCCCCGGCGCCCGGGGACGCCCCGGCCGGGTGCGCCGGATGCGCCGCCCCGGTCTCCTCCAGCCAGCCCCGCAGCGCCGCGAAGAACCCCTCCGGGTCGTCGAGGTGGAGCATGTGGCCGGTCCCCGGGACGGTGCGGACGTCGAAGCCGCGCGCCTCCCCGCCGGACCCGTCGATCTCCGGGATCAGCCCCTGCCGCTCGGCGAGCAGGATGAGGGAGGGCGCCGCCGTCGACTCGGGGAGCGCCGGCATGTCGAAGGTGTGCATGTCCACCATGGTCCGCGGGTCCCACAGGGCGCGGGCGCGCGCCTCGGCCTCGACCGCCGCGCGGGACCAGCCCGGGTTGCGCTCGGCGATCTCCTCCGCGGTCATGCCCACCAGCCGGGCCGCCGACCGGGGGTCGGGGAGGTCGGTGACGGCCCGGATCCCCCAGTACGGCTCGGCGTAGACCAGCCGCGCCGGGCGCAGCTCGGCGGCGGCGAGCCCGAGCAGCGCCGCGCCCACCGAGTGCCCCAGCGCGAGGTCGGCCCCCGCCGGCAGCGTCTCCGCCAGGTCGCCGGCGAGCGCCTGCGGGCTGTAGTAGCCGCGCGGGCTCCCGCCGTGCCCGCGCAGGTCCGGGGCGATCACCCGGTAGCCCAGGCCGGCCAGGGCGCCGGCCGCGTGCTCCCAGGTCCCGGAGTCGCCGGCGAACCCGTGCACCAGCAGCGCGGTCCGCTCGCCCTCCCCCCACGTTCGGGTTTCGAGCCTCACTTCGCCTCTCCCTTCGCGTTCTGCAGCCGGGCCACCACGCGCCCGGCCAGTTCGGTGACGGACGGCCCGGACGCGATCTCCACCAGCGCCAGGTCGCAGCCGAACTCCTTGCGGACCGCCCCGAGCAGCTCGGTCGCCATGATCGAGTCGAACCCGAGGTGGTCGAGCGTGCGGCCGCGGTCGATCCCCTCCGGGGGCGCGCCCACCACGCGGGCCACCACCCGGGCGAGCATCTCCGCGGCGACCTCCTCGGCCTCCTCGGGCGGGGCCTCCGCCAGCCGGCGCCGGGCCTTCTCCAGCGCGGTGGCGTCGGACACCGCGGCCTCCGGGACCAGGTCCCGCAGCCGCGGCCGCTCCGCCACGTAGGGCCGGATCTCGGCGAGCCGCTCCCAGTCGATGTCCATCACCGCGGCCACCTCGGCGCCGCGGCCGATGAGCTCCTCCAGGGCGGCGAACGCCCGGTCCGCGGAGACCAGGCCCATGCCGCGCCGGCCGACGGCTCGGGCCACGTCCTCCTCGGCCAGGGCGCCCACGCCGCGGATGCTGCCCCACTGCACCGCGATGCCGGGGAGTCCGGCCCGCCGCCGGGTGCGGACCACCGCCTCGGCGGCGGCGTTGGCCGCCGCGTAGCCGGCCTGGCGCAGGTTGCCGATGGCCGAGGTCACCGACGAGTAGACCGCGAACAGGTCGAGGTCCATGCCGCGGGTGGCCCGGTCCAGGACGTGCGCGCCGCCCAGCTTCGGCGCCAGCACGGCCCGGGTCCGCTCGTCGTCGGCGTCCTCGAACGGCTCGTCGTGCAGCACCATCGCGGCGTGCACCACGCCGCGCAGCGGGCGGCCCTCCTCGGCGAAGCGGGCGATCAGCGACCGGACGCCCGCGGCGTCGGTCGCGTCCAGGGCGTGCGCGGAGGCCTGCGCGCCGAGCGCCTCCAGCTCCCGCAGCAGCGCGGGGACCCCCTCGGCCGCGCCGCCGCGCCGGCTCGCCAGCGCCAGGTGCCGGGCGCCGCGCCGGGCCATCCACAGGGCGGTGGCGGCGCCGAGCCCGCTGGTCCCGCCGGTGATCAGGTAGGTGCCGTCCGGGTCGAAGGCGGCCGGGCGCGGCGGGAGCAGCGCGGCGGGGGGCCGCTCCAGGGACACCACCGCGCACCCGGCGCTCGCCGGGGCGCGCGGCGCCCGGTAGGCGTCCCCGGCGCCCTCCGGTTCGTGCAGGTCCAGCGGGAGCGGGCGGTAGGCGCCCGCGTCGACGCGCTCGGTGAGGCGGGCGAACCGCTCGGCCGCCGCGGCGGGCCGCTCGGCGGCCGTGCGCACCGGGTCCACCGAGGCGAAGACCAGGTCGCCGCGGAGCGGCGGCATCGGGGACGGCAGGGCGGGGCCGCCGGCCGCCTGGACGAACCGGCCGCCCGGGGCCAGCAGCTCCAGGGCGCGGGCCGCGGCGGCGCCGGCGGCCGTGTTGAAGACCGCGTCGGGGCCGCGCCCGCCGGTCAGCGCGGACACCTTGCGGGCCAGGTCGGGGTCGCCGGTGTCGAGCACGTCCGCCACCCCCAGCATGCCCAGCAGCTCGCGGCCGTTGGGGTGCTCGGCGGTGGCGATGACCCGGGCCCCGGCGCCGCGGGCGTGGGCGATCGCGGCGGCCGCGGTCCCCCCGCCGGCGCCGTGCACGAGCAGCACCTCGCCCGCCGAGAGGCCGGCCAGGTGCTCCAGGCCGTGCTGCACGGCCAGGTAGGCGGGGAGGGTGGCGGCCTCGGTGAACCGGGTCCCGGCGGGGATCCGCCCGACCATGTCGGCGCGGGCGCGCACCCGGGTCGCGCACGCCCCCGGGGCGAAGGCGTAGACGCGGTCGCCGGGGGCGAGGCCGTCGACGCCGGCGCCGACCGCCTCCACCACCCCGGCGCAGGCGTGTCCCAGGGCGTACCCGCCGCCGTCCGCGGGGCGCGCGGGCGCCTCGCCCAGCGCCTCGGCGGTGTCCCGCGCGGTCACCGCGACCGCCCGCACGTCGATGAGGACCTCGCCCTCGGCGGGCTCCGGGGCGGCGGAGCGCACCCACTCCAGCCGGGGCGAGGGGCCGGGGTCGGTGAGCCTGAGCCGGCACGCCTCGCCCGGCCCCGGCCTGCCCGCGGCCGGGGGGAGCGGGGTGAGGCGGGGGACGAACCGCCCCTGCCCGTTCAGCAGCACCTCGTCCTCGTCGCCGGGGTCGGCCAGTTCGGCGGCGAGCGCCGCGGTGTCGGCGCCGGGATCGGAGGTGCGGTGCAGGGAGATGTGCCTGAGGTCCAGCCAGGGCAGCTCGCCGTCGAGGACGCGGGCCGCCCCCCAGGTGGCGGCGTCCGCCGGGGCCGCGCAGGGCTCCGGGGCGGGGAGCGCGCCGGAGGGGCGGGTCACCGTCCACACCCGGGGCGGGGCGGCGCGGCCTTCGAGCGCCGGGACCAGGGCCCGGAGCGCGGCGATGCGCTCCACCGCGGCCTCCACGCCACCCTCCGCGTCCTCCGGGCGGTCGCCCAGGAGCAGCACGATCTCGGCGGGGGCGTCCTGCCCCAGGGCCTCGGTCCAGTCCGCGGTGGACCGGTGGAGGCCGGTCCGCTCGGTGCCGGCCCCGCCCGCGGCGAGCCGCTCTTCGAGCGCGCGGGCGTGCTCCTCGGCGCCGGGCTCGGCGGCGATGAGCACGCGGGCGCCGCCGAAGGCGGGGGCGGGGTCCGCCGGTGCGGGGGAGCGGTCGGAGCGCCGGGCCAGGAACACCGACGACCGCTCGTCGGCCTCGCTGAGCCGGACGGCCTCCTCGAAACCGGAGGACTCCGCCACGGCGGCCCACCGCTCCATGGACAGCAGCGGGGAACCGGTGCGCAGGTCGGTGTCGGTGTAGGACCAGAACCCGTCCAGCAGGCCGAACACCATCGCCAGCTGCCCGGCGTCGTGGTGCTCGACGGCGAGGAGCCGGCCGCCGTCGGCGAGCACCCCGGCCAGCCGCCCCAGCACCGCCCGCAGGTCGGAGGTGGCGTGCAGCACGTTGGCCGCCACCACCAGGTCGAACTCGCCTTCGCCGAGCCCCTGCCCCGCGGCGGGGGCCTCCAGGTCGAAGGTGCGGTACTCGACGAAGCCGCGGTCGGCGAACCGGCGGCGGGCCTCGGTGACCAGGGAGGGGGAGACGTCGGTGAAGACGTACCGGGTGCGTTCGGCGGGCAGCAGCGGGAGCAGCGCGGCGGTGGTGGCGCCGGTGCCGCCGCCGACCTCCAGGACGCGCAGCGGGCGGCCGGCGGGCCAGCGCTCGGCCAGCGCCGCGACCGCCGCGGCGGCGTACCGGTTGGCCGCGCGCGAGGAGGGGATCGACTCGTAGAGGTACCGGGCCAGGCGGGCGCCGGAGTCGGAGAAGACCAGCTCCACCGGGTCGAGTTCGCCGCGCAGCACCTCGGGGAGGCGCCGCCCGCAGCGCTCGTAGAGCATCAGGGCCGGGGCGACCTCGGGCCACCCCCAGGCGGACGCCTCCATGGCGCGTCCGGGGTCGATGGGCCCGCACACCCGCCAGCGGGGCGGTTCGCCGTCAGCGGAGACGTCCTCCAGCAGCCCTTCCGCCTCCGCGACCGAGGCGAGGACGCCGAGGAGCCGGTCGTAGTGCGGGAGCACGCCCGCGGCGATCAGGTCGGCGGTGCCGAAGGACTCGGCGCCCGCCGCCAGCCCGGCCAGGGCCCGGGCGGCGTAGTGCGCGGTCACGGTCAGGGCCACGGCGTCGGAGGCGGGGCCGCCGGAGCGGTCCCACTCCCGCTGGGCCTCCCCGATCCCGGGCGCCGCGGCCCCGGCCAGCTCCCGGGGGCCGGGCAGGGCGGCGGGCGGCGGGGGCGTCTTCGGCGCCGCGCGCATCCGGGTGGAGTAGTGGACCGGGCGGGACGAGCCGGCGCGGAACCTTCGGCCGCGGTACCCCTCGATCTCGACCGAGACGGCCCCGTCCTCGTCGGTGATGAGCAGGTCGCAGACGACCTCGTCGGCGGTGGCCTCGCGCAGCAGGGCGCGGATGAACCCGGAGCCGGCGGGGCGGCGCCAGCGGCGCACCGCCCCGATGGCGGCGGGGAAGAACGCGTCCTCGTCCGGTCCCGGGCCGCGCAGCGCCGCCGTGGTCTGCAGGGCGGCGTCGATCAGGGCCGGGGAGACCTCGAACCCGGCCGAATCGGCGATCTCGTAGCGGGCCAGGGCCTCGCCGCCGGCCGCGTGCAGGCCGCGCAGCGGGCGGAAGGCGGGACCGTACTCGATCCCGGCCTCAGCCATCCGGGCGTAGTGGCCGCCGGTGCCCTGGTCCGGGCCGCACCGGGCGCGCGCCTTCTCCACGTCCAGCGGCTCCGGGGGGCCTCCCGCCGGCGGCCGGATCCGGGCCTCGGCGTGCACCCGCCAGTCGCCGCCGGTCCGGGCGGCGATGCGCACCGCCCCGGCGCCGTCCGGCACCGAGACCTGGGTGCGCACGTCCATCGCCGGGTCCTCCCAGGGCAGGGAGAGGAGCCGGCGGATCTCCAGGGAGGCGGCCTCGGCGGGGCCGCCGAGCGCGCGGCGCCCGGCGGCCAGCGCCATCTCGGCGAAGGCGGCCGCGGGCATCACCACGGCGCCGCCCACCCGGTGGTCGGCCAGCCACGGCAGGCGGGCCGGCTCCACCTCGCCCAGCCAGGCCGGGTCGGGGCCGGGGACGCGCTGGCCGAGCAGCGGGTGCTCGTAGGGGCCGCGGCCGGCCCCGGTCGGAGGCGCCCACCAGGAGCCGTCGCCGTTCCAGTGCCGCTCCCGCTGCCAGCGGACGGCGGGCAGGTCGGCCACCCGCCCCGGGGCGGGGAAGAAGCCGGAGAGGTCGGCCGCGCCCGCGGCGATGGCCCGGCAGGCGGCGGAGTCGAGGGCGCCCCGCTCGTCCGCCTCCTCGCCCTCGGCGGGTCGGCGCAGCGTCGGCAGCACCGCGGCCCGCCCGCGGCCGGCCCCGGCCGCCCGCCGCAGGTAGCCCCCCAGCACCGGGTGCGGCGCGACCTCCACGAACACGTCGCAGCCCTCGGCCGCCAGCGCCCGGACGGCCTGGGCGAACAGCACCGGCTCGCGCACGTTGCGCCACCAGTAGGCGGCGTCGGGCTCGCCGCCGAGCAGGCGGCACGCGGTGACGGTGGAGACCATCGGGGTGTGCGGGGCCCGCGGGGCCAGGCCGTCCAGCGCCCGCAGCAGGCCGGCCCGGACCGGGTCCATCATCCGGCTGTGGAAGGCGTAGTCGAGGTCCAGCTCGCGGTGGAAGACGCCGCGCAGCGCCAGGCTCTCGCCCAGTTCGCGCAGGGCCTCGGCCTCGCCGGAGACGGTGACGTCGGTGTCGCCGTTGACGCCGGCGATCTCCAGCCGGCCCCGGAACGGCGCCAGCTCCTTCTCCGCCTCCGCCGGGGACAGGCCCACCGCGGCCATCCGGCCCGTTCCGGCCGTCGCCCCCTGGGCCCGGCTCCGCTCCGCGATCACCCGCGCGGCGGAGTCCAGATCGAGGGCCCCGCAGGCGTAGGCGGCGGCGACCTCGCCGGCGCTGTGCCCGGCCGCGGCCGCCGGGCGGACGCCCCGCTCGGCGAGGGCCGCGACCAGGCCGGCCTGGACCGCGAACAGGGCGGGCTGGGCGACCTCGGTGCGGGCCAGCGCGGAGCGCTCCGCGGGGGCGCGCAGCTCGTCGACGACCGACCACTCCAGGTGGGGGCGGAGCGCGGCGTCGACGCGCTCCACTTCCGCCCGGAACGCGGGCTCGGAGTCGAGCAGCCCGGCGCCCATCCCGGCCCACTGCGAGCCGTTGCCGGAGAAGACGAAGGCGGCCCGGCCGCCCTCGGTGCCCACCGTGTTCGCGCCGTCGGCCCCGGGGGCCCCGTCGGCGACCGCGTCCAGCAGCTCCGCGGCCCCGGCCGGGTCCTGCGCCAGCACGGCGGCGCGGTGCCGGTGCCGCCCGCGCCGCACCGAGGCGGTGCGGGCGATGTCGTAGAACTCCTCCGGGGCGGCGGAGCGCAGCCGCTCGGCGTGGGCGCGGGCCGCCTGCCGCAGCGCCTCCCCGGTGTGGCCGGACACCACGACCGGCAGCCGCCGACCCTCGGCCGGGGCGGGGCGGTCCGGGGACCCGTGGGCCGCCAGGACGGCGTGGGCGTTGGCGCCGCCGGCGCCGAAGGAGCTCACCCCGACCAGTGGGCGCTCCCCGCCGCCCAGCGGGCGCCGCTCCCGCACCGGCAGCAGCCCCAGCCCGTCGAAGTCGATCTCGGGGTTGAGGACCTCGGCGTGCAGCGACGGCGGGATCTCCCGGTGGCGCAGCACCGCGATCCCCTTCAGCAGGCCGGCCATCCCGGCGGCGGCCTCCAGGTGGCCGACGTTGGTCTTGACCGAGCCGATCGGGAGCGGCCCGGCGGGGCCGCGGCGGGTGCCCAGGGCGCGCCCGATCGCGGTGCACTCGACCAGGTCGCCGACCCGGGTCCCGGTGCCGTGCGCCTCCAGGTAGCCGAGGTCCTCCGGCGACGCCCCGGCGCGCGCGTGCACCTGGCGCAGCAGCTCCTCCTGGGCCTCCTCGCCGGGGTGGGCGAGGCCGGGGGTGCGGCCGTCGCAGTTGGTCCCGCTGGCCAGGACGACCGCGTGCACCCGGTCGCCGTCGGCGACCGCGTCGGAGAGCCGCTTGAGCAGCAGCATCCCGCCGCCCTCGGCGCGGACGAAGCCGTCCGCGCCGGCGGAGAAGGCCCGGCAGCGGCCGGTGGGCGAGAGCATCCGCGCCTTGGCGGTGACGATGTACTCGTACGGGTCGAGCAGGAGGTTGGTCCCGCCGGCCAGGGCCAGCCCGGTCCGCCCGGACAGCAGCTCCTCGCAGGCCCGGTGGAGCGCGACCAGGGAGGAGGAGCAGGCGGTGTCGGTCACCGTGCTGGGGCCGCGCAGGTCGAAGTGGTAGGAGACCCGGTTGGCCACCGCCGTCCCGCTGCTGCCCAGCGCGGTCGGCACGTCGATCGAGGCCGTGTCCCGGGCCTGCAGGACGCCGAAGGGCAGGGAGTAGACGCCCAGGTGGACCGCGGTGGCGGAGCCGCGCAGCCCGGCCGGGTCGACCCCGGCGTCGTCGAACGCCTCGACCGCCAGCTCCAGCGCCATCCGCTGCTGCGGGTCGATCCGCGCGGCCTCGCGGGGGGAGAGGCCGAAGAAGCCGGGGTCCCACTCCTCGAGCCCCTCGATCACCCCGCTCGCGAAGGTGTAGCTCTTGCCGGGGCGGTCCGGGTCGGCGGAGTGGAACCACGCCTGGTCGAAGCGGTCGGCGGGGACCTCGGTGACCAGGTCGCGGCCGTCCCGGAGCGCCTCCCACAGGCCGTGCAGGTCGGTGATGCCGCCGGGGAGGCGGCATGCGGCGCCGATCACGGCGACGGCGTCCTTCCCCGTCGTCGGCGACTGTTCCATGTTGCCCTTTCGGTCTGGTTCGGCGGTGCGCCCGGGCGGGCCCGGCGCGCACCGCGCACACGGTGTCGGTGGAGGGAGGGCGGGGAGCACGGAGGGACCGGCTCCGCCGCGGCGGGAGCGGAGGGCCGGGGCGGTCAGCCGGCCCGGGCCGGACCGGCGGCGCGGTCGGTGGTGCGGTCGGCGGCCAGGCGCCGGAGCGCCTCCTTGTCGACCTTGCCGATCCCGGCGGTGGGCAGGGCGTCGACCGCCAGCACCCGGTCGGGGAGCTTGAACGCGGCCACGCCCTCGCCGCGCAGGAACGCGCGCAGGCCGCGCAGGGTGGGCGGCGCGTCCCCGTCCGGTGGGCCGCCGGGGACGACGACGGCGCACACCCCCTCCCCGTAGAGGGGGTGCGGGAAGCCGACCGCGGCGGCCGCGCGCACCCCGGGGTGGCGGGCGATCACGGCTTCGAGGTCGTCGGCGGCGATCTTCTCGCCGCCCCGGTTGATGACGTCCTTGACCCTGCCGGTCACCGCCACGTTCCCGGCGGCGTCGATGCGCACCAGGTCGCCGGTGCGGTAGTGCCCCTCGGGGCCGAACCGGCCCGGCTCGCCGGCCGCGCGGCCCGCGTAGGCGGTGATGGTGCTCGGCCCGCGGGTCCACAGCTCGCCCTGCTCCCCGGGCGGGACCGGGCGGCCGTCCGGCCCGGCCACGAGCAGCTCGTCGCCGGGGGCGACCGGGCGGCCCTGGGTCAGGTCGGCGACGTCCTCGGGGTCGTCCAGGCGGGTGAAGGTCAGCAGCCCCTCGCTCATCCCGTACACCTGCTGGACGCGGCAGCCGAGCCCGGCCCTGATCCGGCGGGCGGTCTCCGGGGCCAGCCGGGCCCCGCCGACCTGCACCGCGCGCAGCGAGCGCGGTGCGGCGCCGGAGTCGGCGGCCCGGGAGAGCAGCTGCTCGGCCAGGCCGGGGACCAGCGCGGTGTGCGTGGCGCGGTGCTCCTCGGCCAGCTCCAGCAGCACGTCGGCGTCGGCGGTCGCGGCGAAGGCGACGGAGCCGCCCTGCGCGAGCGCGCCGAGCATCCCGGGGTGGGCGCAGGTGAAGCTGTGCGTGGCGGGCAGCGCCGCAAGGTAGACCGAGTCCGGGCCGAGGCCGGCCGCGTCGGCGGCGGCGCGGAGCACCGAGCCGAGCGCCTCGTGGGTGCGGGGGATGGGCTTCGGCGGCCCGGTGGTGCCGCTGGACAGGAAGTACAGGGCGGTGTCGCGTGGGTCGGCGGTGTGCGGGCGGGGCGCGGGGGCGCCGCCGGGCGCGCACAGCGCGGCGAGGTCGGCCTCGTCCGGCCGCCGCTCGCCGGGGCCCAGTACCAGCAGGGGGTGCGGCCCGGGGCGGCGCCGGAGCAGTCCTCGCAGCATGGCCGGGTGGTCGGTGCTCCCGGTGGCGGCCGGGATCGCGGCCGCCACCGGGGCGAGGTCGGCGACGACCGGCTCCAGCTCGTGCTCGCGCAGGGCGGGGTGGGCCAGGATCGGCGGGCGGCCGGCCCGGATCAGCGCGAGGGCGAGGACGAGCAGCTCGACGGAGTTGGGCAGCTGCACCAGGACCGGGCCGGGGGCCTGCACGCCCGCTCCGGCCAGGCGGTGCGCCGCGGCGTCGACGGCCTCGGCGAGCCCGCGGTGGGTCAGCGGGCGCGGCCCCGCGACCGCGGGCCGGTCCGCGCCGCCCGCCCCGTCCGCGGCGTGCCGCAGCACCAGGTCGTCCAGGAGCTCGGCGCGCCACCAGCCCTCGGCCCGGTAGCGCTCCGGTCCGCTCGCCGCATTCGGTCCCATCGCGACCCCCTGGAATTCCCGCACCGGCGCGTCCGGCGGCTTGCACGGGAACGGACACTACTACGCGTGGTGAAGGGAATGCGGGAGGTTTCGGTTTCGGTCCGGCGGACCGGTCGCCACCGTCTTTCATTTCGGACTGGAAAGCCTCTCCAGGCGTTCGGTATTTTCCGTTTTTTCCGTCTGTCGCGGGAGGATACGGGTCTTTTTCCGGCCCCGGGGCAGAATGCGGTTCACTTTCGGGGCCCGGCCCCGGGAAGGCCGGACCCGTTCCCGTGCCGGCGGCGGTGGCCGGTGCCGGTGCTTTTCGTACGAGGCGCCGGGAATCCCGTTCCGGCGGTGGACATTCGATTTCCCGGGGCGGGTCAGTCCCCGTCCCCGCCGGGGCTCCGCTTCCTGGGGCGGGCGCGCAGGTGCGCGCGCTCGCCCTGGCGGCCGAAGAGGCTGAGCATCTCCACCGGATCCTCCCCGGCGGCGCCGAACCAGTGCGGCACCCGGGTGTCGAACTCGGCGGCCTCGCCCGGGGCGAGCACCAGGTCGTGCTCGCCCAGGACCAGCCGGAGCCGGCCGTTGAGCACGTAGAGCCACTCGTAGCCCTCGTGCACCTGCGGATCGGGCTCCCCGCGAGAATCGGGCGAGAGCACCATCTTGTAGGCCTGGATGCCGCCGGCCCGGCGGGTCAGCGGCACCATGGTCATGCCGTTCCGGGAGACCGGGCGCAGGTGGACCCGGGGATCGCCGGTGGGCGGCGCGTCCACCAGCTCGTCCAGGGTGACGCCGTGCGCCCGGGCCAGCGGGAGCAGCAGCTCCAGGTTGGGCCGGCGCGCCCCGGACTCCAGCCGGGACAGGGTGCTCACCGAGATGCCGGTCGCCGCGGACAGGGCGGTCAGGGTGGTCTCGCGCTGCTTGCGCAGCGCCCGCAGCCGGGGGCCGACCGAGTCCAGGGCGCGGTCCAGATCGTCGTCCATGCCCGCCATTTTGCCAGACCGGCAACGAATTTTGCCCGGGCGGCGGGCGGTGGCGCATCCTCGGACGCGGAGGTGGTCATGGTGTTCGACGAGTTGAGAGACGGCTACGACGTGGTGGTGGTCGGCGGCGGCGCCGCCGGGCTGAGCGGGGCGCTGCCCCTGGCCAGATCGCGGCGGTCGGTCGCGGTCATCGACGCGGGCGCCCCGCGCAACGCCCCCGCCGAAGGGGTGCACGGCCTGCTGGGCCGGGAGGGGGTCCCGCCGGAGGAACTGGTGGAGCGCGGCCGGGCCGAGGTCCGCGGCTACGGCGGCCACGTGGTCCGAGGCGAGGTCGCCTCGGCCGCGCGCGACGGCGACGGGTTCCGGGTGGTGCTGGCCGACGGCCGGGCGGTCCGCGCCCGCCGGCTGCTGGTCGCCACCGGCCTGGCCGACGGGCTGCCCGACCTGCCGGGGCTGCGCGCCCGGTGGGGCCGGGACGTGCTGCACTGCCCCTACTGCCACGGCTGGGAGGTCCGCGACCAGGCCATCGGAGTACTGGCCACCGGCCCGATGGCGGTGCACCAGGCGCTGATGTTCCGGCAGCTCAGCGAGGACGTGGTGCTCTTCGCGCACACCACGGGGGAGCCCGCAGCCGAGCAGGCCGAGGAGCTGGCCGCCCGCGGCGTCCGGGTGGTGGCCGGCGAGGTGGCGGCGGTGGAGTCCGCCGGGGACCGGCTGACCGGGGTGCGGCTGGCCGACGGAACCGTGGTCGCCCGGGACGCGCTGGCGGTCGCGCCGCGGATGGTCGCGCGGGCGAAGTTCCTCGCCGATCTGGGGCTGCACCCGGTGGAGCACCCCTCGGGGGTCGGCGAGCACATCCCCGCCGAGCCGACCGGGCGCACCGCCGTCCCCGGGGTATGGGTCGCGGGGAACGCCACCGACCTGATGGCCCAGGTCGCGCTCGCCGCCGCGGCGGGCCTGACCGCCGGCGCCCAGATCAACGGCGACCTGGTCGCCGAGGACACCCGGCGGGCGGTCGCCGCCCGCCGGCCCGCCGGGAGGCGGCCCCCGCCGAGGGCGGGGAGCGGCCGCGCCGCCGGTGACCGGCGGGGACGCGCGGCGAAGACGCGCCGGCCGGGCGCACCGAAGACGGAAACGACAGACGGAAACGACCTGCAAGGGGGACGCGGTGACCGAGGAGTTCAGCGCGGAGTACTGGGAAGAGCGCTACAGCGGCCACGGCCACGGGCACGGCCACGGGCACGGGGGGCGGCCCAATCCGCAGCTCGTCGCGGAGGCGTCCGGCCTCGAACCGGGAACGGCGCTGGACGCCGGCTGCGGCGAGGGGGCCGAGGCCCTCTGGCTCGCCGGGCAGGGCTGGCGGGTGACGGCGGTGGACATCGCCGCCGCCGCGCTCGACCGGGCCCGGAAGCGCGCCGAGGAGCACGGCCCCGGAACCGCGGGGCGGATCGACTGGGTCCAGGCCGACCTGACCGGATGGGAGCCCGAGGCCGGCCGCTACGACCTGGTGTGCACGCACTACGTGCACCCGGCCGGGGCGGGGGAGCGGGACGCCCTGTTCCGGCGGCTGGCGGACGCGGTCGCCCCGGGCGGCACCCTGGTCATCGTCGGCCACCACCCGAGTGACCGGCACAGCGCCGAGCACACCTCGGCGCCGGACGTGCACTTCACCGCCGAGGAGGCCGCGGCCGGCCTCGACCCGGACCGCTGGGAGGTCGCCGTCGCAGAGTCCAGGACCCGGCGGGCCTCCGCCCCCGACGGATCCGAGATCACCTTCAGCGACACGGTGCTCCGCGCCCGCAGGCGCGGCTGAACCGGGCCGGGCGGCCCGCCCTCCCCACCGGAACCCGGGGGGAGGGCGGGCCGCCCCGCCGCCGTCGGGACCGCTCCGGCCCCTCCCCGCCCGCCGGGGAGGGGCCGGAGCGGTTTTCGGCCCCGGCCGGGGGAGCGCCCCGGCGCGGCGGCCCGGTCCCGCCGCCGCGGCGCGCCGGGACCGCGATGTCGCCCGCCCCCGCCGATCCGGTGATTTTCCGCCCCCGGTGCCGGACCCCGCCCTCCCCGGCCTTCCCCCAGGTGGACGCGGGTGCGCCGGAGGAGCCGGGCGCCCGGAGCCGGAAATACGGCTGAACGGCGCCGGATTCCGGGGAATGGCCGGTTTTGCCGCGCGAATGCGATGCGATTTCGGCCGCGTGGAAAACGGACCGGAACGGCGAAAGCCTATTGGGAACCGCCGCTCCGGGTAGACTGAAAAACGTGTACGGCCTCCGGGGAATTCTTCTCCGCCGGAGGTCGGTCTCTTCACTTTCCGGGTGTCTCCCAATGGAACTCGTTCCAGGAAGAGGCTTTGATGGAGAACGATCCGCGCGCCCGTCCGGAAAACCCCGATGCCCGCCTCGATGGGCCCGGTTCTGCTTCCACGGCCGTCCCGCCTCTGTGTTGATCCCGGGCTCGTCGACCGGCCCCGGTCCGCGGAGCCGCACGGGCGAGCGCTTCCCGGCCGGCCGATGAGCCCGCGAATCAATGCGGGGCGGCGGTGGTGCGATTCCGCGGTGGCACCGAGAAAGCCGCACCGAGAAGACCGCAGTGGCACCGAGAAGACAGTGGCATCGAGAAAGGAGAACCCACTCGTGCCGGAGAACGTCCAACCCCCTCCGCGGGCGGCGGAGGGAATCACCATGCTCGACCTGGAGGAGGTGCCGGCCGCCGCGGCACCGCCGCCGGCGGCCGACCTCGACCCGGTCGCCGCGCACTACTGCAAGACCCTGGAGCAGGTCCAGGGCGAGAAGTACGACGTGGTGGTGGTCGGCGGCGGCGCCGTCGGGGCCGCCGTCGCCGACGCGCTGGTCAGGAAGGCCGGACCCGAGCGGGCTCTCCGCGTGCTCGTTCTGGAGAAGGGCCCCTTCCTGCTGCCCGAGCACGTGCAGAACCTGGCACCGCAGTACCAGCGCCTGATCGCCAAGGCGGTGGCCAAGCCCTGGAAACTCGAACCGGGCACCACCTTCGACCTGGCCCCACAGGTCCCCTACATCGGCGGGCGGGCCTTGTTCTGGAGCACCTGGATCCCGCGGCCCACCCGCAAGCAGATGCCGGGCTGGCCGGAGCGGGTGCTCAAGGAGCTGGACGAGAAGAGGTACTGGGAGCAGGCCGAGCGGCTGATGGGCGCCGTCCGCCCCAGCCGGATGGGCCCGGAGTTCACCGCCTTCCAGCCCCGGCTGCTCCAGCGCCTCCTGGACCGGCTGGGCGGGATCGACCACTTCCTGCCCTACGACGACCCCGACGCGCTGGAGGTGCCGCTCGCCTCCAAGGCCACCGCCTCCACCCTGGGCTACCGCAAGTTCAGCCCGGTGCCGGTGCTGCTGGCCGCCGCGGAGGACTTCCCCGGCCGGATCGACCTGGTCACCGGCTGCGAAGTGAAGCGGATCGGGCACACGCGGAACGGGCGGCTCCGCACCGCCACCGCCCTGGAGACCACCCGGGGCGCGCTCGACCTGAAGGGCGCCCGGCTGGTGCTGGCCAACGGCGTCGTCGAGCCCACCGGGCTGCTGCTCGGATCCTTCCCCGATGAGCTGCCCGGGTTCGCCGGGACCAACCTCGGCGGCCACGTCGCCTCCTGGTTCTCCGCCCGGGTCCCCCGGCACGCCTGGAAGGGGCTGGGCAAGGAGCTGCAGATCGGCTGCGCCTACCTCAAGGGGCGGGTGGAGGCCTACGCCCGGGACTTCCACGTCCACCTGATGGGGGCCTCCAACCCCGAGCCGGCCGGCGCCACCGCCGACCTCTACCGGCTCATCCCGGACTCCTTCGACCAGGAGTTCCTGGCCCAGCTGAGCAGCCCCGACCACATCGGCTTCCTGGTGCACTGCCTGGGCGAGTGGCGCAGCGAGCAGGGGAGCGCCACCGGCAGCAGGGTGCGGGTGGACGGCGGGGAGACCGTGCTGGCCATCAAACCCGCAGAGAAGGACAGGAAGCTCCGCGCCGAGATGGACGCGGCCGCGCTGCGGCTGGTCAAGGAGGTACTGGCGGCGAACGTCCCGGAGAAGGAGATCGAGTACTGGCGCCCCGGCACCGCGACCGAGCCCGGCGGGTGGCAGCCGGACCCGCCGGCCGGGCGGCTCAAGGACGCCCTGGTGCACGAGTCCGGGACGCTGTGGATGGGCGAGGACCCGCAGAAGTCGGTCACCACCCTGGACTGCCGGCTGCACGGCGTGGACAACCTCTACGTCGGCGGCGCCGCGACCTTCCCCACCTCCGGGTCCTGGAACCCGACCCTGGCCGCCGTCGCACTGGGCCACCGCCTCGCCGACCACCTGCTGGAAGGGGGGAAGTCGTGACCGGGATCAGCGAACAGGAGTTCGTCCGGACCTGCGTCCGGCTCACCGGCTTCACCGAGTACGACCTCTACGGCACCGGGATGGCCGGGCTCTTCCTCGGCACCGCCCGCGACCAGGTGGGCGAGGACCGGTTCGCCGTGTTCTGGGCCGCGCTGAAGAAGGCCCTGGACGACCCGCAGGGGCTCAAGACCCTCACCCCGACCCACCTGGAGGCCGCCCGGGCGCTGACCTACCTCTGGTACACCGGCGCCTGGCCGAGGCTGGCCCCCGCCGCCCACGCCGAGCTGCGCAGGCAGCAGGCCAACACCGAGTTCATGGCCGCGCCCGCCGCCTACACCGAGGGACTGGTGTGGCGGACCTTCCACGGGCACCCCGCCGGGGCGAAGGCGCCGGGCTTCGGCACCTGGGCGGCGAAGCCGCCCGACGTCCCCGCGACCGGAGAGGCCCAGGAGGAGCAGGCCGAGGAGCCCGCCGGCGCGTACCGGGTCGGCATGGAGGAGCCGGTCGCGCTCGACGAGGTCCCGCACGACCTGCTGCCCGCCTTCCGGGCCTCGCGGGACATCGCCCCCTCGGAGGTCCCCACCGCCCGGGCGCCGGAGGCGGACGGAGCAGCGCAGCAGCAGAAGGAGGTCCGCGCATGAACGGCACGGCAGCGGCATGGGACGCCGACCGGCGCCGCTACGACGCGATCATCGTCGGCGCCGGGTGGTCCGGCAGCCTCATCGCCGAGCGCCTCGGCGCGAAGGGCTGGCAGGTGCTGGTCCTGGAGGCCGGCAACGGCGGCGACGAGACCTGGGAGGGCCACCTCGACGCGGTCCGCACCTTCCACTCGGCGGTCGCGAAGGTGCCCAACTCCCCGTACCGCCGCAACACCGCCGCGCCCTCGCCCGACGTCCTCGACCTGGCGCCGGTGCGCGACCCGGAGCCGGGGAAGCCGGAGTTTACCGCGAACGGGTACCTCGTGCAGCAGGGCGCCCTGCCCTACGGCACCGACTACCTGCGCGCCCTGGGCGGCACCGGGATGCACTGGCTGGGCGCGGTGCCGCGGATGCACGCGGATGACTTCGGCACCGACACGGACTACGGCTACGGGCGGGACTGGCCGATCGGCGCCGAGGACCTCCAGCGCCACTACGCCGAGGCCGAGCGGGCGATGGGCGTCGCCGGCGACGCCGACGAGCAGCGGAAACTGGGCGTGGTCACCGACCCGGACTACGTCTACCCGATGCACGGCATCCCGCAGAGCCACATCGACGACTACTGCCAGAAGCGGGTCGGCGGGCACGAGATCCACGACGAGGTCGCCGGCGAGACCTACACCATCAACATCACCGGCCTGCCCCAGGCCCGCAACAGCACCCCCGACCCGCGCTACGCCGGCGGCGCCGGCTACCGGCCCAAGGGCGCGGTCGGACTGGCCAACTACGGCGAGCGCTGCGTGGGCAACGCCAGCTGCGTCCCGATCTGCCCGGTCCAGGCCAGGTCCACCCCGCTGCGGATCCAGGCCGGCTTCTCCGGCTCGGTCACCGTCGCCACCAGGAGCGTCGTCACTCGGGTGCTGCGCGGCCGCGGTGCCTACGTGCGGGGGGTGGAGTACCGCACCTACGGAGACCCGGCCACCCCGGTCAGCCGGAGCTACACCGCCGAGGCCGACGTGGTCGTGCTGGCCGCGCACGCCATCGAGAACGCCCGGCTGCTGCTCTTCTCCGAGCTGGCCAACGGCAGCGACCAGGTGGGCCGGAACCTGATGGACCACCCCACCATGGTCGCCTGGGGGCTCACCGCCGAGGCCGACGGGAACATCGGGCCGTTCCGCGGCCCCGGGCACACCTCCGGCTGGGAGGAGTTCCGCTTCGGGGACGCGCGCGGCACCCGCGCCCCGTTCCGGATCGAGATCGGCAACTGGGGGTGGGGCTGGGCGAACGGCGCCCCGATGAGCAACGTCGCCACCGCGCTCGGCGTCGGCGGCGACGCCGCCGGGGAGGTGCGGGACAAGGGGATCTTCGGCCCGGAGCTGCGCCGCTTCCTCGGCTCCACGATCGGCCGGCAGCTCCAGCTCCAGTGCGCGGTCGAGCAGGCCGCCGACCCGGAGAACCGGGTGACGATCGACCCGCGGAAGCACCGGGACGCGATGGGCAACCCGCGCCCCGTCATCGCCTACGACCTGGACGAGCACACCCGCAAGGGGGTGTACGCCGCCTACCTGGTGGCGGGGCGGATCTTCGCGGAGATGGGCGCGCAGAACCGCACCGACTTCCGCCCGGTCGGCGGCCTCCCGCCGCTCGGCCACTTCGTGTACCCGACCGACGACTCGGTGGACGGGGAGGTGCACCTGGCCTACCACGGCGCGGGGCACGGCGCCGGCACGCACGTCATGGGCGCGGACCGGAGCACCTCGGTGGTCGACTCCCACCAGCGCACCCACGACCACCCCAACCTCTACGCGGTGGGCTGCGGCAGCATGCCCTCGATCGGTACCAGCAACCCCACCGTCACCATGGCCGCCCTGGCGCTGCGCAGCGCCGAGCGCATCCACCAGGACCTGGCCGAACTGCACGGGGCGGTCCTGCCCCGGCCCCGGACGCAGAAGACGGAGGTGCCGGCGTGATCACCGCGACCGAACTCCACGCCCAGGGGTTCAAACCGCCCCGGACCATCGAGGAACTGCGGAAGTACCTGCAGGCCGCGATCGAGGTGGAGCACCTGACCATCCCCGTCTACATGACCGGGATGTACACCATCCGCCCGGACACCAACCGGCTGGCCTACTACGCCATCCGCAGCGTCGTCCTGGAGGAGATGCTGCACCTGACGCTGGCCGCCAACCTGCTCAACGCGGTCGGCGGCAAGCCGAACGTGGCCCACCCGGAGTTCGTCGCGGAGTACCCGGCCAAGCTGCCGTTCAGCAGCGACGAGCTGCCGCTCATCGGGCTGCGGCACTTCTCCCCGAAGGCCCTGGACACCTTCCTGACCATCGAGCGGCCCCGCTCGCTGGTCCCGCCCGAGGAGGGCGAGGGGTGGACCTCCATCGGCCAGTTCTACGCCGCCATCGCGGACGGCCTCCGCGCCCTGGTCGAGGAGAAGGGGGAGGCCGCCGTGTTCACCGGCGACCCCGCCCGCCAGGTGGGGCCGGAGGACTTCTACAACTCCGGCGGCGAGGCGTTCCCCATCGCCGGGCTGAAGAGCGCGCTCACCGCGATCGAGGTGATCAGCGAGCAGGGCGAGGGGGCCGACGACTCGATCTGGGACAGCGACGACAAGTTCTTCGGCGAGGAGCGCCAGCTCGCGCACTACTTCCGGTTCAACGAGATCCGCACCGGCCGGTCCTACGGCCGCCACGACACCCCGAGGACCCCGCCCAGCGGGCCCCTCCTCGACGTCACCTGGGACGACGCCTACAAGATCCACGGCGACTCCAAGGTCGCCGACTACAAGGAGTACGAGGAGACGAGCCGGGTCTACGAGGAGGCGGTCGCGTTCAACCAGTGCTACGCGACGCTGCTCAGCTACCTGGACAGCGCCTTCGACGGATGGCCGCGGCTGATGTGCCTGGCCGTGCCCACCATGCTGGAGCTGGGCGACCGGGCCGAGCGGCTCTACCGCAACCCGCACCCCGACCCGGCCCTGGCGAAGAAGGGCGTCTGCGCCAGCGCCACCTTCGAACTCGGGGTGCGGCACTTCGACGCCGCCCGGGAGCAGGTCGAGCAGAACATCGAGGCCGTCGACCGGACGCCCGGGGCGCCCATCGACCTGTCCGCCGCCACCATGCAGAAGAGGGAGCAGTTCGCATGACCGACACCATGGAGAGGGCCGCGACCGAGGGCGGCGTCCTGCCGAGCATCCCCGGCGGGTTCGACCTCCCCTTCTACTACGGCACCTTCATCAACATCGGCGCCGACTACCTGGTCGGCAAGGCGGAGGCGGAGGCGCTGCTGAACTCCTTCCCGGCGAAGGGGAGGCTGAGCCCGGCGGAGTTCGGCGGCAAGGCCTGCCTGTCCTTCAACTTCCAGGTCTACTTCGCCCAGTTCGCGCACGGCACCGGCGTCACCCAGGAGATCGAGCTCAACGTCGTCTCCTACCCCACCGCGCTGAAGGACCGGATCCCGAAGCTGACCTACAAGCAGTACGCCGCGGGCGAGGACCAGACGCGCAACCTCGGGTTCTGCCGGGTGCACGTGCCCTGCGACGCCCAGCCCGCGATCAACGCCGGCGTGGCCCTGTTCAACGAGCCGAAGTTCAAGGCCGACTTCGACGTCACCCTGCCGGTGCCCAACGGGACCCCGGTCAAGAAGGGCGACGAGTGGACGGTCGTCTGGTACGACACCTGGAAGGTGGTCTGCGGCGCGGAGGGCAAGAAGGGCGAGAACGGCTTCGACCCGAAGGACGTCCACTTCGGGTTCACCGCCGACCTGCGGAAGCTCCCCGCGAAGGAGGTGAGCGCGGCGCCGTTCACCGAGTTCGGCAGCAGGAAGGACGGGGAGTCCGGGTACCGGGCGCTCGCCGCGCCGCTCAACGTCTTCCGGCCCTACCAGTGGTACGACCTGAGCGGCCAGACCGGCAGGGTGGTGCTGACCCCGGGGACCGGCGCCGCCTACGGCAAGGTCAAGGACTTCATCGACGTCATCAAGGACGTGCAGCCCGCCGGCGCCTGGGTGCACCACATGCCCCCGGTCGCGGTGCAGAACCGGCCGTACTACCTGCCGGAGTAGCGGCCGCCGGAGCGGTGCCCGCCGGATGAAGGGGGGCGGGGCCGGAGCGGCGGCCCCGCCCCTCCCGCCTGCGGAGAGGGACCGGAGCCCCCGGTCGGAGCCCCGGCCCCGCCCCGGTTATCATCATCCCATGCTGATATCAGTCGATACTGATGTACTGCGGGCGCTGGCCGACCCGCTCCGGATGCGGATCGTGGAGCTGCTCTCCGCGGAGACGCTGTGCACCACGCACCTGATCGCCGAGACCGGCGCCCGGCAGACCAACCTCTCCAACCACCTGCGGGTGCTGCGCGAGGCCGGGCTGGTCGAGACCGAGCCGTGCGGCCGGTTCACCTACTACCGGCTGCGCCCGGAGGCGCTGGACGGGCTCTCCGCCGGGCTCGCCGGCCTGGCCGAGGCCGCGCGCGCCGGCGGCCGGCCCAGGAGGGCCTGCTGATGGCCGGCACCGACACCCCTCCCGCGAAGGCGCCGGTCGCCGGCGGGCTCTCCTTCCTCGACCGCTACCTGGCGGTGTGGATCCTGCTGGCGATGGCCGCCGGCCTCGGCCTCGGCCGCCTCCTGCCCGGCCTGGGCGAGGGGCTGGCCGCACTGGAGGTCGGCGGGATCTCGCTGCCGATCGCGCTCGGCCTGCTGGTGATGATGTACCCGGTGCTGGCCAAGGTCCGCTACGACCGGCTGGGCCCGGTCACCCGGGACAGGAGGCTGCTGCTCTCCTCCATCGCGCTCAACTGGCTGCTGGGGCCGGCGGTCATGTTCGCCCTGGCCTGGCTCTTCCTGGCCGACCTGCCGGAGTACCGCACCGGGCTGATCATCGTCGGCCTGGCCCGCTGCATCGCCATGGTCATCATCTGGAACGACCTGGCCTGCGGCGACCGGGAGGCCGCCGCGGTGCTGGTCGCGCTGAACTCCGTCTTCCAGGTCGCCGTCTTCGGCCTGCTCGGCTGGTTCTACCTGGACCTGCTGCCCGGGTGGCTGGGGCTGGACACCGGGGGCCTGGAGGTGTCGGCCTGGCAGATCGCCGCCAACACCGCGGTCTTCCTCGGCATCCCGCTGCTCGCCGGGTTCCTCACCCGCCGCCTGGGGGAGAGGCGGATGGGCCGGGGGCGCTACGAGTCGGAGCTGCTGCCCCGGATCGGCCCGTGGGCGCTGTACGGGCTGCTCTTCACCATCGTGCTGCTCTTCGCGCTCCAGGGCGACGCGATCACCTCCGACCCGCTGTCGGTGGCCCGGATCGCCGTCCCGCTGCTGGCCTACTTCGCCCTCATGTGGTTCGGCGCCTTCGCCCTGGGCAAGGCGATCGGGCTGAACTACGACCGGACCGCCACGCTGGCCTTCACCGCGGCCGGCAACAACTTCGAGCTGGCCATCGCCGTGGCCATCGCGACCTTCGGCGCCGCCTCCGGGCAGGCGCTGGCCGGGGTCGTCGGCCCGCTGATCGAGGTGCCGGTCCTGGTCGGGCTGGTCTACGTGTCCCTGGCCTGGCGCCGCCGCTTCCCCGCCGACCGGCGCTGAGAACCGGCGTCCGCCCGCAACGACCGAGAAGAGGAGACCATGACCGAACGACCCACCGTGCTCTTCGTCTGCGTGCACAACGCGGGCCGCTCGCAGATGGCCGCGGGCTTCCTGCGCCACCTCGCCGGGGACGCCGTCGAGGTGCGCTCGGCCGGCTCGGCCCCGGCCGAGCAGGTCAACCCGGTGGCGGTGCAGGCGATGGCCGAGGCCGGCATCGACATCACCGCCGAGCGGCCCAAGGTCCTCACCCCCGACGCGGTGCGCACCAGCGACGTGGTGATCACCATGGGCTGCGGCGACGCCTGCCCGGTCTTCCCCGGCAGGCGCTACCTCGACTGGGAGCTGGACGACCCGGCCGGAAAGCCGCTGGAGCAGGTACGCCTCGTCCGCGACGAGATCGCCCGCCGGATCGAGGACCTCCTGATCGAACTGGGCGTGTGGAAACGGGCCTGACCCGCCACCGGGGGCGGGGCCGGAACCCCGCCCCCGGCGCCGGGCCGCGCGGCTCCGCCTCAGCCGACCTTCAGCCTCCGGACCACGTGGCGGGCGTCGCGGCCCACTCCGCGCAGGGTCGCCGAGGAGAAGCTGCGCTGGAACTCCAGGCCCACATGGCCCAGGCCGGGCACGCGGGTGGACACCCCGCCCCGGTGCAGCGGAGCGCCCCGCCCGTCCAGGGCGCCGCTCCCCTCCAGGTAGTCCAGGGCGGGCCGGTACCCGGTGGCCAGGACGACGGTGTCGACCGGCTCGGCCTCCCCGTCGGCCCAGACGGCCTTGCCGCCCTCCAGGCGGGTGAACACCTCCCGCCGGTCGGGGTTGCCCGAGGCGAACGCGGCCCGGTAGCGGCCGTCGTCGTTGACCAGGGTGGGACCCTTCTCCCAGATCCGGCGCAGCGGCGCGGAGTCCAGGCCGGAGCGGGCGAACCACCAGTGGACGTCGCGGCCCAGCGGGCGCTGGTCCGCCCAGGCCACCGGCGCCCTGCTGGCCAGGGTCACCCGGGCGGACCCGGCCAGCTCGGCGGCGATCTGCACCGCGGAGTTGCCGCCGCCCACGACCACCACCCGCTGCCCGGCGAACGGCTCGGGCGAGCGGTAGTCGGCGGCGTGCAGCACGGTACCGGTGAACTCGCCGAGACCGGGCAGGGCGGGGCGGTGCGGTCGGGTGAAGGCGCCGGTCGCGGTGATGGCGGCCGGGGCCTCGAACCGGTCCCCGCCGGCGGTGGCCGCGACCAGGGCGCCGCGCTCGCGGACCAGCGAGGTGACGCGGTGGCCGCAGCGGATGTCGGCGTCCAGCCCTTCGGCGTAGGCGCGCAGGTAGTCCACGACCTCGTCGCGGAGCGGGTAGCGCTCGGGGTCGCCGGGGAAGGGGCGTCCGGGCAGCGCGGAGAAGCGCGCCGGGGAGAACAGGACGAGGCCGTCGTAGTAGTGCGGCCAGGAGCCGCCGGTCTCACCGGCGGCCTCCAGCACCAGGGGGCGCACGCCCCGGGCGGCGGCCGCGTGGGCCGCCGCGAGCCCGGCCTGGCCGGCGCCGATGATCAGCAGGGGGACACGGGTCATCGAAACTCCTCGGGAACGGAGGACGCAGTGGGGGAAACGGGGGATGGAGGGCCGGGTCGGCCGCGCGCCGCGCGGCCGCCCGGACCGGTCGCCGCCGCGAGCGCGCCCAGCGCGCCGATGGCGGCCAGGGCGGAGAACACGGCGGGGTAGCCGCCCAGCGGCACCGCCAGCGCCGCTCCGGCCCACGGGGCCAGGGCGACCGCCAGCATGATCGGGGTGTGCAGGACGCCGTTGAGCGCGGCGTAGCGCTCGGTGCCCCACCGGTCGGACACGGCGGTGGCCTGCAGCAGGGTCAGCACGCCGCGCACCGTTCCGGCCGCCAGCGCGACCACCAGGACCAGGGCGAACGGCCCGGCCACCAGGCCGAGCAGCCCGGTGGTGGCCGCGCACGCGGCGAGCACGGCGACCGTGCGGACCACCGGGGAGGTGCGGTGCTCCAGCGGCGCGTAGGCGAGCCGCCCCAGCACCTGGCCGAGGCCGCCGACGCCCAGCGCCCACGCGGCGGCCGCCGTGCCGTATCCGCGCTCCTCCAGCAGCGGCACCAGGTTCACCACGACCGCGTAGACCCCGAACGCCCCGAGCGTGAGGGCGGCGCTCAGCGCGAGGAACGGCCGCCCGCCCATGATGGCGCCCCTGCCCTCCCCTTCCTCCGCGGGGCGGGGCGGGCCGGTCGCGCCCCCAGCGGGCCGCCAGGGCGGGGTCGGGGCGAAGGCGTGCAGCGGCAGGACCACCAGTGCCAGGACCGCCGCCAGGGCCAGGTAGGCGCCGCGCCAGCCGAAGGCGTGCTCCAGCGCGGCCGTCGCGGGAGCGAAGACCGTGCTCGACAGGCCCGCGACGAGGGTCAGGGCGGTCAGCGCCGGCACGCGCCGAGGCCCGTACCAGCGGGTGATGGCGGCGAAGGCCGGCGGGTAGAACAGCCCTGCCATCGCCGCCCCCGCCGCCGCCCACGCAAGGAAGAAGGCCCACAGGGCGGGGGCGGCGGCGATGGCCGCGGTGGCGGGGACGGCCAGTGCGGCCGCGGCCGTCATCACCACCCGGGGCCCCGCCCGCTCCAGCCACCGGCCTACCGGGATCCCGCTGAGGCCGGCGACGACCTGGGAGAGCGAGAAGGCCGCCGTCACGGTGGTCGGCGACCACCCGGTGTCGGCCGCGATGGCCGGGGCCAGCACCGGGAAGGCGTAGAACAGCACCCCGTAGCCGGTGGTCACGGTGGTGCACAGGGCGGCCAGCGCCACCCGGTTCCGGAGCGGGGCGGCGGCCCGCGGGGTCGCGGCCGCCGCCCCGGCCCGGCGGCTCACGTCTGCGGGGACGGGGCCGGGAGAACCACCTCCACCGGCTGCGGGCCCGCCGCGGTTCCGCAGCAGCCGCCCTCGGCGGCGGCCCCGGCCTCCTCCTGCTCCGCGTCGGGCAGGCCGGAGCCCTTGCACACCCCGGTCTCGGGCAGCACCAGCTCCACCCGCCCGGCGGCCTCGCGATCCCCGGCGATCTCGGCGGCGATGGAGCGGACCTGCTCGAACCCGGTCAGCGCCAGGAAGGTGGGGGCGCGGCCGTAGGACTTCATCCCGGCCAGGTAGAACCCGGGCTCGGGGTGGGAGAGCTCGGCGGCTCCGTGCGGGTAGACGGTGCCGCAGGAGTGCAGGTTCGGGTCGATCAGCGGGGCCAGCGCCACCGGCGCCTGCAGGGTCGCGTCCAGCCCCAGCCGGACCTCCGACAGCGGCGACAGGTCGGGGCGGAACCCGGTGAGCGCCACCACTTCGTCCACCGGATCCAGGGCGCGCCCGTCCTCGCCGACCAGGACCACACCGCCGTCGGTCGCGCGCACCTCGGCGGTGCGGAACCCGGTGACCACCTCGATGTGCCCGGCCTCCACCGCCCTCCTGGCCCGCTCGCCCAGGGCTCCGCGCGCGGCGAGCCGGTCGGCGTCGCCGCCGCCGAAGGCGTCGCCCACCTCGCCCCGGCGCAGCACCCACACCGCGCGGGTGCCGGGCTCCTGCTCGGCGAGGCCGGCCAGCAGCACCAGCGCGGTCAGCGCCGAGTGCCCGCTGCCGGCCACGGCGGTGCGCCGCCCGGCGTGGCGGGCGCGCACCGCGCCGTCGGCGGTGTCGGGGACCCGGTAGGAGATCCGGTCCGCCGCCGCGGCCTCGCCCAGCGCGGGCAGGCCGTCGCCGCCGAGCGGGTTGGGCGAGCCCCAGGTGCCCGAGGCGTCGATGACGGCGCGGGCGAGGAGGCGCTCCTCGCGGCCGCCGGCGGTGCGCACCCGGACGGTGAACGGCTGCTCGTCGCGCCCGGCGTCGACCACCCGGTCCCGGCCGCGCCGGCTCACCCCGACCACTTCGGCGCCGAGGCGCACCCGCTCGCCGAGCGCCGCGGCCAGCGGTTCGAGGTAGTCCCGGACCCAGTCGGCGCCGGTGGGGTAGGCGTCGTCGGACGGGCGCCGCCACCCGGTGGCGGCGAGCAGCTTCTCCGCGGCCGGGGCGATGAGGTCCCGCCAGGTGGAGAAGAGCCGGACATGGCCCCACTCGGCGACCGCGGCCCCGGCGCGCTCCTCCTTCTCCAGCACCAGCACCGGCAGGCCGCGCTGCTCGGCCTCGGCCGCCGCGGCCAGCCCCACCGGGCCGGCCCCGATCACCACGACGGGAAGTTCCGCTGCCATCACACACCTCTTCATCGAAGTTCGTCGATTGAGAAGGACTTTATCGACGGACATCGATGGACGCAACCATCGATGATGGTCGATAATGGAGGCATGAGCGTGACCACCCCGGCCCCCGCCGCACTGGAGCCCGACACCGCCGCGACCTACGCCTCCTGGTTCGCCTGCCTGGCCGAACCCACCCGGGTGCGCCTCCTGCACGCCATCGCAGCCCGACCGGGCGGCGCCACCGTGGGCGAACTGGCGGCGGCCCTGGAGATCGGCCAGCCCACCGTCTCCCACCACTTGCGCAAGCTCGCCGAGGTCGGCTTCGTGCTGCTGGAGAAGGCGGGCACCTCCACCCGGGTCGCCGTCAACCCCGCCTGCTGCACCGGCCTGCCGCACGCCGCCGACGCGGTGATGGGCCTGCTCGCCTCCCGCCCCTGCTGCCCCACCGACCTGCCGGCCGGTGTGGAGGTGCGCCCCATGGCGGCCGGCGACCTCGACGCGGTGCGCCGGATCCACGCCGAAGGCATCGCCACCGGCGACGCCGCCTCCGAGAGCGAGGTCCCCGGGGCCGCCGAACCGGACTCCGCATGGCTGCCCGGGCACCGCTGGGTCGCCGAGTCCGGCGGGAAGGTCGTCGGCTGGGCGGCCGCCGCGCCCGCCTCGACCCGGACGGCCTACTCCGGCGTCGCCGAGACCTCCGTCTACGTCGCCGAGGGGGAGCGCGGCCGCGGGGTCGGCAAGGCCCTCATCCACCGCCAGGTCACCGAGGCCGACGCCGACGAAGGCCTGTGGACCCTGCAGGCCTCGGTCTTCCCGGAGAACAAGCCGGGCCTGGCCCTGCACCGCTCGGCCGGCTTCCGGACCGTCGGCGTCCGCGAACGCGTCGCCCGCCTCGACGGCGCCTGGCGCGACACCGTCCTGCTCGAACGGCGGAAGGGCGCCGCGGGCATGGGCTGCACCGCCTGCTGAACCGCCTGCCGAGCGCGGAGCAGGCGGACGGGCCCCGCCACCGCTCGCCGCCCCGCCCCTCCCCGGAAAGGCGCACCGGGCACGGCACCGGGAGGTGAGGACGGCCCGCGCGCCCTGCGCCGGTGCGCCCCGCGCCCGCGGGAAAGGCACGGGCGCGGCCGGGCGGCCGTCCGCGGTGAGCCGTGCCCCGCACGGACAAGGCCGCCGAGACCGCCGCCCCCTCGTCGTCCGATCGGGTGACGGCCGCGTCGCCCGAACGGTCCCGCCGGTTCCCCCGGCCGTTCGACCCGCGGCCCGGCCCCGCCGACCAACCTGGTGAGCGTCGGCAACGGCCGGAGCGGAGTGCGGACGCGACCGCCCGCCCTGCCGGAAGTCCCGTCCCGGCGTCGCAAGGGGTGCCGCCGGGGCGGGGCGCCCCCGGCGCCGCCCGGGACCGGGCGGCGGTGAGAGGAGGAAGCGGTGAGACGACGCGCGGTGGTTCCGCTGCTGGCGGGCGCGCTACTGCTCGGGACGGCCTGCGCCGCCCCCGAGGAGCGGCCGGAGGAAGAGGCGGCGCAGGCCGCGCCGGAGGCGGCCCCGTCCGCCTCCCCGGCGGAGCCGGCCCCCTCCGAGCGGCCGATGAACGGCGACGAGGGCCGGCTGCGCGCCGCCGCCGAGGACGGCGACCTCGACGCCCTGCAGGAGGAACTGGACGCCGGGGTCGACGTCGACGCCCCCGACGACCAGGGCGAGACCGCGCTGTTCCACGCCGTCGTGCAGGACCACGTCGAGGTCGCCGAGGCGCTGGTGGAGGCCGGCGCCGACCCCGACGCGCTCAACGAGGAGCACGACTCGCCGTTCCTGATGACCGGCGTCACCGGCAGCACCCGGATGCTCGACGCGCTGCTGGCCGCCGACCCCGACATCACCGAGGTCAACCGGGTGGGCGGCACCGCGCTCATCCCGGCCTGCGAACGCGGGCACACCGAGTACGTGCGGGCGATCCTGGAGCGGACCGACGTCGACGTCGACCACATGAACTCGCACGGCTGGACCGCCCTGATCGAGGCGGTCATCTTCGGCGACGGGAGCTCCGACTACCAGGAGATCGTCCGGCTGCTGGTGGACGCCGGCGTGGACACCGACATCCCCGACGGCGTCTGGGGCACCACCTCGCTCCAGCACGCCCGGGACCGGGGCTACACCGAGATCGCCGCCATCCTCACCGAGGCCGGAGCGTCCTGAGCTGCTGCCCCCGCCCGCCGAAACCCGCCGCGACCCTTTCGGTGAGGCGGCCGGTCCGCCGGTACCTGCCGGAACCCGCCCGGGGCGGCGCCCGGCCCGCAGGGGAAGCGCCGGGGAGACGTGCCTGTGGCGCCGCCGGACCCAGACGGCCGCTTCCCGCTCGGATGTGAGAAGCTCCGCCGCCCCTGCGCCCACCCGCGTAGAGTCCGGGGAGTGCCCTTCCCCGCCCTGAGCGGAGGCCGGAAACACGGTCACGGGGAGGTGCTCCGGGCGGAAGCGGCAGCCCTGGTCCGACACCGCCGGCCGGAGCACCGCGGCGAGCGGAGAACCTCGCCGACGATCCGTGCGGCCGGGACGGGCCCCCGCCCCGCCCGGGCCTCTTGCACCACCGGGACGCCTGAACCGTCCGGGGCGCCCGGGCAGCCCGGGATGCCCGGGCCGTCCGGAGCAGGGGTCTCCGCCGGAACGGGGGGGCGCGGCCGGGACCGTGCGGACCTCCCGCGCGGGTATCGCCTCAGTCCTCCGCGCCGGAGAATTTCCTGGCCAGGTCGCGGTGGCGCTCGGCGGCCAGCTCGGCCTGCGCGGGGCCGATGATCGACCCGGGCATCCGGCTCAGCCGCTCGACCTGCTCGGCCAGGCGCAGGTGCTCGGCCTGCGCATGCTCGCGGCAGGGCAGGCAGGTGACGCTGTTCGGCTCCGCAGAGGTCCTCGTCCGGGGCACCTGCAGCCCGCACCCGGTGGCGACATGGCTCGGCAGGTCGCCGGCCAGCCCGAAGGAGGACGCCAGCATGTTGCGGACGGCGGCGTCGTCCTGCATCACCTTCGCCTGGACGTGTATGTGCGGATCGCCGTCCATGCGCTCTCCTCACCGGGGGCCGGGGATCGGATCCGGTCGCGGACCGGACGGCATGAGTCTGCCATGGGTTCCGGAGCACCGCCGGACCGCAGTGGCCGGTACGCCGAAGCCCCCGCTCACCGCCCCGCCGCCCTCGAGGAGGCAGCGGATGTGCACCACTCCGGCCGCCGCACTCCCGCCCATGACGGCGCGGCCGCGCCCGACCGGCGGCCTGTTCCCCTTCCCCTCCGTCCCGCCGGCCGGCACCGGAATCGGCGTCCCCGCGCCGGCCGGCGCCTTCGCCGACGAGCGCCCCGCCGGGTCTCGCCGCCGCCTACCACGAGGACGGACGGCGCCTCCCGGAACTCCGCTCCCTGCGGGCCCGCGTCCACGGCGGCCTCGGCCGCATACTGCTCCGAGAACGCCTCGGCGCCATGTTCTGGAGGACCACCGCCGCCGGAGCGCGCTCTACCGGGCCCATCACGGGTACTGCGGGCGCGAAGCACGGCTCTCCGGTCCCGCGCGGACCGGGCACGGCCGGGCGGCTGATCCCGGTCCGGCGGACCGGCCGCCTCGGCCGGCTGCGGGGAAGGCGTCCGGAGTCCGGTCTCCGGAGCCTTCCCGGGGGAACGGGGAACCGGAACCCGGGCGGGGGAGGAGCACGGCCCGGAGGTCCCCCGCGCCGCCTTCCGGTCCCGCCCCGCTACCGGCCGAGGCGGAGCAGGGTCCTGCGGTACGCGGCCACGAGGTCGCCGCCGGGCGCCCAGGCGAGCGCGGTGGCCGGGCAGGGCAGGCCGAACGCGCCGGCGGCCGCCCCGGCCTCCAGGTCGAACAGGGCGATGGACCCGTCCGCGCGCGCCACCGCGGCCCTCGGGTCCCCCGCATCGTGCACCGCGAGGGCGGTCACCTCTGCGCCGTCCTCCGGGCCGAGGAGCCGCGCGGCGCCGGCGCCGAGGTCCCGGAGGCGCACGGTGCCGCCGCGCACCGTGAGGACCGCCGGCCCGGTGCCCGACCGGGTGAGGGCGTGCACCCGCTCCAGGGCCTCCATCGCGTCGGCGGCCGGGGTGGGCAGCGGGGCGCGGTCGGCCAGGTCCCACAGCCGGAAGCGGCCGAAGGCCCGGCTGACGGCGGCGACCGGGCGCCCGCCGAGGGCGCCGACCGCGACGCCGTCGGGGCGTCCCCGGCCGGGAAGGCCGCCGATCCGCTCCCCGGTGGCGGGGTCGGTGATGTGCAGCGCCTCGTCGCAGCCGGCGGTGAGCGCGACCGCGCGGCCGCCGACGACGGCGGTGGCGATGATGCGCACCTCACCGCGGTGGCCGGTGCGGACCGGCCGGTCCGCACCGCCGCCGGACCAGCGGTGCAACCGGTCGTCGGTCCGCCCGAGCAGGTCGCCGCCGCCGGCCAGCACGGCGGTGCCCGCGCCGGCCGGTACGCCGGTGTCCGCGCCGAGCGGTACCGCGGCGACCGCGCGGACCGGCGCGGGCAGGACGCCGAGCACCGGACCGGGCGCGCCGTCCTCCAGCCGCCAGGAGGCGACGGTGCCGTCCGCGCCGCCGGTGATCACGCGCCCGTCCGGGGAGACCGCGATGCACCGGACGGTGCCGCCCGGGCCCCCGCGGGGCGGGACCCCCAGGTCGACCCGCCAGACCCCGATGGCCTCGTCCTCCTCGGAGGCGGTGGCGAGGAGACCCGGGCCGGTGCCTGCCAGTGCAGGCCACGCGGTCGGCCCGACCAGCGGAGGGCCCGCAGGGCGGTCCGCGCCGACGTCCCACAGGTGCACCGCCTCCGCGTCGGCGGCCGCCACCAGGCGGCGGCCGTCCCCGGTGAGGACCCCCGCGATGCCGTCCACATCCAGGTCGCCGGCCGGCCGCCGGGCCAGCCGGCGTCCGGAGGCGGCGTCCCGCACCTCCACCCCGCCGTCCGCGGCGAGCAGGGCGACCGCGGCGCCCCCGTCCGGCCAGGAGGCGGCCTTCCGCACTTCCGCGGAGACGGGAAGCGCGCCGATCCGCGCCCCGGAGTCCGGCGACCACAGCTCCACGGCGCCGCCGGCCGCCACCGCCACGGGGCGGCCTCCGATGGCGACCGATGCCAGCGCGTGCAGCCGCCGCCCGGTGCCGAACGCACGGACCTCGCCGGTCTCCAGGTGCACGGTCCGCACCGTCCCGTCCCCGTCCGCGGTGAGCACGGCCGGGCCCGATCCCAGGTCGGCGGCGACCAGGGCGCGGACGGCGCTCCGGTGGCCGGGGAGCCGGCCCGCCACCGCCCCGGCCTCCAGGTCGACCAGGAGCGGGGCGCCGTCCCAGTCGCAGACGGCGGCCATCGGGCGGCCGCGCACGGACGCGGTGGCGAGCAGGTGCCCGCCGACACCGGGGACGGTGCGCACCGGCTCGCCGGTCGCGGCGTCCCGGACCTGCACCGAGGGGGCGGCGCAGTCGTGCTCGCCGGCTCGGGGGCAGTCGCCGTCGTAGTGCGGGCCGGCCGCGGTCACAAGGACCGGCGCGCCGCCGAGCACGGCGCCGGCGACCGCGTCGGCCCGGATCCGCGGAAGCATTCTGAGCAGGCGGGGGTCGTCCCCCGGGTCCGTGGTCCATACGGTGCGCATCCGCAGCAGGTTACGGACCCGGCCGGGGGCGCGCCGGCGCGGGGCCGGTCGGCGCCCCCGGCCGGGGACCGGGGCGTCGCGGGTCAGGCGGTGAGGTCCGCGGCGGTGGGGACCACGACGCCGAACAGGTCGGCGACGGTGGTCAGGGCCGCCGTCTTGAGGCCGGCGGCGGAGATGGTGCCGCCGCCGGGCGCGGCCAGGGGGCGGGTGGCGGTCGCCTCGGCGACGACGGTGGGCCGGTAGCCGAGGTTGAATGCGCCCTGGGCGGTGAAGGCCACGCACATGTGCGCCATGAACCCGGCCAGCACCAGGTCGGGGCCGGAGCCCAGGTCGCGCAGGGTCTTCTCCAGGCCGGTGCGGTGGAAGGCGTCGGGGAACTCCTTGACCACCACCGGTTCGCCGTCCGCGGGCGCCACCTCGGGGCTGATCGCGCCGATATCGGCGCGGATGTCGTAGGGGCCGCCCTCGCCTCCGTCGTTGACGATGTGCACCACCGGCGCTCCGGCCGCGCGGGCGGCGGCGAGCAGGCGGGCCCCGGCGGCCAGGGCGGGTTCGGCGCCCTCCAGGGCCATGACCCCGGACCGGTAGGTGTTCTGGAAATCGATCATGACCAGGGTCGACTCGCCGAGGCGGGGCGGCGTGCCGTCGAGGCCGATGACGCTGCGCAGGGACGCGGAGGGGTTCATGGGTGACGGGTTCCTTTCGGTTTTCGGGCAGGCCTGGCGGGCCTCCCGCGCGGGAGGCCGGGCCGGCCGTCGGGCGCCGGTCGGTCGGAGAGAGTCAGAGGGCGAGTGTCGGGAAACGGCCGGGAAGGTCAGGAGGCGGTGCGGAAGCGGCGCCGGTAGGCGGCGGGGGTGGTGCCGAGCCGCCTGCGGAAGGAGCGGTGCAGCGTCTCCACCGACCCCGCCCCGGTGTCCGCCGCGACCCGCTCCAGCGGCAGGTCGGTGGTCTCCAGCAGGCGGCGGGCGGCCTCGACCCGGGCCTCCTCCACGTAGGCGGCCGGGCCGGTGCCGGTCTCCTGCCGGAAGACCCGCGCGAAGTGGCGCTCGCTCAGGCACATCCGCTCGGCCAGCGCGGGGACCGACAGGTCGGCGCCGAGGTTCTCGGTGATGAAGACGCGCAGCTCGTCGATGTCCCGGCGGGCCGCCGCGGGCCGGCTCAGCGGTACGCTGAACTGGCTCTGGCCGCCCTGCCGCCTGAGGTACACCACCAGCTGCCGGGCCACGGCCAGGGCCAGCTCCTCGCCGTGGTCCTCGGCCACCAGGGCCAGCGCCAGGTCCAGGCAGGCGCTGATGCCGGCGCCGGTCCACACCCGCCCGGAGCGGACGAAGATCGGGTCGGGGTCCACGTCGACCTCGGGGTGGTCGGCCGCCAGCCGGGCGGCGGTCGACCAGTGCGTGGTCGCCCGGCGCCCGTCCAGCAGCCCGGCGGCCGCGAGCACGTGCGCGCCCACGCACACCGAGGCGATCCGGCGCGCGTGCGGTGCGGTGGCCCGCACCCACTCCACCACGGAGCCGTCGACCCGGGCCACCGGGCCGTCCGGGTGCGGGTCCACCGCGCCGGGCACCAGCAGGGTGTCCACCTCGGTGCCGACCTCGGCGAAGGCCAGGTCGGCCAGGACCCGCACCCCGGCCGACGTGGCGACCGGGCCGGCGGCGGGCCCCGCCAGGCGGACCGTGTACCCGGCCCGCCCGCCGGACTCCCGCTCGGCCAGCGCGAAGACCTCGGCCGGGCCGGTGACGTCGAGCAGGTCGACGTCAGGGAAGACCGCGATGACGACGTGGTGCGGAGTGGGCATGGGTCCATCGTGGCGGCGGCGCTCCGCGGCCGCAATGACGGTTGTCTGTCAGATCCTGCCATCGGCGGTGCGGCTCGGCCCCGAGCACCGGCGGACCCCTCCGCCCCGGCGACGCGGCCCCGAGCGCTGCGGCCCCGTGCGCTGGCGCGCCGCAGCCCCGGGCCGCCCGGCGGGCGAGCGGGCCGTGCTCCGCCGTGGCCGGGGCGGGATCGCGGACCGGGGCGCTCCGCCGCGCGGTGAGCCGGAGCGGTGCGGGATCGGGGACCGGCGCGGCGGCGGGGACCGTCGCGCCCTCGGAAGGCCACCCCGTCGGTGTACCGAACCGGGGCCCGCCGGGCGGTCGGGGTGCCCGGTGCGGGACCGGGACCGCCGCGCCCCCCCCCCCCCCGGGAGGTCACCCCCGGCGGTGCACCGTGATCCGGGCTCCGGCCGTGGAGAGTTCGCCGAGTTCGCCGTCGAGGAGGACGACGTGCTCGTCGTCGGCGGAGATCGCCCGGCCCGGCAGGCCGTCGAGGAGCGGGCGGCCGTGCGCGTCGAACATCCGGTAGGGGCCCTCTCCGGGCATGCCGGGGGCCTCGCCCAAGGGGGCGTCCGCGTCGCGGGCGAACATCCACCGCTCCGCGCCCGCCAGGTCCTTCGGTCCGGGCAGCCCGGGCAGCGGCCGGATCGAGGCCTCCGCGCCGCCGGCCTCCACCACCACGGGGAGGGTGCCGTCGCCGCCGGACCCGGCGGCTCCGGCCCGGCAGACCAGGAGCGGCTCCGCCGTGCCCGAGCAGCGGTCCGCCCGGGTCGCCGAGGACGCGATCTCCTCCCCGGTGGCCGGATCCAGCACCGCGGTGCCGCCGCCGTGCTCCACCACCACCGCCCGGTCCCCGGCGACCTCGACGACCCGCGGCCGCTCGTACCGCCCGTCCAGGCTCCACCGCTCCTCGCCGGTGCGCGGGTCCACGCCCGCCACCTCCTCGGCGGGCCCGCGGTCCGGGCCGGAGCCGTAGGGCGGGGTGCGCCGCTCGACCACCAGGGCGCCGCCGCCGATCCCGGCCGCCTCGGCGTCCTCCTCGGTGTGCACGAGGCGCCCGGAGCCCACCTCCCGGACCTCGGTGCGGGCCGCGGTGACGGAGGAGTCCCCGTAGTCGGTCCTGCCCACCGCGAACAGGTCCTCCTCGGAGCCGAAGAGGCGGTCGAGGAAGTCGGCGCCCCCGCCGAGCGGCTCCGTCCAGAGCACCTCCCCGTCCCCGGCGGAGACCGCGGACACGCCGCTCCGCCCGCCGTCCAGGCCGTGCGGGACCAGCAGGACGCCGCCGTCCCCGCCGGCGACGGCGAGCCTCCTCGAATCCGCGCCGAGGGCGCCGATCGCGCCGGGCCCGTCCCCGCCGCCGAGCGTCCAGCGCTCCTCCCCGGTGTCCGGGTCGAGGGCCGAGACGAGGATCCCGTCGTCGTCCTCGCCCGCGTAGACCAGGGAGCCGCCGGCGAGGACGGCGCCGTGGATCCGGTGCAGGCCCGCGTCGACGTCGGTGCCGTCCGGCGCGGCGGCGCCGAAGGTGGAGAGGCCGAGCCGGGGCGCCGGCTCGAACGGCATCGGCTCCGCCGCCGGTGCGGGGGAGGGCCCCGGCGGGGGTGGGGCGTCCCCTTCCGCGGTGCGGTGGAACGCGATCCGCCCGGTGCCGTCCGACGGGTCGGGGGCGACGGCGATGCGGTCCGGTGCGGCCGCGACGACCTCGCCGGGCAGGTCCTCGGCCAGGACCGCCCCGGACCGGTCGATCACGAAGGACCTCCTCTCCTCCTCCCCGTCCGGGGGAGGGGCCGTCAGGTGGATGCGGCCGCCGGACACGGCGTGCACCCGCAGTCCGTCCGCGTCGCCCGGCTCCAGGCCCGCGGCCTCCGTGCTCCGCTCCGCCCCGGACCCGCCGGGGGCCAAGGCGATCAGCTCGAACGAGCCGTAGGCGTCCTGCACGCAGACGAGCCGGGCGTCCTCGCCGGCCGCGCAGGTGGGGAGACCCGTTCCGAGGTGGCCGCGGGGGGAGCGCGCCTCCTCGCCGGAACCGGTGCGGACGACCGCGGTCCGCGCGGGCGCCCCGTCCTCGCGCGGGACGCCGTACAGGACCGCCCACCCCTCCGTCGCGTCCTCGACGCCCGACTCGGAGAACACCCCGTCCAGGTCCCACTTCGCGCGGCCGGTACGGGCGTCGAGCGCGAAGACCCGGTGCCCCTCGGTCGTGGCGTCCGCGCCGGGCTCCCAGTCGCCGGGGGCGGACTCGCCGAGCGCGGTGTCCCCGGCCAGGCGGTGCACCCAGTCGCCCTCGTGCTCCCAGAGCACCGCGCCGCCGTCCTCGGCGTCCAGGGCCATCGAGGTCACCTCCCCGGCCTCGGCGGGGTCCGCGGAGGCCTTGGCGCCGACCAGGACCGTGCCGCCGGCCCCGTCCAGGACACGGGGGACGCCGGGGGTCTCCCGCTTCCACCGGACGGCGCCGTCGGAGCCGGACAGGGCGGCGACGCCCCGCTCCTCGGCATCGAGGAGGGCGGTGTCGTCGACGTCGCCCTTCCGGCCGGTGACGGCGTAGGGGACGACCACCGACCAGTCGTCCCCCTCCCCGGTCAGCACCGGGGCCGAGACCTCCCCGAACGCGAGCGGCTCGACCGATTCGGCGCCGCCGAGCACCGCGCCGGCGTCGATCAGCGTGCCCGTGTCGCGGACCCAGCGCGGTTCCCCGCTCTCGGCGTCCACCACCGCCAGCCGCAGCCGGCCGTGCAGGAAGGTCCCCATGACCACCGCTGAGTCGCCGCGGAACCCGACGGCGAGCACCTCGTCCATGCCGAGGTCGCCGGCGGTGTCCAGGTAGGCCTGGGGGCTCACCGAGAGGGCCGGCCCGCCGGCGCCGCCCGGCCGGAGCAGCACGGCCCCCAGGCCGGCCGCCAGGGCGAGCGCCACCACCGCGGCGGCGGCCGCGCTTCTGCGCGGGTGCCTGCGCAGGACCTCTCCCGCCCGCTTCGCCGAACCGGCCATCCCTCTCCCCGCCCCTCCGCCGCGGGCCTCTGCCGCGGACCTCCGCCGAGAGTACGGCGTCCCCGCTGATCAGTGCGGGTCAAGGGCCGCTTCCGGTCAGGGAGCGGACCGGGGGCGCCCCCGCGCCCGCCGGGCACGGAAGAGCCCCGGGGCATGCCCGGGGCCGGCGGCGCATCGTCCAGGGTCAGGGCTTGCGGGCCACCCCGCCGTACTGGTCCATCCCGCGCCGGGTGCCGACCTCGACCGGGCCGGGGCGCCACAGCGGGCAGGGGACCACGCCGGGCTCCACCAGCTCCAGGCCCTCGAAGCGGGCGGTGATCGACTCCGGGCTGCGCAGCAGGTAGGGGACCGCGCCCTTCTCGTTGCCGACCGCGATGGCCGCGTTGTAGGCCTCGCTGGTGTCGGTGCCGTCGTACATCGCCAGGTAGCTGCCGGAGGGCAGGGCGTCCACCAGCCGGCGCACGATCGGCATGATGTCGTCCTCGGGGACGTGCCCCAGGATGCCCATCAGCATCAGCGCGACGGGGCGGTCGAAGTCCAGGGTCTCCGCGGCCCGCTCCAGGATCGCGCCGGGGTCGCGCAGGTCGGCGTCGATGTAGTCGGTGACCCCCTCCGGGGAGCCGACCAGCAGGGCGCGCGCGTGCGCGAGCACCAAGGGGTCGTTGTCCACGTAGACCACGCGGCTCTCCGGGGCGATCGCCTGCGCCACCTCGTGGGTGTTGTTGGCGGTGGGCATCCCGGTGCCGATGTCGAGGAACTGGCGGATCCCCGCCTCGCGGGCCAGGAAGGTCACCACCCGGATGAGGAACTCCCGGCTGGTGCGGGCCAGGTCCACGATCTCCGGGAAGAAGGCGATCACCTGGTCGCCGGCTTCGCGGTCGATCGGGTAGTTGTCCTTGCCGCCCATCCAGTAGTTCCAGATCCGGGCCGAATGGGCCAGGGTGGTGTCGATCTGCGGTGCCGGGCCGGAGCCGGCCGGGGCGGGCGAGGACGATCCGTCTGCCATAAGGGCATCTACCTCAATGCGCAAGGGGGAAGTCATCCCGCGCCGGGAGAGCCCGGCGCCTCGTGCACCGGAAGGCCCGCCTCCGACCGGGATCTGCTCGCACCGAGAATAGACGAAACCGCCTTCACCGCGCATGTTCCGGCATCCCGGGCAGGGGCGCCCGGAACCGTCAGGCGGACCGCTTCCGGTCGGCGGAGTGCCCGGCGGCCCGCAGCAGGGAGAGGGAGGAGGCGAGGTCCTCCAGGGCGCGCTCGGGGAGGACCGAGCCGATCCGGATCCGGAGCTCGTCGTCGAACGCGGCGCCGGGACCGTGCGTCCCGGCCGCTCATCGCCCCCGGAACGTCGGAGCCCCCTGCTTCGATGCCCGGGAGTGAACAGGCCCGGGAAAGGAGCACGGTGATGGCGGGAAGCGGCCGAGCGGGGGACGAAGAGCGGCTGTGGGAGCTGGTGGAGGCAGCCTGGGCCCCGCTGGGCCCCGAGGTCGGCGAGGCCAGGCGGGCTCTGGCGGCCCGGACGCCCGAACCGGGGGAGGACCCCTGGTCCGGGCCGCACCTCCCTGTCGTGGACGGGGCGCTGAAGGGGTTCCTGGACAACCTCGCCGCCGCCGGGCGGGAGCTCTCCTCCGGCGAACTGACCGGCCTCGACCGCGCGGCGGAGCGGCTGCTCTACGAGATCGACCGCGCCGACGTACAGGAGGTGACCGACGGCTCGGACGACGGCTTCCTGTACGCCCGCGGCTTCATCCTCGCGCTGGGCCGCGACTTCTACACCGCCGTCGCCCGCGACCCGCGGGCGGCCGTGCTGGACGCCTGCTGCGAGGAGATGGCCTACTTCTTCGCCCACCTGCACGAAGAGCGCTTCGGCTCCTTCCCGGTCACCGGTTCGGGCATCTCCCGCGAATCCTGCTCCAACCCCCAGGGCCGGCCCTCCTGAAGCCCGGCCGGAAGACGCCCCGCCGGGCGGGCCTCGGCGGGGCCGGTCCTGTCCGAGTACCGACGTTCGCGTACGCCTTGGGGCGGCCCGCCAGGGGCCGACGGCCCGGCTTCCGCGGCATGCGGCCGTGCCGCTGCGGGAGTGCGGGGAGCGGCTACTTCCAGGCGCGGTCGAGGAAGTCGGCGATGAGCGGCGCGATCTCCGGCAGGTGGGTCTCCAGGGCGAAGTGGCCGGTGTCCAGGAGGTGGAGTTCGGCGCCGGGCAGGTCCCGGAGGTAGGCGCGCGCTCCGGGCTCGATGAAGAAGGGGTCGTTGCGCCCCCAGGTGATGAGGGCGGGCGGGGCGTGCCGGCGCATCCACTCCTGCCAGCGGGGGTAGCTCTCGATGTTGGTCCGGTAGTCGAAGAAGAGCGACAGCTGGGCCTCCTTGCGGCCCGGGAGGTCCAGGAAGTGCTGGTCGAGGGTCCAGCCGTCCGGGGAGAGCAGGTCGGGGTCGGTGACGCCGGTCTCGTACTGGGAGCGGGTGCCGTCGAGGGTGAGCAGGTCCCGGAGGGCCTCCTCGGCGCCGGGGGCCTCCGGGGCCAGGGTGAGCGCGCCCCGGGCCGCGTCGGAGAGCCCCTCCTGGTACGCGTTGCCGTTCTGCGCGATCAGCCCCGCGATCCACTCCGGGTGGCGCTCGGCGAGCCGGAAGCCGACCGGTGCGCCGAAGTCGAAGACGTACATCACGAACCGGTCGAGGCCGAGCCGCCGCACGAAGCCTTCGGTGACGTCGGCGAGCCGGTCGAACGAGTAGGTGAAGCCCTCCGGCGCCTCGGTCCGCCCGAAGCCGGGGTAGTCCGGGGCGATCAGCCGGTAGTGCGAGCCCAGCGCGTCGATGAGGCGGCTGAACTGGTGCGACCCGGACGGGAACCCGTGCAGGAGCAGCAGTACGGGCGCGTCCTCCCGCTCGGGGAGCGACTCCCGGTAGAAGACGCGGACGCCGTCGACGTCCAGGCGGCGGTGGACGGTGCGGGGGACCGAGGGGAACATGTCTAACTCCTTTTCCGTCAATTGGTGCATTAGGTATAGCAGTGGCGGTCGTAACGCGTCAATGCGGCGATGTAGCATTAGGGGTATGAGTGAGCTCGTACCGCTGACCGGGGAGCCGCTGGCGCTGGACCTGGTCAACACCCGGCCGGCCGGCGGTGATCTGCTGGCCGCCCCGGAGGACCTGCGCGCCTGGGTGGAGATGGAGGCCGACCGGCTCCCGGACCCGCCGGAGAGGTACACCTCCGCCGACCTGGACGCCGTGCACGCGGTACGGGGGTGCGCCGCCCGCGCCCTCGAACACGCCCGGCACGGCACCCGGCCCGTACAGGCCGACCTGGACGCGCTCAACCGGGCGCAGCGCGCCGCGCCCGCCATCAGCGCGGTGGAGTGGAGCGGGGAGGGACTCGCCCTCATCCGCCGGCGCAGCGGTCCACCGGGGGAGCGGCTGGCGGCCCGGCTCGCCGAGGCCGCCGCCGAGCTCCTGGCGGACCCGGCGGTCGCCGGGGTCCGCCAGTGCGAGGCCGACGACTGCGTGCTGCTGTTCCTGCCCGCCCACCCGCGCCGCCGCTGGTGCTCGGCCGCCCGCTGCGGCAACCGCGTGCGGGTCGCCCGCCACTACCAGCGCCACCGGGCCCGCTAGCCGGCGGCTCCTCCCGATGGACTTGACGCTGCGGGGGTATCAGGGCGCCCTGATACCCCCGCAGCGTCAAGACCATCGCCCTGGAGCGCTTCCCGCAGCGCCGGACGCGGCCCCGAGCGCGCGTTTCCGCTGGAGCAGGTCGTAACCTGCGGTCATGATCGAAACACAGACACCGACTCCCGATGAGGCCTTCGAGACGCTGATGGCCGGCAACCGGCGGTTCGTCGGGGGCGCGCCGGCGCACCCCAACCAGGACGCCGCGCGCCGTGCCGAGACCGCGCCGGCCCAGAACCCCTTCGCGGTGATGTTCGGGTGCTCCGACTCCCGGCTCGCCGCCGAGATCATCTTCGACCGGGGGCTGGGCGACCTGTTCGTGGTGCGCACCGCCGGGCACGTGGTCGGCTCGGAGGTGCTGGGCAGCGTCGAGTACGGGGCGAGCATGCTGGACTGCCCGCTGGTCGTGGTCCTGGGCCACGACTCGTGCGGGGCCGTCGCGGCCGCCCGCGCCGCCGCCGACGGCGAGAAGCCGCCCGCCGGGTTCGTCCGCGACGTCGTCGAGCGGGTGACCCCGAGCGTGCTGGCGGCCCGCGCCGCCGGGCGGCACGAGGAGGAGATCCTCCACGAGCACATCCGCAGCACCGTCGACCTGCTGCTGGAGCGCTCCCGCATCCTGGCCGAGCGGGTGGCCGACGGCCGCCTCGCCGTGGCGGGCCTGTCCTACCGGCTGGCCGACGGCAGCGCGCGGCTGGTCGCTTCGCGCGGCCTGAGCAGGGATTCCGCCCCCGTCTAGTGGAACCCGCCGGCCCGCTGGCCGGGCGGTGCGGCCGGGTCCCGCTCGGCTCCCGGCGGTCCCGGACCGTGCTCCGGCGGCGAAGAGCGGGTGTCCGGCCGGACCGTCTTCTACTGGGCCTGGTGGATGGCGTACTGCCCGTTCGTCGGCACCTTCATCGCCCGGATCTCCCGGGGCCGGACCGTCCGGAGTTCGCCGTCGGCGTCCTCGTGGTCCCCACGCTGGTCAGCCTGGCCTGGTTCGCCGTCATGGGCGGCACGGCGATGGACCTCGAACTCTCCGGGCGGGCCCCGCTCTCCGAGGCGCCGGCCGACTCCGGGGAGGAGGGCGTCCTCTTCGCGCTCTTCGCGCACCTGCCGATGCCGCTGCTCACCTCCGTCGTCGTGATGGCGCTGATCGCGCTCTTCTTCGTCAGCAGCGCCGACTCCGCCTCGGTCGTCCTGGGCATGTTCTGCCAGCGCGGCGCGCTCGCCCCGCACCGCCGGCTCGTCGTGCTCTGGGGCATCGTGATCGCCCTGACCGCGACCGCGCTGCTGCTGACGGGCGGGCTGTCGGCGGTCCAGACGGTCTCCATCGTGCTCGGGCTGCCGTTCCTGCTGCTGCTGGTCATCGTCTGCACCGCGTTCCTCCGCGAGCTGCGGCGGGACGCGGCCGCCGCCCCCGCACCCCGCCCGGCGCCCGGGAAGCGGCCCTGAGCGGGGGGACCGGCCGCACCCGCGGCCCCGGGCCCGGCGCAGGCGCCGTCCGCGCCGCGGCCGCCGGACCCGGGGCCGCCGCGGCGCGCCGCGCACCGCGGACCATCGCGGCGGCCGCCGCCGGCACCAGCAGGGCCGCCGCCGCGGTGGTCCAGGTGGTCGCGGCCGCCAGCGGCACCGCGAGCGAGGCCAGGCCGATGGCGATCGCCGGGAGCCCGGCGCCCAGGTAGAAGGCGAGGTAGAGCGCGCCGGTGACGGCGCCGCGCCGCTCCGCGGGCACCGCCTCCTCCACGGCGGCCGCCGCGCCGCCGTAGGCCGCCCCGTGGCCCGCGCCGGCCACGACCGCCGCGGCCAGGGTGAGCGGCACCGGGCCCTCGGCCGAGAACGCCAGCAGCACCAGGCCGAGCAGGACCGCGGCCAGCCCGGCCAGCTGGGCGGTCCACGGGCCCACCGCGGCGACCAGGGGCCGGGCGAGCAGCGAGCAGACCAGGACGGTGCCGAGCACGCCCCCCACGACCGCCGGGCTCCCCTGCCCGCCCCGCTCCAGCAGCGCCGGGATGACCGACAGGAACAGCCCGGCCGCGGCCCAGGCCAGGAACCCGCTCAGCGCGGCGGCGGTGAAGTGCGGGCGGACCGCGGCGGGGATCTGCGGGCGGGTGGGCCGCCACCGGCGCACCCGCGCCCCGGGGGTCCGGGCCAGGGCCGAGACCAGGCGCCACCCCGCCCAGAGCAGGACCAGGTGCAGGGCGAACGGCAGGACGCGGGGCATCGGCGCGTAGGCGGCCAGCAGGCCGGAGGCGACCGGGCCGGCGGCGGTCCCGGCCAGGAACGCGGTGCCGGCCAGGGCCGCGGCCCGCCGCCCGCCCGCGCCGGCCCCGCCCGAGGCGATCAGCGCGCCGGCCGCGCCGGTCGCCGCGCCCAGCGCCAGCCCCTGCGCGGCCCGGCCGGCGATCAGCCAGCCGGGGCCGGCGGCGGCCGCGAAGCAGAGCGAGCCGACGGCGGCGGCCGCGATGCTCAGCCGCAGCACCGGAACCGGCCCCAGCGCATCCGACGCGGGCCCGAGGAGTAGCAGCGTCGGTGCGCTGACCAGGGCGAACGTCGCATAGGTGAGGGTCATCGCCAGGTCGCCGGCGCCGAACGCCTGCTGGTAGCCCGGGTAGAGCGGGCTCGGCAGGTAGGCGCCCGCGGTGAGCACGACCAGCACGAAGACGCCGGCGGTGGTCTCGCGGGAGCGCCCGGTGGCGCGGGGACGGCGTGCGCCGGCGGGGACGCGGCGCTGCTTCAAGGGCATCACGGGAGCAGTCTGGCCGAGCGGACCGCTGAAGAGAAGCAAACGTTTTCTCAGCCGACCGTGCAGAATATTCGCATGATCGATCCGAAGCTCAAGGTGCTGCAGATGGTCGCCCGCTACGGGACGGTGACCGCCGCGGCCAAGGCGATGAACTACACCCCTTCGGCCGTCTCCTACCAGCTCCGCCAGCTGGCCGAGGAGCTCGGCGTGGAGCTGCTGGCCCAATCGGGGCGAGGGATCGCGCTGACCGGCGCCGCCCGCATCGTGCTGCGCCACACCGAGGCGCTCAGCGCCCAGGCCGAGCGGGCCCGCGCCGAACTCGCCTCGGCGACCGGGGAGCCCGCCGGCCCGTTCACCCTGTGCGGCTTCTCCACCGCCGCCACCCACCTGCTGCCCCCGGCGGCGGCCGCCCTGCGCGAGCGCTACCCGCAGGTGCGCATCCGGGTGATGGAGGCCGAACCGGCGCCCTGCTTCGACCTGCTGCTCTCCGGCGAGGCCGACCTCGCCCTGGTGATCAGCACCGCCGAGACGCCCTCCAGCGCAGACGAGCGCTTCGACCAGCGGCCCCTGCTCGACGACCCGCTGGACCTGGTGGTGCCGGACGGGCACCGGCTGACCGGGCTGGACCGGGTGACGCTGGCCGACGCCGCGGACGAGCCGTGGATCGTCGGCCGTGCCGGCGGCGCCTACCACCAGCTGGTCACGACCGCCTGCATGAGCGCGGGCTTCACCCCCGACATCGCCCACTGGGCCGACGAGTGGGACACCGGGACGGCCCTGGTCGCGCTGGGGTTCGGCATCATCCTGGTGCCCCGGCTCGCCCGCATCAACGACTGGGCGGTGGTGCGCATCCCGCTGCACGGCGAACCCGCCCCGGCCCGGCGCATCGTCGCCGCCACCCGGATGGGCCGCCGCGACCACCCGGTGGTCGCGGCGGCCCTGGACGCGATCGGCTCCACCGCGGCCACCCTCCAGGCGCCCCGCCGGCGGGCACCGGGGGAGTGACCCGCACCCGGCCCGCGCCGGCCCGGCCCTGGCCGGCGGCGGCGCCCCGCCGGGTCAGAAGGCGTCGGGGTAGAGCTCCCGGGCGATCTGCTCCACGGCGTCGATGTTGCCGAGGGTGCCGGGGAACAGGTCGCTCTTGGGGACGGCGATGAGGCGGCCGTCCCGCACGGCGGCCACGTCCGGGAAGGTCTCCTCGAGGTAGTCCCGGGTGTGCTTCTCGGACTCGGGGCCGGAGACGCTGAAGACGATGGCCTCGGGGTCGCGGTCGATGATCTCCTCGGGGGTGATCTCGGCGGCGAAGAAGTCGGCGAACTCGGGGGCGTCCGGGTCGAAGACGTTCTCCCCGCCGGCGGTGGCGATGATGTCCGCCTCGATCCCGGCGCCGATCGCCTGGAGCGTGTTCCCGTCGACGTAGACCTGGGCGACCGCGGGGCGGGCCGCGTCGCCGATGGCGGCCTCGACGGCGGCCAGCCGCTCCTCGGCGTCCTGGGAGAGCTCCTCTGCGGTGTCGGGGGTGCGCAGGATCGCGCCGAGGTTGTCGATGTCGGTCAGCACGTCGGTGACCTCCGCGCCGTTGCGGCGGTCCAGGCAGCCGCCGGTCGCGACGTAGGCCTGGGCGCCGTTCTCCTTCAGCTGCTCGATGCTGGCGAAGCCCTGCTCCGCGGTGAACTCGTACTCGGTGGGGGAGACGACGAGGTCGGGGGCGGCGGCGAGGAGGTCCTCGCGGGCCGGCGGGGCGTCGGTGCTGAGCACCGGGACGTCGGCGGCCCGGTCGGCGATGTCGTCCGGCAGCGGGGAGACGTCCGTCTGGGCCTGGCCGACCAGGGAGTCCAGGGCGCCGAGGCGGACGAGCAGCTCGGTCTGCGAGGGCATCATGCCGACGACGCCGGTCGGCGCCGCGTCGAAGGAGAGCTCGCGGCCGCAGTTGGTGACCGACACCGCCTCGCCCGAGCCGCCGTCCGCGGCCGGGGCGCCGCTGACCCCCGTCCCGCATGCGGACAGCGCCAGCGGCAGGGCCGCGGCGGCGGCGAGCACGGGCGACGGGCGCCGGCGGCGCGGGCGGCCCGACGGGGCGGAGGGGGACGGAACGCAGGTCATGGGAGGGTGATTCCTTCCGGGGACGGGGTGGCCGGGGCCGCGTCGTCGCGGCGCCGGGTGGACGTGCGGGAATCGAAGATGAAGTGCCGCCGGCCCGAGTCCGGGTGGGCGACCGCGGTGGAGTCGACGTCGAACGCCGACCGGATCAGGCCGGTGGTCAGGACCTCCTCCGGCGCCCCCAGCGCGGCCAGCCGCCCGCCGGCGAGGACGCCCACGGCGTCGCAGGAGCGCGCGGCGAGGTTCAGGTCGTGCAGGGCGACGACCGCGGTCCGGCCGGCGGTCCGGACCAGGTCGAGGAGTTCCAGCTGGTGGGCGATGTCGAGGTGGTTGGTGGGCTCGTCGAGGACGAGGACGGGCGTCTCCTGGGCCAGCGCGCGGGCGAAGAGCACCCGCTGCCGCTCGCCCCCCGACAGCGCGGAGAAGGAGCGGTGCGCCAGGTCCGCGGCGCCGACGCGGCCCAGGGCCTCCATCGCGACGGCGGTGTCCCGGCCGGTGTCGCGGCCGAAGCCGTGCCCGTGCGGGATGCGCCCGAGGAGGACCATGTCGAGGACGGGGATCTCGAACTCCTCGCTGTGCTCCTGGGTCATGACCGCCACCCGCAGGGCGGTCTCCCGGCGGCTCAGCGACGCGAGGTCGGTGCCGTCCAGGAGCACCCGCCCCGACGACGGGGACGCGATGCCCGACACGGCGCGGAGCAGGGTGGACTTGCCGCTGCCGTTGGGCCCCAGCAGCCCGAGGACCGTGCCGGAGGGGACCGAGACGCTCACGCCGGACACGACGGGGCGGCCGCCCCGGTGCGCGCCGAGGTCCTCGATGTCGATCCTCATCGGCCCGCCCCCGCGCCCTCGGCCCGGTCGCGCCGCAGCAGCCACAGGAAGAACGGCGCTCCGACCAGGGCGGTCAGCACGCCGAGCGGGATCTCCGTCGGCTCCGCGAGCGTCCGGGCGAGCAGGTCGGAGCCGGCCAGGAACACCGCCCCGGCGAGCACCGCGACCGGCAGCATCTTCCGGTGGTCGGAGCCGACGATGATCCGCGCGACGTGCGGGACGACCAGGCCGACGAACCCGATCCCGCCGGAGACGGCGACGACCGCGCCGGTCAGCAGCGCCGAGGCGGCCAGGACGGTGGTCCGCAGCCGGTTCACGTTCACGCCCAGGGAGGCCGCCGCGTCGTCGCCGACGAGGAGTGCGTTGAGGGCGCGGGCGCGGAGGGCGGCGAACACCCCGACGGCGGCCAGCGCGGCGGCCGGGAGGGCGAGGTGGCCCATGGTGGCGGCCGAGACCGAGCCGAGCAGGAAGAACATGATGCCGAACACGTTCTGCGCGTCGGTGGTGATGGTGAGGTAGCTGGTCACCGCGCTGAACAGGGAGCCGAGCGCGACGCCGGCCAGGATGAGCCGCTGCGGGGCGATCCGTCCGTTCTTGCGGGCCAGCAGGTACACGGCGCCGGTGGCCAGGAGCGCGCCGGCGAAGGCGGAGGCGCCGATGCCGAGGGAGCCGATCCCGATCCCCAGGACGATGTAGGACACCGCGCCCGCCCCCGCCCCGGCCGAGACGCCGAGGATGTAGGGCTCGGCGAGCGAGTTGTGCACCACCGCCTGGATCAGCGCGCCCGCCAGGGCGAGCGCGGCGCCGGTCAGGGCGGCCAGGAGGGCGCGGGGCAGCCGGAACTGCCACACCGCGTTGTCCTGCACCGGGGTCAGCGACCCGTCCGACATCCACGGCATCCCGGGCACCAGGTGCCCGGTGATGATCCGGAAGGCGTCCGCCGGCGCCACCTCGATGGTGCCGATGCTGGTGGAGAGCAGGAGGAGGGCCGCCAGCGCGAGCGCCAGGGCCGGGACGAGCACGCGGACCGCGAGCGCGCCCCGCCGGCGCGGCGCGGCGGGGGCGGGCGGGGCGGCGGAGGCGGGCGGGGCGGCGCCGCGCTCCGGTCCCGGTACTGCGGGGGAGCGGCCCGGGGGTCTCGCCCCGGGGTGTCCGCTGGTCGTTTCGGTCATCGGGTCAGGAGCCCTTTCCTGCGGTCGAAGGGGTGTTCTGCGCCGGCCGCGTCGCGGCGGCGGCGAAGCCGAGGACGGCGGCCCCCAACCGGTGGAGGCCGTCGAGGTGGTTGCGGCCGTGCCCGGTCCCGGGCGCGCACCACAGGTCCGCGTCGCCGCCGGCCCGGCGCAGCTCCTCGACCACGGCCCGGGTGTCCGCGGCGGCCACCCGGGAGTCCTCCTCCAGGACGATGCCGAGGAAGCGGGGGAGGGCGGTGCCGGGGGCGATGCCCCGGGCGAGGTGCAGCGGCGAGATCCGGCGGAGGCGCTCGGCCGCCTCGGGGCCCTCCTGGGCGCCGAACTCGGCGGTCCAGTGCCTGCCGAGCGGGTGCGAGGCGAGGCCGAGCAGGTCGAGCGGGGCGGCGGTGCTGACGACGCCGGCGCACAGGTCCGGGGATCGGAGCGCGCAGGCGGCCGCGACCACGCCGCCGTGCGAGGCGCCGGCCAGGACGAGCAGGTCCGGCCGGGTGAGCCCGGCGCGGACGAGCCCGCGCGCGGCGGCGGCCAGGTCGGCGATGCCGCGCTCCTTGGCGGCGCCCCGGCCGGCCTCGCGCCATGCCGCGCCGTGCTCGCCTCCGCCCCGGATCTGCGCGATCGCGTACCGGCCGCCGTGCCCGACCCACGCCGGGACGGTCGGCTCGAACGCGGCCAGGCTCGGCACGCCGAAGCCGCCGTAGCAGGTCAGGATGAGCGGCGCGGGCCCGGTCGCACCCGTCGGCGAGGTGACCACCACGGGCACATCCGCCCCGTCGCCGGCGGGGAAGGAGTGCCGCTCGGTCCGGGCGGAGCAGGTCGGCGCGTCTGCCGGGGAGGCGGCGGCCACGGGTGCCTCGGCCGCGTCGCCGGCGGGGAAGGCGTGCCGCTCGGTCCGGGCGGGGGCGGCCGGTGCGGCCGCGCCGGGCCGTCCGTCCGGCGGCCCGCCGCCGGGGGGACCGCCGCCCGGGCCGCCGCTCAGCAGCTCCTCGGCCGCGACCACTCGCGGAGGGAGGACCGGACCCTCGATGAGGACGTGGAACCGGCCGGCGTCGGCGCCCACCCCGGTCGCGACGGCCGGGGCGCCCCGGTAGGCCACCGGGCGGTCCTCGGCCACCGCGCCCCGGACGATGCGGACCAGGACGCTGCGGCCCGCGCGCACGCCGGCGGCGAGGACCTCCTCGCCGTGCGCGGCGAAGGAGGTGATCCGGAGGGAGGGGTCCTGCCGGGACCAGAGCCCGGCGCCGCTGCGGGCGTCCACGGCGTGCAGGCCCGTCCCGCAGCCGACCAGGGCACCGCCGTCCCCGTAGGCCGCGACCCGGGTGACGGCGGGGAACGCGCCGAGCCCGGTGCCGGTGGCCCGGTCGGTGAGGACGGTGGGCGCGCCGGGGCGGCTCTCCGCGAGCACCCCCCGCGCCCCGCCGGGGAAGTACCGCAGCCGCACGCCGGGCGGCGCGGCGGAGGTGGTGAGCCGCCCGGTGGCCGCGTCGAGGGCGGCGATCCGGCCCGACCCGCTCGCGGCGAGCTCGACGCGGGCGGAGTCGCCGCTCCAGAGCAGGGGGTCGTAGCGGCAGCGGACCTCCGGGTAGGTGCGCAGGGCGCCGGTGGCGGTGTCCAGGAGCGCCAGGGCGGCGTCCTCGTCCGCGCGCTCGGCCAGCTGGAGGGCGATGCGGCGCCCGTCCGGGGAGGGGGCCATGAGCAGGATGTGCCCGTCGGGTTCCAGCACCGGCGCGCCGTCGCCGGCCCGGTAGACGCCCTGCCGGGGGCGGTCCGGGAGCCTGCCGAGCGCGAAGCCGCGGTCGGGGAGGCCGGGGCGGCCGTGCCGCTCCCACCGGGCCAGCGCGGCGTCGAGGGAGGGGGCGGTCATCGGGAAAGGGGTGTCCGCCATCGCCTACCGCCCGACCGGGTCGAAGCCGCCGCCGTGCCAGTGCAGGTGGCCGCCTTCGTCGAGCGGGCCGGGCATGCCGACGGTGTCGAACCGGTCCTCGCCGACCAGGTGGAGTTCGGCGTCGCCGCCGCGGGTCACCGCGGCGGTGGTGCCGGAGGGGTCGAGGGTGACGGCCCGGCGCTGCGCGGGGGCGCCGCCCACCGGGTCCCAGGGCAGGTGTCCGGCGGCCGGCGGGTGCGACATCGCGGGCAGCGGCCTCCGGTACAGCGTGCGCAGCCGCGGCCCGGTGCGCTCGACGAGGGTCAGCTCGTCCCCGTCGGGGTGGATCGTGGCCACCGCGGCCCTGCCCCCGCCGAGCGCGAACCGGAACGCCAGCCCCGGCGGCAGCTCCAGGGAGCGCGCGCCGCCGGTGGACAGGTCGACGTCGACCAGGTGATTGGTCCATTCGGTCCACCCGGCGGGGGAGGCCGGGCCGCCGCGCACCACGCCCACGGCGCGGCCGGTGGCCGGGTCGAAGCGCAGGTAGAAGGCGCGCCCGGGGGCCGGCCAGGGGACGGTGCCGATCATCCGGGGCGTGCCGCGGTCGACGACGAACCGCTCCAGGCCCCGGCCGGTCGCGGTCGCGGCGATACCGGTCCGCTGGTCGACGACGTCGCCGTGGCCGTCGTCGGCGATCCCGGCGGCGGTGCCGGCGAGCGCGGGCACGTGGGCGCCGGCGTCGAGGCAGCGGGCGAGGGGGATCGCCTCGACGGCGCCGGGCTCGCGGTGGCGGAGCACGGCCGCCGGTTCGCCGTCGGCCTGGTCCGGGACGACCAGCGCCCCGGGCTCCCCGGTCCGCGCGCGGAACCGCACGGATTCGCCGGCCTGCAGGTCGACGACGGTGACGACGTCGCTCCACGGGGCCGGGTTGGCGCCGAGGCCGGTCGTCACCAGCACGTGGCGCCCCGAGGCGTCGCAGGCGAGGTGCTCGCCGGGGATCGCCACGGGCACGCGCCGCTCGCCGCCGGGCCCGAGCGCCACCAGCGCCCCGGCCCGGTCGTCGATGAACGCCCACTCCGCGCCGGTCGCGCCGTCGCGGGGGAGGGCCAGGACGCCGGCGTGCTCGGCGAGGACGCCGGTGCCGCGCGCCCGGACGGCGCCGCCGCCGTCGAGGGTGTAGGTGCGGCCCGCACGGTAGTCGGCCACGAAGAGCTGCTCCACGGTCATGGGGAGGACGCTATTGGAAATGAAAACCGTTATCAAGTAGAGTGCCCGATGCTCCCCTGGGAGCACGCGCCGGCCGCCCCGTGCCGGCACGTACTGCCGTGAAGAGAGGACATCGCCATGGACCAGCGGGTCACCGCCGAGATCGAGGACGCCGAGCAGCTGGCGCACCTGTCGGCCTCGCACTCCAACGCCCTGGTCGAGAACCCCTTCGACGACCAGCGGGTCACCGCCGAGATCGAGGACGCCGAGCAGCTGGCGCACCTGTCGGCCTCGCACTCCAACGCCCTGGTCGAGAACCCCTTCGACTGACCGACACCGCCTGAGCGCGCCGCACGCGGCGCCGACGGTCGGAACCGATCCCCGGTCGGGCGGCCCCGCGCCGCCCGGCCGGGCCGTTCGAGAGGTGAAGATGGCCCCGGAACACCCCATCGCCCCCGTCCCGGGAAGCGGCGCCGACGTGCTCCTCCAGCACGACGGGACCGGATTCGTGCGCACGGCCTCGGGCCGCTTCCTCCGGCTGCGGAACCCGCCGCCCGGCCTCACCGCGGCCCTGTCCGGCGCCCCGCCCGCCGACGGCGGGACGGCCGGCGCCTACGCCGAGCGGCTCGCCGCCGAGACCGCCGAGCGCGAGGACGGCGACGCCGAGCGCCGCTGGCCGGCCGCCCGGCGGAACACCGCCCTGGTCGGAGCGGGCGCACCGGCCGACGCACTGGCCGAGGCGCTGGCCGGGTGGGGCGCCGCCCCCGCGCGCTTCCCCGGCGCCGCCGAGCTGATCGCCGCCGGCCGGGAGCGGCCCTGGGACCTCGTGATCGGCTACGCCGACTCGCCCGGCGAGCGCGCGCACTGGGACCTGCTCGACGCGCTGCCCGGGCGCGGCACCGCCTGGCTGCGCGGCTACCGGGAGGGCGAGGTCTGCTACGTCGACCCGATCGCCGTCTCCCCCGGAGACCCCACCGCGGAGCAGGTCCGCCGGCGCCGCCTGGCGGCGAGCCCCGCGCCCCGCGGACTCGACGCCTGGCAGCGCGCCTCCGCCGCCCCCGCCCGGGAGCTGCCCCGCGCGGCGCGCACCCTGCTGGAGGCCCGGATCCTCACCGTCGCCCTCGCCTGGGCGCGGCGGGCGGGCGCCCTGGACCGGTACCGCGGCACGCTGTGGCGGCTCGCCGCCGCCACCGGGGAGATCGGCGAGCACCCGGTGCTGGCCTACGACCCCCCGCCGCCCCTCGCGGACCGGGCGTCATGACGCCGGACCCCGGACGCGACCACCGCGGCACGGCCCCCGACGGCACCGTGCTGCGCGGGCGGTGGTGGGAGAGCGCGCACCCCCGGGCCGTCGTGCTGATCCGCACCCCCTACGGCGCCCACCTGCACGCCTCCACCGCCCGCTCGTGGAACGAGCGCGGATACCACTGCCTGGTGCAGGACGTGCGCGGCCGGTACCGGTCGCAGGGGAGCTGGGCCCCCTACGCCCGCGAGCAGCAGGACGGCGGCGCCCTCCTGGAGCAGGTGGCCGCCGAGCACCCCGGCCTCCCCGTGGTCCTCTTCGGCGCCTCCTACGCCGCCCACACCGCCCTGGAGGCCGCCCGCGCCGCCGCACCGGGCGCCGTCGCGGCGGTCATCGCCCTGGTCCCCGCCCTCGGCCTGGCCGAGACCGCCTGGAACGCCGACGGCGAACCGCAGATCCGGCACCGGATCGGCTGGTGGCACCAGCACGGGCGGACCGGCCGCCCCGCGCCCCCGCTGCCCCCCGCCGAACTGGACCGGCGGACCGCGCACGCCCGCGAGCGCGGCGTCCTGGAGGCCGCCGAGGACTGGGACTGGCCGCCGGAGGCGCGCGCGGGCTGGCGGCGGCTGTGGACCTCCCGCCGCACCGACCTGCGCACCCGCTACCGCGGCGCCACCGCACCGCTGCTGGTGGTCAGCGGCGACCACGACTTCTTCCACGCCGACGCCCGGCGCCTCGCCCGCGAATGGAGCGCCGCGAGCCACTTCGCCGGCGGCCCCTGGGGGCACCGCCTCGCCGGCGGCGTCACCGACCCGGACCGGCGGGCCCGCATCGCCGCCGCCGGCGGGCTCTCCCGCGTCATCGACCCGTGGCTGGCCGCGAACGGGCTGCCCGGCACCCCGGCGGAGTGGACCCGCCTCCTCGCGCCCGGGCCCGGGACGCGCACCCGCACCCGCTCCCTCCTCGGCCCCGAATCCGCGGCCTGGCGCCACGAAAGGACCCCCTCATGACCCTGACCGGAACCGCCGCCCCCGCAGAGCGGCAGGACGGCGGCGAACCCTCCGGCGCACCGCCCGCCGGGGAGCCCCGGCTGCCCGTGGAGGCGCTGGTCGACCCCGAATGCGGGATCATCCGCTCCGTCCGGGAGGTGCCGAAGCCGGCCGGCGCGCCGCCGTCCTACCTGGCGATGACCGCGGCCGTCGCCGACGCCCGCCGGCTCGGCGAGTGGCCCGCCGACCGCGTCTCGCTGGGCACCTCCTTCGGCGACCCCGCCCAGGCGAGGATCGCCGCGATCGCCGAGGGGGTCGAGCGCTACTGCGGCAACTGGCTCCCCGCCGAACTCCCCGAGGACGGACTGCGCGTCGCCACGCGCGCCGAACTCGCCGCCGCCGGCGCCGACCCCATCGGACTGGAGGACCTGCCCGCCTTCGCCTCCTGGCAGTACGCCCGCGACGGGTTCCCCTACCGGCGCCCGACCGAGGACACCCCGGCCCTGTGGGCGCGCTGCACCGGCCTCGACGGCGCCCGGACCTGGGTGCCCGCATCGCTGGTCCACCTCAACTGGCGCCAGTCGCGCTTCCGCCGCCTGCCCCGCATCCACCACCTGAACTACGCGGGCATCGCCACCGGTCAGGGGGCCGACGACGCCCGGGACCGCGGCGTCCTGGAGATCATCGAGCGCGACGCCCTCGAACTCTGGTGGCACCTGGACGGACCCGCCTTCGGCATCGACCCGGCGAGCGTCCCCGGCCTCGAAGAGGACCTCCGCGGCGGCTCCCTCCGCGTCTCCCTGGTCGCCATGCCCTCGGAGTTCGCCCCCGCCGTCGCGGCGCTCGTGCACGACGAGGAGCGCGGCCTGTACGCGGCGGGCTTCTCCGCCTCCTGCGACCCGGTCCGGGCCGCCCGCAAGGCGGTCCTGGAGGCCGTCCACACCTGGGTCTACACCCAGGGGTGCACCGCCGCCGACGGGTGGGTGTTCCGCGCCGTCGAGCACGGCCTGATGGCCCGCGGCCTCTACCTGGACTTCCGCGAGGACGCCTCCTACCGCGACGCCGCCGGCGAGCAGTGCGAGAACATCGTCGACCTGGGCGCCCACGTCCAGCTCTGGCTCGACCCGCGCGTCCACGGGGAGGCCCGGCGGTTCACCGAGCCGGCCCTGGGGACCCGGCCGATCACCGCCCTGGAACCGGTGGACATGGGCGAGGTCTACCGGCGCCTGGCCCGCCGCGGCCACCGGATCCTCACCCGCGACCTCACCACCTCCGACGTCCGCCGCACACCGCTGCGCGTGGTGCGGACCCTCATCACCGGGCTCGTGCCCAACGCCCCCGCCGCCTTCGCCTACCTCGGCATGCCCCGGTTCCGGGAGGCCGCCCTGGAGCGCGGGTGGCGCACGGAGTGGACCGGAGGCCCCTCCGACTTCACCCTCGTCCCGCCCCCGCACATGTAAGGCCCCTCCTTGCTCTCCGCAGACCACCCGGCCGCCCCGGTCCGCCGCGCGCACCGCCGCCCCGACCCGGCCGGCCTCCCCGCCGCCCTGGCCCGCGCGCTCACCGCCGAACCCCCCGGCCCGGCGCTCCCGCCGGGGCCGCGGGCCAACCGGTGGCGCGCCCTCGGCGCCGCCCGCACGGCCGCCCCCGACCGCGAGCGGGACCTGCTCACCGGGCTGTGGTCCGGCGACGGGTACCACCGCCTGCCCGACGGGACCGCCACCGGCGTCCGCCGGCGCCCGGTGCCCTCCGCCGGCGGCGCCTACCCGGTCCGGACCCACCTGGTCGCCGGCCCCGGCGGCGCTCTGGAACAGGGGCGCTACGTCTACGACCACGAGCAGGGCGCGCTGCTCCGCCGCGACGGGGCCGCCGAGCGGGCCGCGGGCTGGGACACCGGCGCCGCCGGCCCGCCGGAGGCCGGGACCTACCTGGTCCTGACCGTGCAGCCGGGCCGCAGCTTCGGCCGCTACCGGCACCGGGCCTGGCCGCTGTGGATCGCCGACACCGCCTACGCGCTCACCGCCGCGGAGTTCCTGGCCGGCGCGGACCCCGCCCGGACCCGGCTCGGCCCGGGCGCGCCGCTGCGCAGGCTGCTCGGCGTGCCCCGCGCCGCCGAGCACGGCCGCTGGCTCCGGCACGGCCTCGCCCCGGAGATCCCGCTCGCCGCCGTCGAACTGCCGGCGGCGTGGGCGCCGGACCCCGAGCGCCGCGCCGCCCTCGCCGCCCGCCGGTCGCCGCCGATCGGCGAGTTCACCGCCGCCGCCCGGACCCGGCCGCCCGCCCCCGGGGCCGCGCACGCCGCGGCCGCGTCCGGGCAGGCGTGGGTCCTGGGGGCCCGCCGCCTGGAGGCGTGGACCGTCGCGGCGGACGCCCCGCCCGCCGCCGTCGCCGCCGAACTGTGGCGGGCCCACCGGGCCGCGGCCGCCCTCTGCTACGCCGGCGCCCTGTCGCGGCGGTGGCGCTGCCGCCCGGTGTCCGGCTTCACCGCGGCCCGCGGCCGCTGGACCCTGCACGCCCTGGCGATGCTGCCCGGCGCGGCGGAGCGGAGCACGCCATGATGATCGTCCGCGAACTCTGGCGGGAGGCGGCCCGGTTCCCCGCGGCGCTGGCCTGGAGCACCGCGCTGCTGGTGCTGGTCTTCTCCACCCACCTCGGCCAGGCCGCCGCCATCGCCTGGTCGATGTCGGCGGCGCTGCGCGGGCACCCCGGGGACGTGCTCGCCGGGCTGGCGCTGATCGTCGCGATCGCGCTGGCGCGGATGGCGCTCTCCCTGGCCCAGGCCTCCGCCGCCGCCGGGCTCGGCGGCCGCGTCCGCCGGGCCCTCCGCCGCCGCGCGATGCGGGCCGCGCTGACCCCCGAGCGGCTGCACGACACCGCCGCCCGGGACGGGGCGCTGCGGGCCGGCCTGGGCGACGGCATCGACGGGACCGACGCCTACGTCTCGAAGTACGTCCCCGCCGTCGCGCAGGTGCTGATCGCCTGCCCGGCCGTGGGGGCCCTGCTGGTGCCCCTCTCCCCGGCCGCGGCGGCGGCCGTCGCCGCGGGGCTGGTGCTGGCGCTGCTGGGCCCCATGGCCTGGAAGCGGATGGCGGCCCGGCGCGGACTCGACCACTGGGACGACTACGAGGGCCTCGGCGCCGACCTGCTCGAATCCCTGCGCGGCATGGCCGCCCTGCGCACCCTCGGCGACGTGCCCGGGACCCGGCGGCGGCTGGACGCCCGGTCCGAGGCGCTGCGCCGCGCCACCGAGCGCGTCATGCGGGCCTCCCTGGCCGAGACCGCCGTGACCGACCTCGCCGTCCAGGGCGGCATCGCCGCCGCGGCGATCGCGGCCCTCGGCCACGCCGTCACCGGGCAGGCCCCCGCCGTCGAGGTCTACCTGGTCCTCCTGCTCGCCTCCGAGGCGTTCCGCCCGATCCGCGACCTCTCCCGGCACTGGCACTCCGGGTTCCTCGGCACCACCGCCGTCCCCGGCCTCGCCCGGATCGGCGCCTTCGACCCCGAGCCCGGCCCGGAGCAGAGCGACCCCGGCCCGGAGCAGGGCGCCCCGGAGCAGAACGCCCCCGCGCCCGGCCCCGGGGGCCCCGCGCCGCGCCCGGGGCCCGAGGGCGGCCGCGCGGAGCTGCTGCACGTCTCGGACCTGGGCTTCCGCTACCCCGGCGCCCGAGACGACGTGCTCCGCGGCCTCACCCTGACCGCCCGGCGCGGATCGCTCACCGCGATCGTCGGCGAGTCCGGCGCGGGCAAGTCCACCCTCTTCGACCTCCTGCTCGGCCTCCTCACCCCCGGCACCGGCCGCATCACGCTCGACGGCCGGCCGGTGCGCCCAGACGACATCGCGGTGGTCTCCCAGCGCCCGGTGCTCTTCGCTGGAACCGTCCGGGACAACCTCACCGCCGCCGACGCCGCCGAGGAGCCCGACATCACCGCCGCGTGCCGGGCGGCCGGGATCCTCGACGAGGTCCTGGGCCTTCCGCGCGGGCTCGACACCGAGGTCGCCGAGGCGGGCGCCAACCTGTCCGGCGGACAGCGCCAGCGCCTCGCCCTGGCCCGGGCCCTCCTCGCGCGGCGCCCGGTCCTCCTCGTCGACGAGCCGACCAGCGCCCTGGACGCGGACCGCGCCGCAGAAGTGGTCCGGACGCTCCACCGCGTCGCCCGCGACCGCATCGTCATCATGGTCAGCCACCGCCCCGAAACGCTCACCGGCGTCCCCGACGTGCTGCGCCTGGGCGCCGGGCGGCTGGAGAAGAGCGCTCCGTGAACACCGCCTCCGCACTCCGGGCCCTCCGCGCCCTGCTGCCGGCCCTGCGCCCCGAACGGCGCGGGATGCTCTGGAGCTACCTGGTCGGCACCGCCAGCGCCCTCGCCCTGGCCGCCCTCACCGTGCTCACCGCGTGGGCGGTCGGCCACGCCGTCGCCGAGCGGACGCCGCCCGGACCGGCCTGGTGGGCCGCGGTCATCGGCCTCGTCCTGCTCCGCACCGTCCTGACCTGGCGGGAGATGGACGTCTCCCACGCCCTGGCCTACCGGGTCCTGGCCCGGCTCCGGATGGCGCTGTTCGACTCCTACGCGCGCAGCGTCCCCGGGCGCCGCCGCGAGCACTCCGGGCGCGCGGCCGCCGTCGCCATGGGCGACATCGAGGAGCTGGAGTTCTTCTACGCCCACACCATCGCCCAGGTCGGCGCCTCGGCCACCGTCTTCCTCGCCGCCGCCGCCACCGCGGGCGCCCTCCTCCCGGAGGCCGCGGCCGTCATGCTCGCCGGCGGCGCGGCCGTCGCGACGACCGCGCTGTACTGGGCGCGGACGGCGCGGCGGCTGGGCGAGCAGGAGCAGCGCGAGCGGTCGGCGCTGTCCGCCCGGATCACCGACGCGCTCGGCGCCCTCCGCGAAGTGCTCGCCTACCGGCTCGCCCCCCGCATCATCGCCGACACCGACGCCGCCACCGGGCGCGCGGCCGCGCTCACCCGCCGCCGGGAGCTGCTGGAGCAGCTGGTGGCCTCGGTCCGGGAGCTCATCGTCACCGCCGCGGTCATCGGCGTCATCGCCGCCGCCGCAGGGGTGCTCGCCGACGGTGCCGGCGGCGCCGGCGCAGGACCCTCCCCGGCGGTCCTGCCCGCCCTGGTGGCGCTGGCCGTCACCGGGGTCGCGGCGATCACCGAGGCGACCACCGTCCTCACCCGGCTGCACCCGCTCGTCGCCGCCGCCGACCGGGTCGCCGCCGGCATCGGCCGCCCCCCGGCGGTGGCCGCCCCGCGCGCGCCGCGGCGGCTGCCCGACGGGCCGCTCGGCCTCCGGTTCCGGGACGTCTCCTTCGCCTACGAGGGCCGGCCGCCGGCGCTCGCCTCCTGGTCCGCCGAGGTCGCCCCCGGCGAGCACGCCGGCCTGGCCGGCCCCTCCGGGGCCGGCAAGAGCACCGTGATCGCGCTCGCCGCCCGCCTCTGGGACCCCGCCTCCGGCACCGTCGAACTGGTCGCCGCCGACGGCGCGGGCGTCCCCCTCACCGAGATCGACGACGCGGCCCTGCGCAGCGCGGTCGCCCTGGTCGACCAGGAGGCGACGCTGTTCCACGGCACCGTCCGGGACAACCTCCTCCGCGGCGCCGGACCGCGCCCCGACGCCGAACTGGCCGCCGTGCTCGAACACGTCGGCGCCGCCGGCTGGATCGGCCTCGACGACGACCTCGGCGAGGACGGGGTGCGCCTCTCCGGCGGCCAGCGGGCGCGCCTCTGCCTGGCCCGCGCCCTCGTCCGCCGCCCCCGCGTGCTCCTCGTCGACGAGGTGACCGCCAGCCTCGACCCGGCCACCGAGCGGGCGGTCTCCGACGCCATCGCCGGCTTCGGCGGCACCGTGCTCATCTCCTCCCACCGGAGCGAGACCCTCGCACGCTGCGGACACGTCATCGACATCACCGCCCCCGCCGACCAGGCCCGGGCCCCGGGCCTCCGCTGACCCGCCGGGGCCGGGGCCGGGCCCCGCGCAGAGGGGCGCCGCGGGACCCGAGCGGGTCCCGCGGCGCGGGGCGGGGCGGTGGGGGCGCACCCCCGCCTCAGGCGGGGACCGGGACCCCGCCCATCCGGGTCAGCGCTCGCCCTCCGGGACGCTCTCCGGCACGCCCTCCGGGACGCTCTCCGGCACGCCCTCCGGGACGCTCTCCGGCACGCCCTCCGGGGCGTACTTCTCCAGCAGCTTCTCGGACTCGTACTCGGCCCCGGCGGCCGAGGCGGTGAACTCGGGGGTGTCGAACACCTCGCCCGCGATGGGGTCCTGGAGGTGGGACTCCTCGTCCCACTGGATGGCCCCGGTGTCGGTGTCCACCGTGACGGCGTGCGCCGGGATGTCGTGCACCGCCAGCACGGTGGCCGAGTCCGCGCCGTTCGCCGCCGGTGCGGCGGCCGGCTCCAGGCCCGCGCCGGCGTCCAGCCCGCCGAGCGCGGCGGAGGCGCTCTTCAGGGGGCCGCGCGGCCGGGCGCCGTTGCTCTGCGCCCGCAGCAGGTCGCGGAGGTTGCGCTGCAGCTCCTCCTCGTTGTCGGCCTCCCGGCGCGCGGTCGAGACCAGCGCGGACGGGGTGGCCTGCGGGCGGATGCTCACGTACCGGGGCATGGTCGCCGTCTCGTAGCGGAACATCCGCACCAGGGCGATCACCGCGAGCGTGTAGATGACCGACAGCGGCGCCGCGCCGACGATCGAGCTGACCTGCAGCACGGTGAGCGCCGACTCGCCCCCGGCGAGCAGCAGCAGGGCGCCGGACAGGCCGAGGACCACGCACCAGAACACGCGGGTCGCCCGCGGCGTCTCGGTGCGGCCCCCGTGCGAGAGGACGTCGACGACCAGGGCGCAGGAGTCGGCCGAGGTCACGAAGAACAGCACGATCACCAGGATCGCGATCACCGACAGCGCGGCGGTGAGGAGCCCGCCCCCCGGCAGGTTCTCGAAGAGGAGGAACAGCGTGGTGTCGGTGTCGATGGAGCCGTCCGCGCCGACCATCGAGCCGTCCCGCAGCTGGTAGAGGATCCCGGTGCTGCCGAAGACGGTGAACCAGATGATCGCGATCGCCGTGGGCGCCAGCATCACGCCGAAGATGAACTCGCGGATGGTGCGGCCGCGGGAGATGCGGGCGATGAACATGCCCACGAACGGCGCCCAGCTGAGGAACCAGCCCTGGTTGAACAGGGTCCAGTTCAGCGTCCAGTCGTCGCCGGCACTGGCGCCGGTGACGAACATCAGCTCCGGGAGCACCTGGATGTACTCGCCGGTGTTCTGCACCAGGGACCGGAACAGGAAGACGGTCGGGCCGACCAGCAGGACGCAGAGCGCCAGCAGGGCGGCCATCGTCATGTTGGCGTTGGAGAGCCAGCGCAGGCCCTTGTTCAGGCCGCTGATCACCGAGAGGGTGCCCACCGCGGTGACCAGCACCACCAGCCCCACCAGCAGGGTGCTGGAGGGGTCGAACCAGCCCAGGTGGGCCAGGCCGGCCTGGATCTGCAGCGCGCCCTGCCCCAGCGAGGTGGCGACGCCGAAGATGGTGCCGACGATGGCGAAGACGTCGATGGCGTGGCCGACCCAGGACTCGATCAGCTTGCGGCCGAAGACCGGCTCCAGCAGCCACCGGATGGACAGCGGGCGGCCGCGGCGGAAGGACATGTAGGCCAGCCCGAGGCCGACCACGACGTAGATGCCCCAGGCGTGCAGCCCCCAGTGGAACAGGGCGTGCCCGACGGCGGCGCGCCCGGCCTCCGGGCTCCCCGGCTCCAGGCCGGAGATCGCCGGCGGCGCCGTCAGGTGGGTCAGCGGCTCGGCCACGCCCCAGAAGACCAGGCCGATGCCCATGCCGGCGGAGAAGAGCATGGCGAACCAGGAGAACAGCGAGAACTCCGGCCCCTCGTCGTCCCGCCCGAGGCGGATCCTGCCCACCTTGGACAGCGCGGCCCAGAACGCGAAGATCAGGAACCCCGTGACGACCAGGACGTACCACCAGCCGATCGTCTCGCCGATGCGGTTCCGCAGGTCGGTGAAGGCGGCCGCGGCGTCCTCGCCGTAGGCGGAGCCGTACCAGGTGGCGGCCGCCAGCGCGGCGAGGATGATCAGCAGGGCCGGCAGGAAGACCGGCTTGGAGAGGCTGCGCCAGGCTGCGGCGATCGGGTTCGGTGTCGGTCCTGTGTCGGCTGGGGAGGCCACGTACTCTCCTTGCTCGTAGGCGATATGGCGATCAGCCGCGCCGGGCCGCCCGGCTCGGCGGAAGCGGCGCACAGCAGAACGCCGGGGAGGCGGGG
>NZ_ANBB01000043.1 GCF_000341105.1 Nocardiopsis potens DSM 45234
CGCCCCGGCCCCCCCCCCCCCGGCGGGGGTACCGCCGGCAGGGGCGCCCGGCGGGCGCGCGCTTCGGCGGGAGGGTTCACCGCAGGTGCGCCGACCGGCGCGAACGCGCTCCCGCCGGGCCCTGGGATCGGACCGGGGGAGGGGCGGTCGGCCGCGGCGCACGCGCCCGGCGGTGCACGCCGGCGCCGTGCGGCGGCCGCGGAGCCCGCCGCGACCCCGGGCGGACTCCGGACGCGCGCCCGGGCCCTTCCGGCGCAGCACCCCTACACTGATCTGTATAGTGCGGGCCCAGGCTAGTTACACAGACCTGTGAAAGTCAAGGTGGAGTGGGTGCAGCGCGATACGGCGACCGTGCACGACCTGACCCGCGGTGCGCGGCGGATCCTCGAGGTGGCCTCCGACCTCTTCTACGACCGGGGCATCCACGCGGTGGGCGTGGACACCATCGCCGCCGAGTCCGGGGTGACCAAACGCACCCTCTACAACAACTTCGGCTCCAAGGACGCCCTCGTCGCCACCTACCTGGACAACCGCCACCAGGAGTGGTGGCGGCGCCTGGAGGAGCGCATCGCCGCCGCGGAGCAGCCCCGCGCCCTGGCCTTCTTCGACGTCTACGCCGAGGACGCCCGGACCGTCACCCGCGGCTGCGCCTTCCTCAACGCCGCCGCCGAGCTGCCGGCCGACCACCCGGCGTACGCCATCATCCGCTACCACAAGCGCTCCATCGAGGAGCGGCTCGGCGAGCTCATCGCCGAGGAGCGCCCCTCGGCGGAGGAGGCGCGCCGCCTGGCGCGGCACCTCTTCCTGCTCCTCGAAGGGGCCTTCGCCCACCAGGGCGTGCACGGCAGGGAGCTGCTGCTCGAAGCACGCGGGATCGCCCGGGGCCTGCTCGCCCCGGGGAGCGCTGACCGGAGTCGCTGACCGGGCCACCGGGCGGACCGCCCCGGCCTCTCCCCGATGCTCTCGACGTCGTCGCCGTCTCAAAGCCGACGGTTTCCAGCGCCTGTCGCAACACCGCACACCAGAGGAGAGGAGGGGACCGGCCGGTCGGTTGGGCGCGGCGTCTCGCGGAGTGCAGGTCAAGACGGGCGGCGACGGCACCGGCAGGGGCGGGGTGCAGGTGGTCGCCCGGGCGCGGCGCCCCACGGGGCGGGGGTTCAAGCGGGCGGCGAGGGCGGCGGTGGGGACCGGCCGGTCGGTCGGGCGCGGCGCCTCGCGGAGCGAAGGTCAAGGCGGGCGGCGACGGCGGAGGTAGGGGCAGGGTCGGGCGCCTCAGCCGGGTGCGGGCCCCACGGGGCGGGGGTTCAAGCGGGCGGCGAGGGCGGCGGTGGGAACCGGCCGGTCGGTCCGGTGCGGCGCCTCGCGGAGCGAAGGTCAAGGCGGGCGGCGACGGCGCAGGCAAGGGCGGGGCGGGGGTGGTCGCCCGGGCGCGGGCCCCACGGGGTGAAGGTTCAAGCGGGCAGCGAAGGCGGGAAGGGGCACCGGCCGGTCGGTCGGGTGCGGCAGAGCGGGGTGGGGCGACAGGGGTGGTCCGGGGTGGCGAGGCGCCGTTCCCGCGTCGCCCGGGTGGTGTGGCCGGCTGCCCTTGAAACCGCTGCACCTCTCTGACCTGGGTGAATACGCAGGGTGATGGTGGGGTGGGGTGCCCTGCGCACCGCGAGAGCACCCCGGTGATTCCCGGGCGCGCATCCCGGCCCGGAACAGGCCCCTAGAGGCCCGGATCGCCCCGGTCAGGCCGGTGATCGGGGGTTCGAGCCGCCCGGAAGACCGGAAGGCAGGGGGCCGGAACCCGGGCAGGGGCGGCACGGAGGCGAGATGTCGCATTCATCCCTCCGCAAGGCCCCGTCTTGGCCACTCTGGGTGATTGACGAGGGGGCAATGGGGGCCTCAGGGCTTACTACTCGCTGGTAGATGTAACTGGGGTGCTCTCGCGGTGCGCAGGGCGCCCCCGCTCCCGCCCGTTCCCCGCCGCAAACCGGGCATAGGGGATAAGGCCCCTCCTGGTGGGCGCGGGCCGGGCCGGTGAACGCGGCGCCCGACCCTCTACCGCCCTCGCCGCCTGCTTGGACCTTCGCTCTGCGGGGCGCCGCGCCGGACCGACCGGCCGGTCCCCCTCCCGCCTTCGCCGCCCGCTTTAAGCCCAACCTCGTGAGGCCCGACACGCGGGCGATCGCCTCCGGCCGGCCCTACCGTTGCCGTCGCCGCCGGTCTGAACCTGCACCCTGTGGGGCGCCGCGCCGGACCGACCGGCCGGTCCCCTCTCTGCCTTCGCTGCCCGCCTTAAGCCCGACTTCCTGGGGCGCTGTACCCGACCGACCGGCCGGTCCCCTCCCTGCCCTCGCCGCCCGTCTTGACCTTCGCTCCGTGGGGCGCCGTGCTTGACCGACCGGCTGGTGCCCCTCCTCCGGCCGCCCGGCCGCCCGGGCGGCCGGAGCGCGCGGGCATCGGGGTGCCGGTGCCCGGTGCGGTTCCGCCCGCTTTGACCCGCGCGGAGCACCGCACGTACCGTCTTCCCCGGTCATCCGTCGAGCGGAGTGGAGCCTCACCCGTGTCCTCCGAAGTGCTGAACAGTGGCGCCGCAGTCCAGGCGGCCGCCGTCCCCGACTGGGTCGGGGCCAACGCGGAGCTGCTGGTCGGCGTCCCGCTGCGGATCCTGTTGATCGTCCTCGGCGCGTTCGCCGTGCGGGCCGTGGCCAGGCGCGCGATCTCCCGCGCCGTGGAGCGCATCCTGCAGCCCTCGGAGAAGGAGGGCGGGCCGCGCCGGTCCCCGCGCGGCCCCGCCGTCCTGCAGCGCGACACCTCCCGGGCGGCCGAGCGGCGCCAGCAGCGCGCCCGCACCATCGGCTCGGTGCTCACCAGCTTCGTGACCATCGTCATCGCGGCGACGGCCCTGGCGATGGTCCTCGACCAGATCGGCATCGCCCTCGGCCCGCTGCTGGCCAGCGCCGGCGTGGTCGGCCTGGCGATCGGCTTCGGCGCGCAGAGCCTCGTCGCCGACTACCTGGCCGGCATGCTCATCATGGTCGAGGACCAGTACGGCGTCGGCGACTCGGTCGACCTGGGCGAGGCGGTCGGCACGGTGGAGAACGTGGGCCTGCGGCTGACCCAGGTCCGCGACCTCAACGGCGGCCTGTGGCACATCCGCAACGGCGAGATCCTCCGGGTCCGCAACGACAGCCAGGACTGGGCCCGCGCCGTCCTCGACGTCTCCGTGGCCTACGAGTCCGACCTGGAGAAGGTCTACACCGTCCTGGAGGAGACCGGCCGCGCCCTGCACAAGGACCCGGCGTTCGAGGGGATCCTGCTGGAGGAGCCGGCGATCTGGGGCGTGCAGTCCCTGGACGCCGACGGCGTCGTCGTCCGGATGGCGGTCAGGACCGCCCCGCTGGAGCAGTGGGGCGTCACCCGCGAGCTGCGCCGCCGGGTCAAGGAGTCCCTCGACGCCTCGGGCATCGAGATCCCCTTCCCGCAGCGCACCGTCCGGATGCGCACCGAGGGCGCGGACGGCGCCCCCGTCGCCTGAATCGCTGCCGGGGAAGGGGCGGCCGGCAGCGGACGACGCGCCGCCGGCCGCCCTCCCCGATGATCTTGACGCTGCGGCCCTGTCGGAGCGCTCCGACAGGGCCGCAGCGTCAAGATCATCGCCCGGTCCCGCACCGCCGGGAGGCCCGGCCCCGCAGGGGCCGGGCCGTCCGCGTTTCCGGCATATGCCGATCCCTCCCCGTCGGCCGCTCCTCTAGGGTTCTGGGGACGGTACCGAAACAGACGGAGGGAAGTGCGATGCCCCGTTCGAGTGAAGGATTCCGGTTCCGGCCGCCCGGGTGGACGGCGCTCGCGGTCATCGCGGTGCTGGCCTCCGGCGCGGCCTGCTCCGGTGCGGACGGGGCCGACGAAGAGCCGGGGAGCGCCCCGGAGGCCGGGGACTCGGCCCAGGCCTCCGAACCGCCGCAGGCCGACGAGGAGTCGCTCCAGGCCTTCGCCGAGGACTACGTCGAGGCGCTGAACGGCGAGGACCAGGGCGCCGCCGACGGAATGGCCTGCGGCGGGGAGTCGACGCTCCACTCGATCTTCTCCGGACCCGACCGGACCTGGGAGCTGACGAGCGTCCACTTCGACACCGAAGGGTCGTCGTCCGCGGTGATGACCGGCCCGGGAGGGACGGAATCGGGCTTCACCGCCCGGTTCGAGGACGGCGAGTGGTGCTCCGAGCAGTAGCCGAGCGGTAGCGGTGCGCACCGCCCGGCCCCCGTGCCCCGGGCGCGGAGGCCGGGCCCCGAAGCGGGGCCGCCGCTCGGCGCCCGTCCCGGCCGCGTCCGTATCCGGCCGTGCTTCCGTGCTCTCTTGAGAACGGCCGTCCGCCGACGTAGCTTCGCCGGGGTAGAGCGGCGCTTCTCACCGCCGGGCCCGCGGGGCCGGGACGGGAGCCGGGCGGCCCCGACCCGCCCTCCCGCCGGAGGAGCGCCGCCCGGGATCGGGGAGCGGACGAAGGGACCTGGAACATGCGGATCCGCCGGGCGATCGCCGCCGTGGCCTGCACCGCCTCACTCGCCGGACTCGCGGGCATCGCGGCCGGGGCCCCCGCGCAGGCGGGGGAGAAGGACTGCGTCGCCTACCTGGACAAGACGGGGTACACGATCGGCCAGGGCATCAAGACCGGATGCAGGGAGGCGGTCGGCAAGGACGGGGACGTGGAGGCCTGCTTCGCGATCCTGGTGAAGTCGAGGGTCAAGGAGGCTCACGCCAAGGAGGCCTGCAGGCTGGGGCAGGGCTGACGCCGCGGCCGCGGAGGCCGCCGGAGCGGCACCGGGAAGGGTCACCGGAGCGGGGCGCCGGGGGCGCCCCGGCGCCCGAGCTCAGGCGCCGCCGCCGGGGCGGGCCCGCAGGGACGAGGCGAGCCGCGCGGCCGAGGTGCCCAGGCCGGTGGGGCCGGAGGCCAGGGCGGAGAGCTCGCGGGCGCGGCCGCGGCGCAGCTCGCCCTCCTGGTAGCGCACGCACTTGCGGTGCCACTCCAGGATCCCCGACATCCAGTCCTTGAGCTCGTCGGCCTGGCGGGTCAGTGCCGCGCGCGCGGTGTCGTCGAGGCCGTACTCCTCGAACATCTCCGGCAGGCCGTGCTCGACCAGGTACTCGAACTGCTCCATCCGCGCCGTCATCAGGTCGTTGGCGATGTCGCGCGCCCGGATGCGGTCCACGTCCAGGAAGTTCTCCAGCACCGCGACGATGTTGTGGAACTCCCCCTCGAACTCGACCTCCTTCTGGTAGGAGTGCAGGTCGTTGACGAAGGCCGCGTAGTCCTGCGCCGCGGTCGACAGCTCGTGCATCACCCGGCTCCGGTAGACCTCCTGCGGCACCTCGTCCCAGCGGGCCAGCCGCGCCAGGGAGATGGTCATGTCGGAGCCGAACGTCTGCCGGCGCATCTCGACGTAGTCGACCGGGTCGGGCACCCGGTGCCGGATCTGGTTGTCCAGCTCCCACAGCCAGCTGGCGGTCATCGCCCGCACCGCGTCGCGGAACCGGCGGCGGGCCGGCTCCGGCATCGGCCCCGCGGTGCGGCGCCACAGGTCGTCCAGGCCGCGCTCCAGCGGGTCGGCCGGCTCCGGCGCGGCGCCCAGGTCGAGCGGCATGAACTGCGCCAGCCGCTCGTCGTAGGCCTTGGCCGCCGCCAGGCTGCGGCCGGCGCCGAACACCACCGGGTAGACGTCGTCCCCGTAGGTGCCCCAGGCCAGCCAGTCGGCGGACAGGAACAGCTGCTCGACACCGGCCTCGGCGTGGATCATCGCCGCGCAGTGCGCCAGGTCGATTCCGGCCATCCGCTCCCTGTTCCACACGCTGCCGAACGGCACGCCGGTCATCGCGTCGAACATGCCCATCTCCTCCGCCCAGTCCAGGCAGTGGGCGCGCGCCGCCTCCAGGTGCGGGCTGGTGGGGAAGGCGTAGGGCATGTGGATCTCGGGCAGCGGCAGGTGCCCCACCGGCTCGAACAGGCGGACGGAGTGCTGCCGGGCCCGCCGCCGCGGCGCCGGCGAGGACGCGACGGCGGACAGGGCGGCCGGGCCGGGGAGGCCGCCCGGGGCGGGCGCGCCGCCGCCGTTCATGTACCGGCTGGAGCGGGCGTGCCACTCGTGCCCGCCCGACTGCCAGTCCTGCAGCCCCTTGACGTAGGCGGCCACGGCGGCCTGCCCGTCCGGCGGGACGGCGTGCTCGGCGAGCAGCGGCGCGACCTCGTTCACCGCGGTGTCCTCGAACTGCAGCAGCCGGGAGGTGAGCAGCTCGTTGACGAGGTCGGCCGCCTCCTGGACGGTGCAGCCGAGGAACCGCTCGAAGACCAGCACGGCATTGGAGTTCTCCCCCTCCTCCTCCACCTCGCGCCGGTAGGAGAACAGGTCGTTGCGGAGGTGCACGGCGTCGGAGAAGGCGTCGGTGAGGACCCGCAGCGGCCGGGTGCCGGCGATCGGCTCGGGCACCTCGGCGCCGGCCGCGCACTCCACCAGGCCGGCCGACCACGGCGCGCCCCCGACCCGGCGCCGCATCTGCACGTACTCGATCGGGTTGGCCACGTGGCCGCGCTCGATGTGGTCGAGCTCCCACATCGACTCCGCCATGAGGTTGCGGGTGCTGCGGGTGAAGCGCCGCCGCCACCCCTCCGACATCAGCGGCACGGTGCGCCGCCACAGGTCGTCCAGGCCGGCCTCGGCGGGGGAGCGGGGCTCGTGCGCCTCCTGCCCGCCGTCCGCCATCAGCGCCTCCAGGCGGTCCAGGTGCTCCCGGGCCCCGGCGCGGTCCCGGGTGCGCTTGAACCGCTCCAGGAAGTCGTCGTCGAAGAAGAACACCCACACGTACCAGTCGGTGATCAGGTCCAGCATGGGGCCGTCGCAGTCGGGGTGGGTGTAGGCGCACATCAGCGCGTAGTCCATGCCGGCCAGGGCGGCCTCGTCCCAGACCGTGCCCCCGCCGGGCACCGGGGCGTCGAGCATGCCCATTCGCCGGGCCCACTCCGTGCTGTGCGCGCGCGAGCGTTCCAGGTTCGGGTTGAGCCGTGCGGGGTGCGGGAGGTAGAAGTCGGGCAGCGTGAAGGACGCCATGTGAGTGTGCCTACTCCTCTGAGCCGGACGGATCCGTACGCTCCGCAGTGTAGGAGTCACAACCGGTCGCCTGCGGGGGTTTCCGGGAATCGCGGGCGTCCGGGCCGGTGTCCGCGGAATCCGCCCGGCCCTCCTTGACCGCTCCGAATGTTAGCGCTAACAATGGTCTGCGTCACACCCGTGGCGGGTCCTTCCGGGCAGGAGGCGCGATGGCGGAGCAGCAGGAGCGGATGCCGGTCATGGCCGACGTCGCGCGGCTCGCGGGGGTCTCCCACCAGACGGTCTCCCGGGTGCTCAACGACCACCCCAACGTCCGGGCCGAGACCCGGGAGCGGGTCCTGGCGGCCATCGGCGAGCTCGGCTACCGGCGGAACAGTTCGGCCCGCGCCCTGGTCACCCGGCGCACCGGGGTGATCGGCGTGGTCGCCTTCGCCACCACCCACTACGGCCCGGCGCGCACCCTGACCGGGATCGAGCACGCCGCCCGCGCCGCCGGCTACTTCGTCAGCGTGGTCACCCTGAACGAGGTGACCCGGAGCGAGGTCCGCGAGGCGATGGAGCACCTCGCCCGCCAGGCGGTGGAGGGCTACGTCGTCATCGCGCCGAAGCGGGCGGTGATCGAGGCGATGCCGGAATGGGCCGGCGGCGCCCCGGTGGTGGCCGTCGAGGGCGGCGAGGCGCCGGACCTCCCGGTGGTCTGCGTGGACCAGCGCGGCGGCGCCCACCAGGCCACCCGCCACCTGCTGGACCTGGGGCACCGCACGGTCGCCCATATCGCCGGGCCGCGGGACTGGCTGGAGGCCGAGGAGCGGGTCGCCGGGTGGCGGCGGGCCCTGGAGGAGGCCGGCGCGCCGGCGGCGGAGCCGCGCTACGGGGACTGGCGCCCGCGGTCGGGGTACGAGATCGGCCGGGCGATGGCGGCCGAGGGGGCCCTGCCCTCGGCCGTGTTCGTCGCCAACGACCAGATGGCCCTCGGGGTGCTGCGGGCGCTGGCGGAGCGGGGTCTGCGCGTCCCCGAGGACGTCGGGGTCGTCGGGTTCGACGACGTCCCCGAGGCGGAGTTCTACTCTCCGCCGCTCACCACGGTGGCCCAGGACTTCACCGAGGTGGGGGAGCGGGCCATCCGGGTCCTGGTCGACCTGCTGGGGGGCGGGGGAGCGGCCGGGCCCCCGGCCCGCGAGGTCGTGCACGCGCACATGGTGGTCCGGTCCAGCTGCGGCGCGGTCCGCAGGTGATCCGAATACGTTCGAGGAGCCCTGGTGAGTACGGTTGTTAACGCTAACAATCCCGATCCGGTGGTGGTCGGGGTGGACTTCGGCACCCTCTCCGGGCGCGCGGTGGTGGTGCGCGTCCGCGACGGTGCCGAACTCGGCACGGCGGTGCACGCCTACCCGCACGCCGTGCTGACCGACCGCCTCCCCGCCGCGCCGGACGGCCCCGGCCTGCCGCCCGACACCGCCCTGCAGGTCCCCGAGGACTACCGGGAGGTGCTCCGCCGCGCGGTCCCGGCCGCGCTCGCCGACGCCGGCACCGACCCCCGGCGGGTCATCGGGATCGGCACCGACTTCACCGCGTGCACCGTCATGCCGACCACCGCGGACGGCACCCCGCTGTGCGAGCTGCCCGGCCTGGCCGGCCGGCCGCACGCCTACCCCAAGCTCTGGCGGCACCACGCCGCCCAGCCCGAGGCCGACGAGATCAACGCGCTCGCCGAGGAGCGCGGTGAGCCCTGGCTGAGCCGGTACGGCGGCCGGATCTCCGCGGAGTGGGAGCTGGCCAAGGGCCTGCAGGTGCTCCGCGAGGACCCCGCGGTCTACGCCCGCACCGACCGCTGGATCGAGGCGGCCGACTGGATCGTGTGGCAGCTGTGCGGCCGGGAGACGCGCAACGCCTGCACCGCCGGGTACAAGGGCGTCCACCAGGACGGCCGCTGGCCCTCCCGCGGCTACCTGGCCGCGCTGGACCCGCGCTTCGCCGGCTTCGCCGAGGAGAAGATCGCCCACCCGCTGTCCCGGCTGGGCGGGCGGGCCGGCGGGCTGTCCGCCCGCGCGGCCGCCCGGACCGGCCTGCCGGAGGGGATCGCGGTGGCGGTGGGCAACGTCGACGCGCACGTCACCGCGGCCGCCGCGGACACCGTGCGGCCCGGCGAGATGCTCGCGGTGATGGGCACCAGCACCTGCCATGTGATGAACGCCGACCCGGCCGAGGGGCCCCCGGCCGAGGTGCCGGGCATGTGCGGGGTGGTGCACGGCGGCATCACCCCCGGCCTGTGGGGCTACGAGGCCGGGCAGAGCGGGGTCGGCGACCTCTTCGCCTGGTGCGCCGACCACTTCGGCGGCGCCCTGGAGGAGGAGGCCCGGGCCGCCGGGACCTCCGTGCACGACCTGCTCTCCGCCCGGGCCGCCCGCCGGCCGGTGGGCGCGCACGGCCTGGTCGCCCTGGACTGGCACAGCGGGAACCGGTCGGTCCTGGTCGACCACGACCTGTCCGGCGTCATCGCCGGCCTCACCCTGGCCACCCGGCCCGAGGACGTCTACCGGGCGCTGGTGGAGGCGACCGCCTTCGGCGCCCGCACGATCACGGACGCCTTCGAGGGCGCCGGGGTGCCGGTCCGCGGGTTCACCGTCGCCGGCGGCCTCAAGCGCAACCCCTTCGTCATGCAGGTCTACGCCGACGTGCTCGGCCGCCCGCTGCACATCGCCGACTCCGACCAGGGCCCGGCGCTGGGCTCGGCGATCCACGCGGCGGTCGCGGCCGGCGCCTACCCGGACATCACCGAGGCCGCCGCCGCGATGGGCGGCCGCACCCGCGACGCGGTCCGGCCCGATCCCGGCCGGAGCGCCGCCTACGACCGGCTCTACGCCGTCTACACCGAGCTGCACGACCACTTCGGCCGGGGCGGCAGCGCGGCGCTGCACCGGCTGCGCGCGCTGCGCAACGAGGCCCTGGCCGCCGGGTGAGCCCCCGCGCCCCCGCCCCGCCCCCGATCCAGGAGAAGCCGACCCCGGAGAAGGAGACCATGAGCACCGCACTGCCCCCCGACGCCGCCGAGGCGGCCGCCCGCACCAGGGAGGAGGTGTGCGCCCTCCACGCCGAACTCCCCCGATGGAACCTGGTCACCTGGACCAGCGGCAACATCTCGGCCCGCATCCCCGGTACGGGGCTGTTCGCGATCAAGCCCAGCGGGCTCTCCTACGACGAGCTCACCCCCGAGTCCATGGTGGTCTGCTCCCTGGACGGGGAGCCGGTCGACGGGGACCGCACCCCCTCCAGCGACACCGCGGCGCACGCCTACGTCTACCGGGAGATGCCCGAGGCGGGGGCGGTGGTGCACACGCACAGCCCCTACGCCACCGCCTGGGCGGCCCGGGGCGAGCCGATCCCCTGCGCGATCACCGCCATGGCCGACGAGTTCGGCGCGGAGATCCCGGTCGGTCCGTTCGCCCTGATCGGCGGGGACGACATCGGCCGCGGCATCGTCGCGGTGCTGAGCGGCCACCGCTCCCCGGCGGTGCTGATGCGCTCGCACGGCGTCTTCACCGTCGGGCGGGACGCCAAGGCCGCGGTCAAGGCCGCGGTGATGTGCGAGGACGCGGCGCGCACCGTGCACCTGGCCCGCCAGCTCGGCCCGGTCGAACCGCTCTCCGCCGAGCACGTCGACGCGCTGTACGACCGCTACCAGAACGCCTACGGGCAGAGGAGCAGCGACCAGTGAGCGAACGCCTTCCCCGGATCGGGCTGCTCGGCATCATGCAGCCGCTCTACGACGACATGCTGCCCGGCATCACCGAGCGGCAGTACGCCTACGCCCGCGAGATCGCCGCGGCCCTGTCCGGGGTCGCCGAGGTCTCGGTGGCCCCGCCGGCCCGCGGCCGGGAGGACGCCGAGGCGGCGGTGCGCGGCTTCGAGAACGACGGCCTGGACGGCGTGCTGGTGGTGATGCTGACCTACGGCCCCTCGCTCCGGGTGACCCGGCTGTTCAGCGAGATGCGGCTGCCGGTGTGCCTGGCCAACGTCCAGCCCGACCCGGAGGTCACCCCGGAGTGGGACATGGCGGACATGACCTACAACCAGGGCATCCACGGCGCGCAGGACACCGCCAACGCGATGGTCCGGGCGGGCCTGCCGTTCGAGGTGGTCACCGAGGACTTCCGCGCCGCGGCGTTCGCCGGGCGGGTCGGCCGCTGGGCGCGCGCCGCGCGCGCCGCGGCGGCGCTCAAGCGGCTGAAGGTGGGCGTCTTCGGCTACCCGATGAACGGCATGGGCGACGCCCGCTTCGACGAGAGCGAGCTCATCCGCGCCCTCGGCCCCGAGGTGGTCCACATCGCCCAGGGCGAGCTGGCCCGGACCATGGCGGACCTGCCCGCCGCCGAGGTCGAGGAGCTGCTCGACGGGGAGCGGGAGCGGTTCGAGGTGGACGAGCGGCTCTCCGCCGAGGAGCTGGACGACCACGCCCGATTCCAGCTGGGCATCGAGCGGGTGCTGGAGCGGCACGGCTGCGCGGCCTACTCCACCCACTTCGACGCGCTCGGCGAGGACGGCCGGTTCGCCCGGCTGCCGATGGCCGCCGCGTCCAGCCTGATGGCCCGCGGCTACGGCTTCGCCGGCGAGGGCGACGTGCCCGCCGCGTCCATCGTCTACGCCGGGCACCGGCTGATCGGCGACGGGCACTTCACCGAGATGTACGCGATGGACTTCCCCACCGACTCGATCCTGATGAGCCACATGGGGGAGGGCAACTGGAAGGTCGCCCGGGACGACGAGCCGGTCCGGCTGATCAAGCGGCCGCTGGCCATCGGCGGGCTGGACGACCCCCCGACGCTGCTCTTCCGGATCGCCCCCGGCCCGGCCACCCTGGCCAGCCTGGTCACCCTCGGCGGCGGGCGGTTCCGGCTGGTCGTCGCCGAAGGCGAGGTGCTGGACGGACCGCGGCTGCCGGCCCTGGAGATGCCCTACGGCCGGTTCCGCCCCGACTCCGGGGTCCGCGGCTGCATGGACGGCTGGCTGCGCGCCGGGGGCACGCACCACATCGTGATGAACCTCGGCCGCCGCGCGGAGGACTGGAAGGTCTTCTGCGCCGCGGCCGGCATCGAGTACCGCCCGGTCTGACCGGGCCGGGCCCAGGCGCCGCCCTCCTCGGGGGAAGGGGCGGCGCCCGCAGCGGACAGCAGCGCACGACGGCAGAGGAGAGGCCATGCGCGTCCATTCCCCAGTCCCCTCCCCGCCCGCGGGGCCGGGCCGCCGGGCGTTCCTGGCCGGCGGCCTGGCCGCCGCCGGGCTGGCCCTGGCCGGGTGCGCCCCGGCCGCCACCGCCGAGGCCGGCCGGACCCGGCTCCGCCAGTGGAACCTGTTCACCGGCGGCGACGGCGCCCGCATGGTGGCCATGCACGAGCGCTACGCCGCCGAGCACCCCGAGGTCGACCTGCGCCCCACCACCTACCTGTGGGGCAACCCCTACTACACCAAGTTCGCGATGGGCGCCGCCGGCGGCCGCTCCTTCGACATCGGCACCCTGCACCTGTCCCGGCTGCGCGGCCTGGGCGCGGGCACCCTGATCGACCCGGTCCCCCGGGACCTGCTCGCCGAGCACGGCATCACCGAGCGGACCGTGCAGCCCAACCTGTGGCAGAAGGCGACCGTCGACGGCGAGCTGTACGCGATCCCGTTCGACACCCACCTGGTGGTCACCTACTACGACCGCGAGGTGTGCGCGCAGGCCGGGGTCCTCGACGCCGGCGGGGAGCTGGCCGCCACCCGCGGCGCCGACGAGCTGCTCGACCTGCTCGCCGAGGTCAAGGCGGTCACCGGCCGGTACGGGATCGTGATGGACACCACCGGCGCCTGGCGCCAGTTCTGGTCGCTCTACCGCCAGCTCGGCGGCGAGCTCACCCTCGACGGCGAACTGGGCATCGACGACGACAAGGCGCTGCAGAGCCTGGACTTCCTGCGCCGGGTCAGCGAGGAGGGGCTGGCGCCGCCGGCCTCCGACGCGCCCGGCACCCCGGCCAACTTCCAGAACGGCATCGCCGGGCTGATGCTGGCCGGCAACTGGGAGCTGCCCACCTTCCAGGACGCCGGGATGGACTTCGGCATGCGGCCCTTCCCCGACGTCTTCGGCGCCGAGCTCGGCCAGGGCGACTCGCACGCGTTCGTGCTGCCGCACCGGCGCGACCGCGACGACGAGGCGGTGCGCGCCGCGGTCGGCTACGCCGCCTGGATGCTGAAGAACAGCATCACCTGGGCCGGCGGCGGCCACACCCCCGCCTACCTCCCGGTGGCCGAGAGCGAGGAGTACGCGGCCCTGGAACCGCAGGCCGGGTACCGGGACGCCGCCCGCGACGTCCAGCTCGACCCGGAGGCCTGGTTCAGCGGCTCGGCCGGCCGGCTGACGGCCGAGGCCAACTCGGTCATGGCCGGCGTGCACAACGGCTCGGCCACCCCCGAGCAGGCGCTGCGCGGCTTCAAGGCCGCGGCGCAGAAGCTCATCGACACCCCCGCCCCGATCTGACCCCACCCCACCGCCGCCCCGAACACGGGAGTCCGCCATGACCGCACCCCCCGCGGCGGGCCCGCCGACCGGAACCGACCGCACCGGCAGCGCACCGGGACCGACCCGGCCGCGCACCCGCCGGCGCGTCGACCGGGCCGGCCCCGCCCTCGTCCTCCCCTTCGCCCTGCTCTTCGCCGTCTTCCTGCTCTGGCCGCTGCTGGCCGGGCTGTGGACGAGCTTCACCGACCGGTCGCTGACCCGCACCGAGTCCGACTTCGTCGGGCTCGCCAACTGGGCGGAGCTGGCCGGGGACCCGGCGGTGCGGCAGTCGCTCTGGACCACCCTGCTGTTCACCCTGATCACCACCCCGCCGCTGGTGCTCATCGCGCTGGCGATGGCGGTCCTCACCCAGCGCGCCGCCGGGATCGGCTGGGTCCTGCGCTTCTCCTTCTTCGCGCCGTTCCTGCTGCCGGTGGCGGTGGTCTCGCTGATCTGGGTGTGGATCTACCAGCCCGGCTTCGGCATGGTGAACGGGCTGCTGGCCTCGGTCGGGATCGGCGAGGTGAACTGGCTCGGCGACGAGGGCACGGTGCTGACCGCCATCGGCGCCGCGACGGTGTGGTGGACCGTCGGCTTCAACTACCTGCTCTACCTGGCGGCCCTGCAGGGCATCCCGGCCCAGGTGTACGAGGCCGCGTCGCTGGACGGCGCGGGCGCCTGGCACCGGTTCACCCGGATCACCGTCCCGCTGCTCGACCGCACCACGGCGCTGGTCGTGCTGCTGCAGATGGTCGCCTCGCTCAAGCTGTTCGACCAGGCCTACCTGATGACGGCCGGGTCCGGCGGGCCGGACCACGCGGCCCGGCCGATCATCGGCTACATCTTCGACACCGGGTTCACCGGGCTGCGCATCGGCTACGCCTCGGCCGTCTCCTACCTGTTCTTCGCGGTGATCATCGCGGTGTCCCTGATCCAGTTCCGGCTGTTCACCCGGAAGGAGGGGGCGGCATGACCGCGATCGCGCAGGCGCCGCGGAGCGGCACCGCCCGGCCCGCACCGCCCGCCCCGGGCCCCGGCCGGAGGCGGCGGCCCCGGATCACCCCCCTCGGCGCGGCGGCGACCGTCTCCGGCCTGGTGCTGGCGCTGCTGTGGCTGCTGCCGCTGGCGTGGGCGGTGCTCACCTCGGTCAAACCGGAGGCGGAGACCACCGCGGTCCCGCTGCGCTGGCTGCCGGTCGAACCCACCGTCGAGGCCTACCGCCAGGTCATCGCGCGCGGCGACATCCAGCAGTGGCTGATCAACAGCACGGTGATCTCCTCCCTGGTCACCCTGCTGACGCTGGTCTGCTGCGCGCTGGCGGCCTACGCCTTCTCCCGCACCGCCTTCCCGGGGCGGACGCCGCTGCTCGCCCTGCTCGTCGCGGGCATCCTGGTCCCGCCGCAGGTCCTCATCGTCCCGCTGTTCGACCAGATGACCCTGCTGGGGCTGGTCGACACCCACCTCGGCGTCGCCCTGCCGCAGGTCGTCGCGCCGGTGATGGTGTTCATCCTGAAGCGGTTCTTCGACCAGATCCCGCACGACTACCTGGAGGCGGCGCAGCTGGACGGCGCCGGCCACCTGCGGGTGCTGTTCGGCATCGTGCTGCCGATGTCCGGCCCGATCCTCGCCGCCGTCGGCATCTTCACCTTCGTCCAGTCCTGGAACAACTTCCTGTGGCCCTTCGTGGCCACCACCGACCCGTCGCTGATGACGGTCCCGGTCGGCCTGGGCACCGTGCAGGGCGCCTACGGCATCCAGTACGCCCAGCAGATGGCGGCCGCCGTGCTCGGCGCCGCCCCGCTGATCGCCGTCTTCCTGGCCTTCCAGCGGCAGATCGTGCGCGGCGTCACCGACGCCGGCCTCAAATGACCTCCCCGGCAGGCCCCCTCCCGACCGCCCCGACGCAAGAACGCGAGGAACACGTGCACAAGGCCGCACTCACCATCGACCCCGCCTTCCGCATCGCCCCGGTGAACCGGCGCCTGTTCGGCTCCTTCGTGGAGCACATGGGCCGCTGCGTCTACACCGGCATCTACGAGCCCGGCCACCCCGCCGCCGACGCCGACGGGTTCCGCACCGACGTGGCCGCGCTGGTCCGCGAACTCGGCGTGACCACCGTGCGCTACCCCGGCGGCAACTTCGTCTCCGGCTACCGCTGGGAGGACGGCGTCGGCCCCAAGGAGCGGCGCCCCGTCCGCCGCGACCTGGCCTGGCACAGCACCGAGACCAACCGGTTCGGCCTGGACGAGTTCATGCGCTGGGCGCGCGGCCTGGACATCGAACCGATGATGGCGGTCAACCTCGGCACCCGCGGCGTCCAGGAGGCCCTGGACCTGCACGAGTACGCCAACCACCCGGGCGGCACCGAGCTGAGCGACCGCCGCGCCGCCAACGGGTCCCCCGAACCGCACGCCATCCGGATGTGGTGCCTGGGCAACGAGATGGACGGCCCCTGGCAGACCGGGCACAAGACGGCGCGCGAGTACGGCAGGCTCGCCGCCGAGACCGCTCGCGCCATGCGGATGGCCGAACCCGGGCTGGAACTGGTCGCCTGCGGGTCCTCCGGGCGCTCCATGCCGACCTTCGGCGCCTGGGAGGCCGAGGTGCTGGAGGAGTGCTACGACCAGGTCGACTACGTCTCGCTGCACGCCTACTACGAGGAGCACGACGGCGACCTGGGCTCCTTCCTCGCCTCGGCCACCGACATGGACCGCTTCATCGAGGAGGTCGCCGCCACCGCCGACCACGTCGCGGCGAAGAGGAAGTCCGCCAAGCGGATCATGCTCTCCTTCGACGAGTGGAACGTGTGGTACCTGAGCCGGTTCCAGGCCGGGCAGGCCGCCGAACCGCCGCGGGACTGGCCGGTCGCCCCCCGGATCATCGAGGACCGCTACAGCGCCGCCGACGCGGTGGTCGTCGGCGACCTGCTGATCAGCCTGCTCCGGCACGCCGACCGGGTCACCGCCGCCAGCCAGGCGCAGCTGGTCAACGTCATCGCGCCGATCATGACCGAGCCGGGCGGCCCCGCCTGGCGGCAGACCGTCTTCCACCCGTTCGCCCGCACCGCCGAGGCGGCCCGCGGCGACGTGCTGCGGGTGGAGCCGGTCTGCCCCGGCTACGAGACCGCGCGGCACGGGACGGCGCCGCTGGTCTCCGCGGTGGCCACCCGCGACCCGGAGACCGGGCGGGTCGCGCTGTTCGCGGTGAACCGCTCCACCGAGGAGCCGGTGGAGCTGGAGGCGGACGTGCGCGCGCTGGGCGGCGTGCACGCCGCGCACGCCCTGACCCTGGCCGAGGACGACGTGTACGCGGTGAACACCGCCGAGCACCCGGACCGGGTCGCGCCCAGGGAGAACAAGAGCGTCCGGCTGGAGGGCGGCCGGCTGGCCGCGGTCCTCCCGCCGGTCTCCTGGACCGTCGTGCGGCTCGACGCCGCGCGCGGCTGACCGCGGGCCCGCCCTCCCCGGGCGGGCCGGGACCGAGAGAGGCGAGAAGGATGCGCATACCCCCCAGGGCCGCCGCGTGGTGCGCGGCGGCCGCGATCACGCTGCCGGCCCTCTCCGGCTGCGGCGGTGTCGGCGACGCCGCCCGCCCCTCCGGGGAGAACGGGACGGTCGGCATCTCCATGCCCACCAAGTCCTGGGAGCGCTGGGTGCAGGACGGCGACAACATGGTCGCCCACCTGGAGGAGGCCGGCTACGGGGCCGACCTGCAGTACGCCGAGGACGTGGTGGAGGACCAGGTCGCCCAGATCGAGAACATGATCACCAAGGGCGTCGACGCGCTGGTGATCGCCGCGGTGGACGGCGAGGCGCTGACCGACGTGGTGGAGTCGGCCGGCGAGGCGGGCATCCCGGTCATCGCCTACGACCGGCTGATCCGCGGCACCGGGCACGTCGACTACTACGCCACCTTCGACAACTTCGAGGTGGGCGTCCTGCAGGCCCGCTACATCGAGCAGGAGCTCGGGCTGGAGGACACCGAGGACACCTTCACCATCGAGCTGTTCGGCGGCGCCCCCGACGACAACAACGCCTACTTCTTCTACGACGGCGCGATGTCGGTGCTGGAGCCCTACATCGAGGACGGCGCCCTCGAAGTGGCCAGCGGCCAGACCGAGATGGCGCAGATCGCCACCACCCGCTGGGACGGCGCCGTCGCCCAGGCCCGGATGGACAACCTGCTCAGCACCCACTACACCGACCGCGACCTGGACGCGGTGCTCTCCCCGTTCGACGGGATCAGCATCGGCGTCATCTCCTCCCTCAAGGGCGCCGGGTACGGCGGGGAGGACGCCCCGCTGCCGGTGGTCACCGGGCAGGACGCCGAGACCGCCTCGGTCAAGTCGATCATCGCCGGAGAGCAGACCCAGACCGTCTTCAAGGACACCCGGGAACTGGCCCGGGTCGCCTCGGAGATGACCGACGCCGTCATCCGGGGCGAGGAACCGGAGGTCAACGACACCGAGAGCTACGACAACGGGGTGAAGACCGTCCCGGCCATGCTGCTGGAGCCGGTCTCGGTGGACGCCGGCAACTACGAGGAGGTCCTCATCGGCGGCGGCTACTACGACGAGTCGGACCTGCGGTGAGCGGCGGCCCCCCGGTCCTGCGGATGCGCGGCGTCCGCAAGGAGTTCCCCGGCGCCGTCGCCCTGGACGTCGGCGAAGCCGAGATCCACGCGCTGACCGGGGAGAACGGCGCCGGGAAGTCGACCCTGGTGAAGGTGCTCAGCGGGGTCCACCCGCACGGCTCCTACACCGGGGAGGTGCTGGTCGACGGCGAACCCCGGCGGTTCACCGGGACCGCGGACAGCGAGCGCGCCGGGATCGCCATCATCCACCAGGAGCTCGCCCTGGTCCCGCAGCTCACCGTGGCGGAGAACGTGTTCCTCGGCAACGAGCGGGTCCGCGGCCGCGGACCGCTGGCCCGGGTCGACTGGGGCCGGACCACCGTGGAGGCGCGCCGGCTGCTGGCCCGGGTCGGCCTGGACGCCGACCCCTCCGCCCCGGTGTCCGAGCTCGGGGTGGGCCACCGCCAGCTGGTGGAGATCGCCAAGGCGGTCGCCAAACCGGTCCGGGTGCTCATCCTGGACGAGCCCACCTCCGCGCTGAACGAGGAGGAGAGCGCCAACCTGCTCCGGCTGCTGCTGGAGTTCAAGGAGCGGGGCATCTCCTCCATCCTCATCTCGCACCGGCTGAACGAGGTGGTCCGGGTCGCCGACCGGGTCACCGTGCTGCGCGACGGCCGCAGCGTGGAGACCCTGGACGCGGCCCGCGGCGAGGTGGACGAGGAGCGCATCATCCGCGGCATGGTCGGCCGCGACCTGGAGCACCGCTACCCGCCGCGCACCGGCGAGGTGGGCGAAATCCGGTTCGAGGTGCGCGACTGGACCGTGGACCGCCCGGACCGGCGCCGGGCGGTGGACGGCGCCTCGCTCACCGTCCGCCGCGGCGAGATCGTCGGCCTGGCCGGGCTGATGGGCGCCGGGCGCACCGAGTTCGCGATGAACCTGTTCGGCCGCTGCTACGGCCGGTACGTCCGGGGGACGCTGCACAAGGACGGCCGGGAGGTCCGGCTCCGCGACCCCGGCGAGGCGGTCGCGGCGGGCATCGCCTACGTGCCCGAGGACCGCAAGGAGCTCGGGCTGCTGCTGGACGCCCCGATCCGGGACAACCTCACCCTGGCCGCGCTGGACCGGGTGGGCCGGCGCGGGGTGCTGGACGCCGCCCGGGAGGCCGTCGCCGCCGAGGAGCTGCGCACCCGGATGCGGGTCAAGTGCCGCGACGTGGCCCAGGCGGTCGGCGAGCTCAGCGGCGGCAACCAGCAGAAGGTGGTGCTGGGCCGGTGGGTGTTCGCCCGCCCGGACCTGCTCGTCCTGGACGAGCCCACCCGCGGCGTCGACGTCGGCGCCAAGTACGAGATCTACCAGGCGGTCCGGGAGCTGGCGGCCGAGGGGGCCGGGGTGCTGCTGATCTCCTCGGAGCTGCCCGAGCTGCTCGGGATGTGCGACCGGATCCACACGATGTGCGAGGGGAGGGTCACCGGCTGCCTGCCCGCCTCCCGAGCCGACCAGGAGTCCCTGATGAGACTGATGACCCGTACGGCCGGCGCCCCGCCCGGGACGACCGAGCGGAGGGCCGGATGAACGCCCCGCCGATGGCCGCGGCGCTGCGGACCGCGCTGCGCGGCAACGTCCGGCGCTACGGCATGGTGATCGCGCTCGCGGTCATCGTGGTGCTGTTCCAGATCCTCACCGGCGGGCTGCTGCTGCGCCCGCTCAACGTCACCAACCTGCTGCTGCAGAACTCCTACGTGCTCATCCTGGCGATCGGGATGATGATGGTCATCATCACCGGCCACATCGACCTGTCGGTCGGGTCGGTGGTGGCGTTCACCGGGGCGCTGTCGGCCATCATGCTCGCCGAGTGGGGGCTGCCGCTGTGGGCGGTGCTGCCCCTGGCGCTGCTGCTCGGCGCCGCGATCGGGGCCTGGCAGGGGTTCTGGGTGGCCTACATGGGGCTGCCCGCCTTCATCGTCACCCTCGCCGGGATGCTGGTCTTCCGCGGCCTCACCCTGCTGGTGCTGGGCGGGGAGTCGGTCGGGCCGCTGCCGGAGTCGGCCCGCACCCTGGCCACCGGGTTCCTCCCGGACGTGCAGGTCGGCGGGGTGCACCTGGTGCCGCTGCTGCTGGGCGCGGTGGTCGCGGCGGTCCTGGTCCGGGTGCAGTACGCCGCCCGGGCCGACCGGATCCGGCTCGGGCTGCCCGCGGCCTCCCCGGCGGCGGCCTGGGGCGGCTACACCGCGACGGCCGCCGCGGTGCTGGCGTTCTGCGGCGCGCTGGCGCTCCACCGCGGCCTGCCCGTGGTCGGCCTGCTCCTGCTGGTGCTGATCACCGGGTACGCCTTCGTGATGCGGTCCACCCCGGCCGGGCGCCGGGTCTACGCCACCGGCGGCAACGAGAAGGCCGCGATGCTGTCCGGGGTCAAGACCAGGCGCACCGCGTTCTGGGTGTTCGTCAACATGGGCGCGCTGTCCGCGCTGGCCGGCCTGGTGTTCAGCGCCCGGTTGAACCTCGCCACCCCCGGGGCGGGCACCATGTTCGAGCTGGACGCCATCGCCGCCGCGTTCATCGGCGGCGCCTCGGCCTCCGGCGGGACCGGGACGGTGCTGGGCGCGGTGGTGGGCGCCCTGGTGATGGGCGTGATGAACAACGGGATGTCCATCATCGGCCTGGGCGTCGACTGGCAGCAGGCGATCAAGGGCCTGGTGCTGCTGGCGGCGGTCGCCTTCGACATCCTCAGCAAGCGGCGCGCCCCCGGCGGCGGGCGCCCCGCCGGGGACCGGGCCGGCCGCCCGGAGAAGGTCCCGGCGGCCGGCGCCGCCCCGGGCCCAGGAGGCTGAGGGGCCGCGGGGCGCCCCTCCCTCCTCTCGGGCGCTCCGCTCCTCCCGCGCCGGTCCCGGCGCCGCCCCACCCGCCCCGGTCCCGGCGCCGCCACCTCGACTCCGGCCGGGGCGGCGGCGCCGAGACCGGGGCCTTCAGGGCTCCGGCGGGCCTCACTCCAGGCCGGGCAGGTCCCTGAGCTGCCTGCGCGAGGTGATGCCGAGTTTGCGGAAGATGCTGCGCAGGTGCGCGTCGACCGTGCGCGGGCTGACGAACAGGTGCGCGGCGACCTCCTTCGACGTCGCCCCCGTCGCGACCCGGCGGGCGATGTGCATCTCCTGCATGGTCAGCCGGTCGCGGGCGCGCCCGGAGCGGCCGCGGGCCGTCTCCCCGGTCGCGCGGAGCTCGCGCGCGGCCCGCAGGGCGAACGCCTCCATCCCGATCCCGGACAGCCGCTCGTGCGCGGTGCGCAGCTGCTCGCGCGCGTCGCGGCGGCGGCCCGCGCGGCGCAGCCACTCCCCGTACCGCAGGTGCGCCCGGGCCAGGTCCGGCAGCATCGGGGTGCCCGCCAGGTGCTCGACGGCCGCCCGGTGGTCCTCCTCCGCGCCGCCGACCAGCGCCCGCGCGCCCGCCGCGACGCCGAGCGCGTACCGGGTGCCCGCGGGCTCCGTGCGCTCCAGCAGCGACTCCAGCGCCGACGCCGCGGCGGCGTCCTCGCCGCACCGCACCGCGGCCTCCACCAGCTCGGGCAGGGCGGTGCCCGCGGAGTAGAGGCCGCCGTCCTCCACCGCGCGCCGGGCCGCCTCCAGCGCGGCCGGGTACTCGGCCAGGCCGTTGTGGAGCACGGCCGCCGGCAGGTGGGGGCGGGCGGCCAGCTGGCCGGTGCCCCGCCTCTCCGCCTCGGCGAACAGGTCGAGCGCCTCCCGGCGGCGGCCGCGCGCCGCCGCCAGGTGCACCCTCGGGTACAGCTGCGGCACGTCGCCGAGGGCGTCGGCGACGGCCTCCTCCTCGGCGATCGCGGCCATCGCCCGGCCGAACCCGCCGGTGAGCACCGCCGACAGCGCCGCCTGCGACAGGCCGAGCCGGACGGTGATCGGCGACCCGGTCTCCCGCCCGGCCCGCACCAGCCACTCCAGGACCGCCGCGTGCAGGTCCATGTCCCACAGCTCGCCCGCGAGCATGGTGGCCAGCGCCGGCACCCGGGTCCACCCGGCGCCGCCGCCGGCGGCGAGCGCCCGGCGCAGCGCCGGCACGGCGGCGCGGTGCCCCTCGGCGCGCAGCAGCACCAGCGCGTCCAGGAGGTCCGGCTCCGGGGCCGGCGGCGCCGAGCGGGCCGCGTCGAGCACCCGGTCCAGCACCCCGGCGGCCCTGCCGACCACCAGCCCCGTCTCCAGCGCCGCCACGAAGCAGGCGCGCGACCGCTCCGGGTCGACGGCGGCCAGCCGCCGCGCCGCCCGCAGGATGGGCTCCGGGCCGCCGACCGCCCCGTCCGCGTCCCCGACGAACGCGATCTGCCCGCGCAGCAGGTCGACGGAGGCGCGCCGGGAGGCGTCCAGCGCCTCGGTGTCGATACCGGCCAGCAGGTCCGCGGCGGCGTCCGGCCGGCCGGCCTCCAGGGTGGCCCGCGCGGCCGCGAGCGTGCGCCCGGTCCGCCTCCCGGGGTCGAGCGAGAGCGCCGCCGCGCGCTGCAGGAATGCGGCGGCGGCCGCCACGCCCCCGCGCGCCTGCGCGCGCGAGGCCGAGGACTCCAGCTCCGCCGCGACCCGCTCGTCCGGACCGGCGGTGGCCTGGGCGCGGTGCCAGGCCCGCCGGTCCGGTGCGGCCGCCGGGTCGGTGGCCTCGGCCAGCGCCCGGTGCGCCGCGCGGCGCGGCTCCGGCTCGGCCGCGCGGTAGGCGGCCGAACGCGCCAGCGGGTGGCAGAACCGCACCCGCGTCTCGAAGTGCACCAGCCCGGACGCCTCGGCGGCGGCGCTCGCCGCGGGCACCTCGATGCCCAGCCGCCGGGCCGCCGCCCACAGCAGGCCCGGGTCGCCGGTGGGGTCGGCGCTCGCCAGGACCAGCAGCAGCCGCGCCTGCGCGGGGAGCCCCGCCATCCTGGTCTGGAAGCTCCGCTCGATCCGGCCCGCGACCGGCGACGGCGTCGGCAGTGCGAACCCGCCGGCCTTCGGCAGCTCGATCAGGGCCAGCGGGTTCCCCCGCGCCTCGGCGAGGACGCGGTCGCGCACCCGCTCGTCGAGCGTCGCGGTCCTCTCCTCGGCCAGCAGCTCGCGCGCGTGCGCGTCGTCCAATCCGCCGACCGCCAGCCCGGGCAGCCCGTCCAGCCCGTGGACCGGGTCCCGGTCGCGGGCGGCGAACACCATCGCGATCGGCTCCGCCGAGATGCGCCTGGCCAGGAAGGTCAGCGCCCGCGCCGAAGCGGCGTCCATCCAGTGCGCGTCGTCGACGAGGCAGAGCAGCGGGCGCTCCGCCGCGGCGGACGCCAGCAGCTCCAGCGCGGCGAGGCCGGTGCGGAACGGGTCCGGCGCGCCGTCGGCCAGCCCGAACGCCACCAGGAGCGAGTCGCGGTAGGGCGCGGACAGGCCGTCGACGCGGTCCAGCACCGGCACGCAGAGCTGGTGCAGCGCCGCGAACGCCAGCTCCGCCTCGAACTCCGCCCCGGACGCGCGGATGACCCGGAACCCCTCCGGGGCCGCGTGCTCGATGTGGTCCAGCAGTGCGCTCTTGCCGATGCCCGGCTCACCGCGGAGGACGAGCGCGCCGCCCCGCCCCTGCCCCGCGGAGCCGAGGAGGGCGAGGAGCCGATCGACCTCTTCGCGCCGGCCGACGAGCGGGCGGGGGGACGTCGTGGACATGGCACCGACCCTATGCGCGGCCGACGCGGTGCCGCGTAAGTAGGCGATTCCCACCGAAGCAAGCGGAAGTAGGTGATTCCCACCGACGCGAACGGGGGCGCCCGCGCGGGATCGTCGGGACATGGCGGAACGGCGCCGGCAGCGGTGCCACCGGCGCCGGAACACCGGCACCGGCCCTCCGGTGAAGGAGGCGGCGGCGAGCAGCGGGACCGCACCCGCCGCGGTGCCCGCCCTGGGATACCTCAGGGCGCGCCCGCGGACGGCCCGGCGGCCTCCGCGCCCCCGGCCGTCCCCGGCGGTGCGATGGCCGCCCGCCGCCGGCACCGATGCCCGCCGACCCGAACGACCACCCCGCGCCGTATCGGCGGAAAGGAACGATGACCATGGACACCCCGACCGTGCTCGTGACCGGAGCGACCGGAACCGTCGGATCCGCGCTGGTCCCCGCCCTGCGGGCGCGCGGCATCGCGGTCCGCGCGATGGTCCGCGACCCCGACCGGTCCGTCCCCGGCGCGGAGAGCGCCGTCGCGGACCTGAACGACCCGGAGGCGGTCGCCGACGCGCTGAAGGGCGTCGACGCGGCCTTCCTGAACAGCCCCTCGGCGGCGGACGCCGCCGCCCTGCAGATCCGCTTCGCCGACCTCGCCCGCGACGCCGGCGTGGACCGGCTGGTGCTGCTCTCGCAGTACGCGGCGCGCGCCGACTCGCCGGTGCGGTTCCTGCGCTGGCACGCCGAGGTCGAAGCGCACGTGCGGAGGCTCGGCCTCGACCACACCGTGCTCCGGCCCAACCTCTACATGCAGGCGCTGCTCGGCTTCTCCGGCACCATCGCGCAGGGCTGGTTCACCGCCCCCATCGGCGGCGCCGCGGTCAGCGCCGTCGACACCAGGGACATCGCGGAGGCCGCAGCGGCGGTGCTGGCCGGCGCCGGGCACACCGGCCGCACGTACACGCTGACCGGGCCCCGCGCGGTGACCCACGACCAGATCGCCGCCGCGCTCTCCGCCGCCACCGGCCGGGAGGTCGCGTTCCGCGACGCGCCCGCCGAGCGGTTCACCGCCGCGCTGGCCGGCGTCCTCCCGCAGTGGCAGCTCGACGGCCTGGTCGAGGACTACGCCCACTACGCCAGGGGCGAGGCCGCCGAAGTGCACACCGCGGTCGCCGACCTCACCGGGCGCCCGGCGCGCGACATCGCCGACTTCGCCCGCGACTACGCGGCCGCGTTCACCCCGGCGTGACGGATCGGCCGTCCGCGGCCGTGCGGCCCCACCGACTCCTCCGGTGGGGCCGCACGGCCGCGGACGGTGCGGTCGGTTCACAGGCCTGCTCCGGCGGGGCGGGTGTGCAGCACGAAGTAGACGCCGCGGAGCCGGCCGCCGGACAGGACGCCCCACTCCTGGGCGAGGGCGGCCATCAGGGCGACCCCGCGCCCGTGCTCGGAGTCGGGGAGCGGGGAGAGGGGGCGGGGCGCGGTGGCGGCGCCCCCGGCGTCGTGCACCTCGATCCGCACGGCGCCGGGCGCGGTCGTGAGCACGACGGTGAAGCTCCCGCCGGGTTCGCCGCTGGCGGTGTGGAGGATGGCGTTGGTGACCGCCTCGCTGACCAGCAGCTCAGCGGTGCGGGCCGTTTCGGGTCCGCCGTCGGTGCGCCGACCGACGATCGTGGCCGCCCAGTTCCGCGCTCGGGCCACCGAGGCGCGCTTTCCCGGCAGACTGCACCGGAATACGGAGGAATGCTGTGGAAACTGGTAATGCGGGGTGATTCGGGCTCCAGTGCTCTTCACGGTCCTCACCGGGTTTCCTTTCTGCCGTCACTGGTGGGGAACGGGCCCTGTCCGGTACGGCATTACCGGACAGGGTCTTTCTCGTGTTCGCTCACACTGCCCGAAGTGTGTTCTGACCTGCTATACCTTCAACCAACTTCGACCTTGCCGGTATTCAAGGGGTGGACAGTTGTGCTCGTTCCGTGCTGATGTGTAGAGCATGGTGAGCAAGAACAGTGCGCGATGGGCGCGAATAGGCCGCCAGATGCGCGCCGAGCGGGAGAAAGTGGGGATCCCGCTGAAGGAACTGGCCGAGGTGACCGGTATATCGGCGGCCATGCTGAGCGCGATGGAGCGCGGAAAGCGGGGGATCAAACGGTCGCATGTAGTGAAAATCGATGCGGCCCTCGGTACTAAAAAAATCTTGGAGGGGGCGTGGGACGGCTCGGCCGAAAGCGACCTGCTTCCGCCCTGGTTCCAGCAGGCGGCGCAGCGGGAACGGGCCGCCACCGAGATCCGGCAGTATTCGCTATCGGTCGTCCCCGGTCTGGTGCAGACCGAGGAGTACATGCGGACGCTGCTGCGCGCCGGCCTCCCCAATGCGCCGACGGCGAAGATCGAAGAGCTGGTGCAGGCGCGCAAGACCCGGCAGCGGCTTCTGGAAGCGGAGGTTCCTCCCCGGCTTCTGCTGATCCTCGATGAGATGGTGCTGCGGCGCCCTGTGGGCGGGCGTGCGATCATGGGACGCCAGCTCGACCGCCTCATAGAGGTGGCGGACTGGCCTTATGTATCGGTGCAGGTCGTGCCCTTCGCCACCGAAGTCCACCCCGGACTGTCGAACGGGTTCGTCCTGTACCGGGTGGATGGCGGCTACCTGCTCTGGTTGGAAACGCGACGCTCGGGAACCGGTACCCAAGACGGCGAGGCGGTGGACGACTACCTGCGGCTGTTCGGGGACCTGCAGGGAGCGGCGCTTCCCACGGCGGCATCGCTGAAGCTGATCACAGAGATTCGAGGAGAGTTCGAATGACGGCCCCCGGCCTGAACTGGCGCAAGTCCAGCTACAGCAACGACACCGGTGGCGAGTGCGTGGAGTTCGCCCCGATCCCTGAACGCGGAGCGGCCGTCCGCGATACACGGAATCGCGGGCTCGGCCACCTCTCCTTCCCCTCCGGGGAATGGGCGGCGTTCCTGCGCGAGGTGAAGTCCGACCGGTCCTGATCCCCGCTCTTCCCACGGGCCCCTCGCCGGACGCGGCGAGGGGCCCGTCGTTCCTCCCGGAGGTCAGCCGCGCACGTGCAGCCCGAAGCCGGTGCGGCCCGCGGGCTCCAGCCCCTCCTTCAAAGCCAGCGAGGGGATCTCGTAGTCACCGAAGTTCTGCCGGCGGAAGGCGATCGGCTCGGTCGACTCCAGGGTGAGCAGCCGCTGCCGCCAGGCCTTGGCGATGTCCGGGTACTCCTCGTCGGTGAGCCGGTCCGTGCCGTACAGCACGAACGGCGGCAGCACCTCCAGACCCGGGTAGAAAAGAATGCCGTGCTGGATCGGGAACAGCAGATCGTCGATGGGCCCGTTGATCCCGCGCGCGGCATAGTGCGACTCCGGGCCGCCGACGGTCACCGACAGCAGGGCCCTCCTGCCCGCCAGGGTGCCCTCGCCGAAGCGCTCGCCGTACCTGGTCCCGTCGTGCTCGCCGACGCCGTAGGCGAACCGGTAGCTGAACACCCGCTCCACCCAGCCCTTGAGGATCGCGGGCATCGAGTACCACCACAGCGGGAACTGGAAGACGACCGTGTCGGCCCAGAGCAGCTTCTCCTGCTCGGCGACGACGTCGGGGGTGAGCGACCCGGTTTCGAAGGCCCGCCCCGAGTCCCGGGCGACCTTCAGTCGGCCCGAGGCGGCGGGCCCGAAGTCCGCGGCGTCCACCGCCGCCTTCCAGTCCATCGCGTACAGGTCGCTCACCCGCACCTCGTGCCCGGCGCCCCGCAGCGTGGAGACCGCGAGGTCCTTCAGCGAGCCGTTGAGCGACTCCGGCTCCGGGTGGGCGTAGACGATCAGCGTCTTCATGGGAACTCCTTCGGATCGGATGCGCTCGATCCTGGGAGTTCCGGCGCCCGGTGTTCAGGGGCGCCCCTTCCGGCGGACGGGACTTCCTGGTATCGGCAGGGCCACCTTCTCCGGCGGAGCCGCCGCCATACTGAGGGCATGGACGATCTCGCGGGCTTCCTGCGGACCCGGCGCTCCCGGGTCGACCCGGCCACCGTCGGCATCCCCACCGACAGCCGCCGGCGCGTCGCGGGGCTGCGCCGCGAGGAGGTGGCGCACCTGTCCGGGGTCAGCGTGGACTACTACGTCCGCCTGGAGCAGGGGCGCGCGACCCAGCCGTCCGATCAGGTCCTCGACGCGCTCGCCCGCGTCCTCGGCCTGGACGAGACCGAACGGGGGCATCTCTGCCGGCTCGCGCGGCAGCGCCGCCGCCGCGCGAAGCCGCCGGCCGGGCGGGTCCGGCCGGAGCTGCTGCGCGTCCTCGACCTGGTCGCCGGCGCACCCGCGCTGATCATGGACCACCGCCTGGAGGCGCTCGCCGGGAACCGCCTGGCCGGGCTCCTGTTCGACCGGCCGCTGCCGGGCATGAACACCGCCCGGCACCTCTTCCTCGAAGAGGCCGAGCGCGGCCTCTACGCCAACTGGGAGGAGTGCACCCTCGACGTGGTGGGGCACCTGCGCCTCGCCGCCGGCGAGTACCCCGACGACCCGCGCCTGGCCTCGCTCATCGGCGAGCTGGCGATGCGCAGCGAGCGCTTCCGCCGGCTGTGGGCCCGCGCGGAGGTGCGCGCCCGCTCGCACGGGCGCAAGGCCTTCCGCCATCCGCTGGTGGGCCTGCTGGAACTGCACCAGGAGAACTTCGTGCTTCCGAACGAGCCGGGCATGGAGCTGCTGGTGCTCTCCGCGCCCCCCGGAAGCCCCGCCGAGGACGGGCTGCGCCTCCTCGAAAGCCTCGGCGCGGACGGCGGCCCCCACACCGCAGCGGACACCCGGGCCCGAGAGGCCGACGGGCCCCGCCGCTGACGCCGGGGCACGTGCGCCGGGGAGGCCGCCCCGTGGCCGAGGTCAGAAGCCCGCCATGACCTGCGGCTGCGACGGCGCCAGATACTCGGCCTCGACCTCGTCGGCGTGGGGCGCGAGCAGCTCCTCCAGCCGGAGGACGGCCTCCCGGAGGCGCTCCCCGTCGCGCGCGGCGTCCACGGTCTCCAGGACGAACACGACCTGCTCGGAGTCCTCGGTGACGCGGGTGCGGCGGGCGTCGCGGTGGTTCCAGTGCCGGGTCAGCACCTCGGTTCCGGAGGCGTAGACGACTTCGCCGGGAGCGGGGGACCGCACGGTGCCCGGTTCCCCGAGCGGGGTGAACTCCTCGGTGCCCTCGGCGAAGCGGATCTCGACGGGGCGGGCGATGGCGTCCAGGTCGAAGGCCCTCGCGGGCAGGCCGCTGCGGACGGAGACCGCGCTGCAGGCGTCGACGGCCGGGTTGACCCGGGGCAGGCGGCCCTTCTCCGCGAGGCGGCGGCCGAGCGCCTCCACGCCGGGGCGGACGCGGTTCGGGTCGGTGCCGAAGGAGCGGTAGGCGGCGTGCCACGCCCGGATGCGCGGATCGGTCCCGCCGGCGGGGGCCCACGCGCCTTCGGCGGCCTTCCGCTCCAGGTCCTCCAGCGCGGCCGCGCACCGGGGCCAGGGCTCGCGGACGCGCAGGACATCGGCGGTGACCAGGGCGATGAGGGTGCCGGGGAACGCGGCGGAGACGTCGAGGGAGAGGGAGAAGGAGATCATCGCGCTTTCTGCAGGTCGGCCGAGGCGGCGGGGCCGCTCGGTGCGGTGCGGTCACGGGCGGCCCGGGAGGCGGCCGTGACCGACGCGGGGCGTCGCAACGCCCCCACGGTAGGACGGAGCGGCCGGACGCGCCTCCCGAGGTGCGCCGCCCCGGTCGGCCGGATCCGCCGCCGTCACCGCGAAATCGACGCCTGGAGCAGGGTGCACCTGGAGTGCCATGACGGCAGTCCGTGCTCAACGCCCGCCAGGTCCATGTCCGTATAGTCGGGCGGCGTGTCGCCTATCGCCTCCGCGTCGAGGACATAGAACTCCATCAGCTCGCCGACGACGATGAGCTCTGCGGCAGGGTGGAACACGAGCCTGACGCGGCATGAACCGCCGGCGCGGGTCGGGGTGCTGGACAAGATCGTCATCGCCGTGAGCGGCCCCTTTATCGGAGACGAGCGCCATTCGAACGATTCCAGGCCGCGTACCACGAGCAGTGCGGAATTCCCGTCGTCGAACTGCAGCGAAGTGCGCATTTCGAAGAGGAGCGCCGCGACGGCCGTCAGCGGGCGGGCCAGGGAGTCGAGCAGCTGAACCTCCTGCAGGGCGTCCTCCTCTCGCAAGGGATCCATTTCGAGCGGCCTGGGCGCCGGCGCAGGGCTTCCCGCCCTGACGAGGTCTTCTATCGAGATCATGGGGGCGCAATCCGGTCGCAGGGAGGCGGAGCCGATGCTCGCCGGTGGCGCCAGGGCCCATCGCAAGGGCCTGTCCCACCCGAGGGGCGGTTCCACCGGTATCGGGTGCAACATCGTAAACCGGCCTCCTCTCCGGGGCGCCAGTGACGCCGCGTCATGCGTTCCCCGAGGAAACGTCACGGTGCGGAGGTGACGCGGCCGCCCTGCCGGGCAGGGGCGCCCGCTGCTGGAATTCAGGGCATGACCACCACTCGACGCGACCGCACCGACCCGCCGAGCAGCACCGGACCGCACACCCGCTGGGAGGATGCAGCGACCGTGACCGACGACGACCGTGCCGGCGCCGCGGACGCCGCAGGCCCCGGGGACGGGCGGCCCGTCGACGTCAAGCAGGCCGTGCTCGACGGGATGGGCGGCCCCTCGGGGATGGTGTACTCCGCCCTGCCGGTGGCGGGGTTCGCGGCGGCGGTGCCGTTCGTCCCGCTGCCGGCGGCGATCGGGGCCGCCATCGCCGCGGCCGGGGCGCTGGCGGTGTTCCGGATGTGGCGCGGCGAGGCCTTCATGACGGCGATGGGCGGCGTGTTCGGCGTCGCGGCAGCCGGAGGCGTATCGGCCTGGACCGGGTCGGCCAACGACTTCTTCCTGATCGGGATCTGGGCGTCCCTGGCCGGCGCGGTGCTCACCCTGGGGTCGCTGCTGGTGCGCCGGCCGCTGACCGGGGGCATCTGGAACGCGGTGCACGGCGGCGGGCACGACTGGCGCGCCGACCGGCCCAGCCTGCTCGCCCACGACCTGGCCACCCTCACGGTGGCGGCGGTCTTCGCCGGCCGGTTCGCCGTGAGCCAGTGGCTCTACCTCGCCGACTCCACCACCGGCCTGGCCATCGCCGACACCGTGACCGGCTTCCCGCTGACGGCCCTGGCCGCGGTGGTCGTGGTCTGGGCCTTCCGCCGCACCACCAAGCGCCTGGCGAAGAGCGCGGCCCCCGCCGCCTGAACCGCCCGCCGCGACGCCTTCGCCCACGACCGGCCGGCCGCCGTGCTCACCGGTGCGACCCGGGTCGACCCCGCCCCGCGGCTCGGCGACCCGGCGATGGCGCGCGTCCTCGACTCCGGGGAGATCCTGTGGTGGTCGCAGCGCGACTGCCGGGGCGCGCCGCGCCGCCGCGCAAAGTAGCGGCGGCCGGGCGCCGGCCGGGCGGGCCCGGGCCGGAGGCACCGCGGCCCGGAGCGGCGGCGCTTCCGTCACGCGGTGAACCTGTTCCGTAACGGCGGTCTGGTGCCGGTGCCCGGCGGGGCGCCGCCCGCGCGGTGCCCACAGGGGCAGGCCGCAGAGGGCCGTCCCCCGGCCGATCGGGGCGCCGCCGGGGCCCGCCCGTCCGCACGTTTGACATCACGTCGCCTTGAGGATCAAGGATTGCGGTGAGGTTAGGCAAACCTGACCTCCGATGGCGGGCCGCGGCGGTGCCGCCGAGCGGTGCGGGCCGGCCCGCGCGGACCCGATGCGGCGGCGCGGCGGCCCCAGGAGGAGACGGGACGGGACATGAGCACGACGGCGGACACACGCACGGACCCCGGAGGGGACCCGCCCGCAGACACCGGGGAGGCGGCCGGGCTCGCGGGCGCCGGGGCGCTGGCCCGGCTGTTCGCGCCGATCCGGGCGCACCTCGCGGCCTGCGCGGTCCTCTCGGCCCTGAGCGCGGCGGCGGGGCTCGTGCCCTACATCGCCGTCGCGGAGATCGCGCGGGCCGTGCTCGCCGCCCCCGGGGAGGCGCACACGGCCGTCTGGACCTGGGTCGCCGTCGGCGCCGCCGGCGCGGGCCTGCGGCTGCTGCTGCTCGTCCAGTCCTCCCGGGTGGGCCACTACGCGGACGCGAAGATCCTGCACGAACTGCGGGTGCGGATCGTCCGCCACCTCGGCGCGCTGCCGCTGGGCTGGTTCCGGGCATCGGGATCGGGCCGGGTCAAGCGGGCGATGACGGGCGACCTGGAGGAGATGCACGAGGTCATCGCGCACGCCCTGGGCCAGCTGACCGGGGCGGTCACGGTCATCGCCGTCGGCGCGGCCTACCTGCTCCTGGTCGACGTCCCGATGGCGCTGACCGCCCTGGGCGTACTGGCCCTGACCGGGGTCTTCTACCACGTCTCGATGCGGTCCATGACGGCGCACATGGAGCGCCTGGCCGCCGCCGAGACCAGGATCAGCGCCGCGAGCGTCGAGTACGCGGACGGGATCCAGGTGGTCAAGGCGTTCGGGACCGGAGGGCGCCTCCTGCGCCGCTTCGACGACGCCGTGGACGAGCACACCCGGGCGTTCGCCGCCTGGGTCGCCGAGGTGCGCTACAGCTCGGCGGCGTCGCGGCTGCTCGGCTCGGAGATGGCGGTGCTCGCCGCCGTGACGGCCGCCGGGACGGCCTTCGTCGCCCAGGGCGCGCTGGCCGCCGCGGACCTGGTCGCCTTCCTGGTCGTCGCGGTCGGCCTGCCGAACTCGATCCTCCCGGCGGTGACGGCCTCCCAAGGGGTGCGCAAGGGCCGGATGGGCGCCGTCGGCATCGAGCGGCTGCTCTCCCACCCCCGCCTGCCCGAGCCCGAGCACCCGTGCTCGCCGGCCGGCCACGGCGTGGAGTTCGACCGGGTCTCCTTCTCCTACGACGGGGCCGTCAACGCCGTCGAGGACGTCAGCCTCGTCTGCCCGCCCGGGACGGTGACCGCGATCGTGGGGCCCTCGGGGGCCGGCAAGACGACGCTCGCCGCCCTGCTCCCGCGCTTCCACGACGTCACGGGCGGGGCGATCCGGGTCGGTGGCGCCGACGTGCGGTCGATTCCCTCGGAGGCGCTGCTGGCCTCGATGTCGCTGGTCTTCCAGGACGTCGCGCTGCTGCGGGACAGCGTGGCGGAGAACATCCGCATCGGCCGCCCGGACGCCTCCGACGAGGAGGTCCGCCGGGCGGCGGTCGCCGCACACGTCCACGACGTGGTCGAGCGCCTGCCCGACGGGTACGCGACGGTGCTCGACGCGAACGGGGGCGGCCTGTCCGGCGGGGAGCGCCAGCGGCTGACGATCGCGCGGGCGATCCTGTCCGGGGCGCCGATCGTGGTCCTGGACGAGGCGACGGCCTCGCTCGACCCCGACAGCGAGGCGGCGGTCCAGGACGCGCTGGCCGCCCTGGCGGCCGGCAAGACGGTGATCGTGATCGCCCACCGCCTGCACACGATCGCCGGCGCCGACCAGATCCTCGTGCTGGAGGACGGGCGGCCGGTCGAGCGGGGCCGCCACGAGGACCTGCTCGCGAACGGGGGAGTGTACGCCCGGATGTGGGCCGCCCAGGAAGGGGTCCTCTCATGATCCGCCGGCTGTACCGGCTGTGGCCGGAACCGCGGCTGCTGGCCCGCCTGTGGCTGCTCACCGCGGCGCAGGCCGTCCTCCAGGGCCTCCTCCTCGGCCTGCTCGCCCCCGTCCTGGGCGCCCTCGCGCGCCCTGAGCCCGACATCGCCGCGGCCGCGCCGTGGCTCGCCGCCGGAGCCGCCGGCGCCGCCGCGTACGCGGTGCTGAGCATCATCGCCGTACCGGTGGGCTTCAAGGCGTCGGGCGTCCTCGCGGCGCAGCTGCGGCGGCGGCTGATCCGCCACGCGAGCACTCTGCCGCTGGGCTGGTTCACCGCCGAGCGCAAGGCGAGGCTCTCGCGGGGGGTGACCGCGGACGCGGGCGACACCGCGCGGCTGGCGGTGACCGTCGCCGCGCCCGCGATCACCTCGACGCTGCTGCCGATGACGGTCGTGGCCGTGGTGTTCGCGGTCGACTGGCGGATGGCGCTGCTGCTGTGCGCGATCGGCGCGGCCGCCTCCTGGGCGCTGCGGCGCGCCGCGCGGATCAGCGAGACCGCCGAGATCGAGCTGGAGCGGGCCTCGGCCGGGGTCGCGGGGCGGGCGATCGAACTCGGCCAGGCCCAGCCGGTCCTGCGCGCGGCTGGCCTCGCCGGCGGCACGCCCCGGATGCACGCCGCGCTCGCGGACCACCGCGAGACCTACCGGGAGGGGATGCGCCGCGCGCGGCGCCCGTTCTTCGCCTACACCGGCGTGATCGCGGTCGGCTCCGCCGCGGTGCTCGCGCTGGCCGCGGAGCTCGCGCTCAGCGGGGCCGTCCGGCCCGCCGAGGCGATCGCGCTGCTCGTGCTGGCCGCCCGCTTCCTGGAGCCGCTCGGCAACCTGATCGACCTCATCGGGGCGGTGCGCGCGATGGGGAACAAGATCGCGCGGATCGAGGAGCTGCTGGCGGCCCCCGCGCTGCCGTCGCCGGCCGAACCGGTGCGCGGGACGGGCGGGGCCGAGGTCGAGTTCTCGGAGGTCGGCTTCACCTACCCGGGAGGCGACGCCCCCGCGCTGAGCGGCGTCTCGCTGCGCTTCCGGCCCGGCACGACCACCGCGCTGGTGGGGCCTTCGGGCTCCGGGAAGACGACGGTGACCCGGCTCATCGCCCGGTTCTTCGACGCCGACACGGGCCGGGTGAGCATCGGCGGGACCGACGTCCGCGACATCGACCCGGCCGCCCTGCTGGACGAGGTCGCCATCGTCTTCCAGGACGTCTACCTGTTCGACGACAGCATCGAGAACAACCTGCGGACGGCGCGGCCGGAGGCGACCCGGGACGAGCTCGAGGAGGCGGCCCGCGCGGCGCGGCTGGACGAGGTGATCGGGCGCCTGCCCGACGGCTGGCGCACGGGCGTCGGCGAGGGCGGGGCCCGGCTGTCGGGCGGCGAGCGCCAGCGGGTGGCGATCGCCAGGGCGGTGCTCAAGCGGGCGCGCATCGTGCTCGTCGACGAGGCGGCCTCCGCGCTCGACCCGGAGAACGAGGCCGCGGTCTCCGCGGCCATCGCCGACCTCGGCGCCGACCCCGGGCGGACGGTGATCGTGATCGCCCACCGCCCGGCGACCCTGGCAGCGGCCGACCTGGTGGTCTCGCTCGACGGCGGCCGGGTGGCCGAGACCGGCACGCCCGCGGAACTGCTCCGCACCGGAGGAGCGTTCGCCCGCCTCAACCGCCGGTACGAGCGGGCTCGGCAGTGGCGCATCGCCGGAACGTGAAGCCGCCGTGGGAGCCCGCGCCCGGGGCCGCCGGAACGACCGACCCAGTGAGGAGAGAACCAATGGCGTACCTGCGCCCGTTCATCGTGTGGCCGCTCCTGCCCGGCGCCACGCTGGTACTGACCGCCGCCGAACCGGACGAGTACCGGATCGGGCGCGCGCTGACCGAGCCGGCCTCGGGAACGGCCGTCGTGGCGTTCCCCGCCCGGCCGGAGGCGGGCCGGGGCGGCGGGGCGATCGGCGGGGCGATCGGGGTCTTCCGCGACGGGCTCCTCGCCGAATCGGGGACCGAGGCGGAGCTCATCGCGTCCGGCGGGATCTACGCCCGCCTCCGCCGGAACTGGGAGACGGGCGCCTCCGCCTGACCCGGCGGCCGGCCGCCCCGGGACCCCCTTCCCCGGGGCGGCCGGCCCCGGTCCCGGTCCTCCGCCCCCGCCCGGGCCCCTGTCCCGGCCCCCGCCCGGGACCCTGCCCGCTTCCTCCGCCTCCCGCGGAGCACCGGGCCCGCCGCCCCTCCTCCGCGCCCCTCCGCCCGACCCGAAAGGCGCCCATGAAACCGCTCCCGCTTCCGCTCGCCGCCACCGCCTCGACGGCCGTCCTGCTCGCCGCCTGCGGCTCCCCGACGGCCTCCGCGCCGGAGCCGCCGCCCGGGGACACGGTGACGGTGCAGGCCGCGAACGGTGAGGTCGAAGTGGCCGTCACCGACGAGGGGATCTGGGCGCTGGACGTCTACACGGCGCTGAACCTCGCGGCCGTCGGCGCCGCACCGGACCACGCCGCCCGCATCCACGACGGCCAGGGAGCACGCGAGGAGATCGCCGCTGCCGCGGGGGCGGAGATCGTGGGCGGGCACGACCCCGAAGCGGTGGCCGACGCGGCGCCGTCCCTGATCGTCGGGCTCGACCACCCCGAGCACCGCTCCCTTCTCGGCCTGCTCGAGGCCATCGCCCCCGTCGTGCTCATCGACGAAGGCACCGAAGTCGACGAGCTGATGGAGGTGATCGGCGCGGTGACCGGGCGCTCGGCCGAGGCCGCCGAGGTCGCCGACCGCTTCGGTGCGGAGGCCTCCGCACTGGCGGCCCGGATCGAAGAGGCGGGCCGCACCGGGCGGACCGTCTCGGTCCTGCAGGAGTACCCGCCGGTCTTCTACGCCTACGACGGCGGCACCCAGTTCGCCGCCCTGCTGGAGCGGGTCGGACTGGAACGCCCCGAGGCGCAGTCCGCCAGGTCCGAATGGGGCTTCACCGAGGTCTCCGAGGAGAGGCTGGAGGACCACCGGGCCGACGTCGTGATAGCGCTCGTCGACGACGTCTACGGCGAAGGGCGGTCCGTGCTCGACAACCCCATGCTGGACACGTCCGGGGCGGTCACCGCGGAAGCCGAGTTCTCCGGCTGGTACAACGGCGACGTCCTCAGCGCATGGTGGGTCCTCCACGACCTGCAGGCCGTCCTGATCGACGGGGAGGCGACCGCCGGCCTCGCCGATACGCCGGCCCTGTGGGCGGAGACCGGGGGCCGGTGACCCCGCCGCCCGCCGGCCGGCGGGCGGCCCCGCCTCCCGCAGCCCGCCCGCCGCGCCGTCGACGCGGGCGGTGGCGCACCGCCCGCCGCTGGAGCCGCTCGGAGAGCAGGGCGCGGGCCGGGCGGGCGCCGGACCGGGAACCCGCCACCCGGCTCCGCTTCCCCCCGGTCGCGCCGCGGCTCGGTTAGGGTCCCCGCAGGAGGGGGAGCCATGATCGACTACCAGCTGAACGGGAAGGTCGCCGTCGTCACCGGAGGGGCCTCGGGGATCGGGCTGGCGTGCGCGCACGCGCTCGCCCGCTCCGGCGCCGACGTCTCGGTGTGGGACATCGACGGCGACGCGGCGGCCGAGGCGGCCTCCGCACTGGAGGCGCACGGCCACCGCACGCACAGCGCCGTGGTGGACGTGACCGACGACAGCGCCGTCGACATCGCGATGGACGCCGTCGCCGCCGAACTCGGCGGGGTGCACATCGCGGTCGGCAACGCGGGCATCGGCGGCGAGCAGGCCCTTTCGGGCGACTACTCCGAGAAGGGCTGGAGGGCCGTCATCGAGGTGAACCTCAACGGCGTCTTCCACACCCAGCGCGCGGCCATCCGCGCCATGCGCGCCGGGGGAGGGGGATCGATCGTCAACATGGCCTCGATCCTCGGCCAGGTGGGCTTCGCGAACTCCGCCGCCTACGTCGCCGCCAAGCACGGCGTGGTCGGTATGACCAAGTCCGCCGCCTGGGAGCACGCGGCCGACGGGATCCGGGTCAACGCGGTCGGCCCGGGCTTCATCCGCACCCCGCTGGTGGAGAAGTCGCTCGACGCGGACGCCCTGGCCTTCCTGGAGTCGCAGCACGCCTTCCAGCGCCTCGGCAGGCCCGAGGAGGTGGCCGAGATCGTCGCCTGGCTCGCCAGCGACGCCGCGTCCTTCGTCACCGGCGCCTACTACCCCGTCGACGGCGGCTACCTGGCCCGCTGACCGGCCCGGCGGGGGGAGCGCACCCCGCCCTGAGCCGCGGTGCCCCGGCCCCGGGAAGCTCACCTGGGGCCGGGGCCGGGGCCCGCCCCGCCTCGGTACACCGCTTCCCGCCCGAGCAGGCCGGGCCGGTCGCGGCCGACCGGACCGGCCCCGGCGCCGTCTTCGACCTCGGCCTTCCCCCCCCCGGCGCGGAGCCGCCGAGGGCCACCGGGCGGTGGGCGGGCGCCGCGCCGCCGAGGCGCCGCCCGCCCCTTGAACCGCCCGCCGGTCTCCTCCGGCCGGTTGCGCCCGCGGGCCGCTTCGGGGCGCCTCCGATCGGGTGCCCCTCTGTCCGGACGCCCCTCTATCCGGGCGGGGGAGGGCGGTCTAGCATGGCGCTCCAGCTCCGAGGTGCGAGCCCGCGGCGGCCGGAAGGGTCCGGTGGCCGGGGCGGAGTCCGACTCGGCCCGTGCCGGCCCGGGAACGGACGGCGGCGGCGCGGGCCCACCGGAGTAGGGAGCCGCGGGTGGAGCAGGATTCCCTGGCCGTCGGGATCGGGATGCCGATCGCACTGTTCGTGATCATGACCGGGATCGGGCTGACCCTGACGCCCGGGGACTTCCGCCGGGAGCTGCGTTCGCCGCGCGCGCTCGCCGCGGGCTCGGTCGGCCAGCTGGCGGCCGTGCCGCTCCTGGGGCTGCTGCTCGTGCTCCTCTTCCGGCCGCCCCCGGAGATCGCGGTCGGGCTGGTGATCGTGGCCGCCCTGCCCGGCGGCACCATGTCCAACCTCTGCGCCTTCCTCGGGCGCGGCAACGTCGCGCTGTCGGTCGTGCTGACCGTGGCCGCCAGCCTGGCCGCCGTCGCGACGCTCCCGCTGTGGACCCTGCTCGCGCTGGAGCAGGACGTCGGGGCGGTGGTGCCGCCGCCCGGGGAGACCGTGGGGCGGATGCTGGCCACGGTGGTCGCCCCGGTGCTGCTGGGGATGGCGGTCCGGTACCGGCTGCCCGCGCTGGCGGCCCGCATCGAGCGGCCGTTCTCGGTGGCCGCCGGGGCGGGGCTGGGGCTGATGGTGCTCGGCGTGGCGCTGGCCCTGCGCGAGGACATCCCGGACTACCTCCACCAGGCCGGCCTCGTCGTCGTCCTGCTCAACCTCGGCGGCGCCGCACTGGGCTGGCTGCTCGGCGCGGCGATCGGCGCCCCGCGCCGGGACCGGCTCACCCTCGCGCTGGAGCTGGGCATGAAGAACGCGGCCCTCGGCATGCTCATCGGCGGCACGCTGCTGGGCGACTTCGGCTACGCGGTCCCCTCGGCGGTCTACGGCGCGGTGATGTTCGGCCCGGCCCTGGTGCTCGCCGCCTACGGGCGCAGGACGCTGCCGCCCGCGCGGTGAACACGATGATCTTGACGCTGCGGCCCTGTCAGAGCGGGTGGTCTCCAGTGCCTGTTGCAATACCGCACACCAGAGGAGAGGAGGGGGCGTGCCGGCCGGTCGGTCGGGTGCGGCGTCTCGCGGAGCGAAGGTTCAGACCGGCGGCGACGGCGGAGGTAGGGGCGGGGCGCAGACGGTCACCCGGGCGCGGCGTCTCGCGGAGCGGGGGTTCAAGCAGGGGGCGAAGGCGGGAGGGGGCCGGCCGGTCGGTCGGGCGCGGCGCCCCGCGGAGCGAAGGTTCAGACCGGCGGCGACGGCGGAGGTAGGGGCGGGGCGCAGACGGTCACCCGGGCGCGGCGTCTCGCGGAGCGGGGGTTCAAGCAGGCGGCGAAGGCGGGAGGGGGCCGGCCGGTCGGTCGGGCGCGGCGCCCCGCGGAGCGAAGGTTCAGACCGGCGGCGACGGCGGAGGTAGGGGCGGGGCGCAGACGGGCACCCGGGCGCGGCGTCTCGCGGAGCGGGGGGTCAAGCAGGCGGCGAAGGCGGGAGGGGGCCGGCCGGTCGGTCGGGCGCGGCGCCCCGCGGCGCGAAGGTTCAGACCGGCGGCGACGGCGGAGGGAGGGGCGGGGCGCAGACGGTCACCCGGGCGCGGCGGCTCGCGGAGCGGGGGGTCAAGCAGGCGGCGAAGGCGGGAGGGGGCCGGCCGGTCGGTCGGGCGCGGCGCCCCGCGGAGCGAAGGTTCAGACCGGCGGCGACGGCGGAGGTGGGGGCGGGGCGGAGGCGATCGCCCGGGCGCGGCGCTCCACGGGGCGGGGGCTCAGGCGGGCGGCGAGGGCGGCGGTGGGGACCGGCCGGTCGGTCCGGCGCGGCGCCCCGCAGAGCGGGGTTCAAGCGGGGCCGGGGCGGCGGGGGGGCCGCGCCCGCGCCGCCTGGGGGACGTGGTCGGCCGCCCTGAAACCGCTACCCCCTCCCCGACCTGGGCAAATACGCAGGGTGATGGTGGGGCGGGGTGCCCTGCGCACCGCGAGAGCACCCCGGTGGCGTCGCGGTGCGCATCCCGGCCCGGATCGGCCCCCGGCAGGCTCGAACGGCCCCGATCGGGCCGGTGATCGGGGGTTTGGGCCGCCCACAAGGCCGGGAGACAGGGGGCCGGAACCCGGGCAGGGGCGGCGCGGGGGCGAGATGTCGCTTTCGTCCCTCCGTCGGGCCCTGCTTTGGCCACTCTGGGTGACCGGGGAGGGGGTGGTGGGGGCTTGGGGGCTTACTATTCGCTGGTAGATGTAATCGGGGTGCTGTCGAGGTGCGCAGGGCGCCCCCGCCCCCGGCCGACCCCTGCCGCAAACCGGGTATAGGGGGATAAGGCCACCCTGGTGGGTACGGGCGGGTCCGCCCGCACCGCCGGGGCGCCCCTTCCCGAGCCTCTCCCCGATGATCTTGGCGTTGCGGCCCTATCAACGCGGCTTGATAGCCGTCAAGATCATCGCCCAGGGGGCGGGTTCCCCGGCAGCGATCCGGCCCCGACCCCCACCGGCACCGTTGCCGCCCGCTTGGGCCTTCGCTCCGTGGGGCGCCGTGCCCGACCGGCCGGCCGGTGCCCCTCCCTCCGTCGCTGCCTGCTTGAACTCCGGCCCCGTGAGGCGCCGCGCCCGGGTGAGATGCCCGGCCTCGGCCCCACCGTTGCCGTCGCTGCCTGCTTGAACCCCCGCTCCGTGGGGCGCCGTGCCCGACCGGCCGGCCGGTGCCCCTCCCTCCGTCGCTGCCTGCTTGAACTCCGGCCCCGTGAGGCGCCGCGCCCGGGTGAGATGCCCGGCCTCGGCCCCACCGTTGCCGTCGCTGCCTGCTTGAACCCCCGCTCCGCGGGGCGCCGCGCCCGACCGACCAGCCGGTTCCCCTCCCTGCCCTCGCCGCCCGCTTGAACCCCGCCCCGCGAGGCGCCGCGCCTGACCGGCCGGCCGGTCCCCCCTCCCGTCCTCGCCGCTCTCCGGGTCCTCGTTGCAGCGGCCGCTTGGCGACGAGGCGCTCTGATGGGGCCGCAGCGTCAAGATCATCGAAGGGCCGGAGGTTCTCAGTCGCCGTGCATGGCGATGCGCGCCTCCTCCGCCGGGTCGCGGGGGCGGCTCGGGCCCGTGTCGATGACCACCTCGTGGACGGTCCCGGTCCAGGGGTGCGGCGGGCGGTAGGAGCCGTCCACCGGCAGTCCCCGGTCGTAGCCGATGCACAGGCCGGTGCCGCCGTGCTGGAAGACCAGGGGGAAGGCGCCGCCCAGCGGCACCGAGGCCACCGTCCGGCCGTCCTGCAGCAGGCGGAACTCCCCGGCCCGGGCGTCGTAGGCGAAGCCCGCGCTGCGCCGCCCCGGCTCCAGCGGCTCCGGGGCGGCCACCCGGTCGACGTCGCCCGCCCGGGAGCAGGCCAGGGTGAGCCGCCCGCCGGCGCAGTGCAGCACGAAGCCCCCGGTACGGTCGCCCAGTGCGCACAGCACGCCGTCCGCGCCCCGGGCCGGCACCTCCACGTCGGCGGTGAGGGTGAACCCGCCGAACAGCGGGGGGAGCGCCTCGTCGTGCACGGGCCCGCCCCCGGGGAGGTAGCGGCCCCGCTGCGGGATGCCGTACGCGGGCTGCACCATCGCGGCGAGGCGGTCCTGCAGGGCGTCGTTGAGCGGCAGCACGCCGTTCCGCTCCGCCTCGGCGAACCAGCGCTCCTCCAGCTCGGCGACGACCTCCGGGTGCTCGTCGGCGAGGTCCCGGGCCTCGGCGAAGTCGTCGTCCAGGCGGAACAGCGACCAGCGGTCGGTGGCGAAGTCGCGGCTGCCGAGCAGGAGCCGCTCCTCGTCCGCGACGCCTCGGGAGACGTGGTCGGTGGTGGCCTTCCAGCCGCCGTGCAGGATCGACCGCGAGCCGAGCAGCTCGAAGTACTGCGTCCGCGGCTCCTCGGGCGCCCCGGGGTCCCGGAAGACCGGGAGCAGGCTGCGGCCGTCGACCGGCTGCTGCTCCACCCCGTCCACCCGGTCGGGGGCGGGGACGCCGCACGCCTGCAGGACCGTCGGCATCAGGTCGACCGCGTGGCACACCTGGCCGCTGATCCGCCCGGGGCCGGCGATGCCGCGCGGCCAGTGCGCGATCAGCGGGGCCCGGGTGCCGCCGAGCCAGGTGTAGCGCTTCCACAGGCGCAGCGGGGTGTTGCCGGCCCACGCCCACCCCCAGGCGTAGTGCGGGTAGGTGTCCGGGCCGCCCCAGCGGTCCAGGTGCGCCAGGTTGTCGGCGGCGGTGTCGGCCATCCGGGACGAGAACCGGTGCTCGTTGGAGGTGCCCTGCACGCCCCCTTCGGCGCTGGCGCCGTTGTCGGAGAGCAGCAGGACCAGGGTGTTCTCCAGGCGGCCCGCCTCCTCCAGGAAGTCGAGGAGCCGCCCGATCTGGGCGTCGGTGTGGGTGAGGAAGCCGGCGTAGACCTCCTGCATGCGGGCGAGGACGCGGCGCTCGCCGGCGGGGAGGGCGTCCCACTCGGGCACCCAGGGCGGGCGCGGCGGGAGCTCGGTGCCCCGGGGGACGATCCCGGCGGCGGTCTGGCGTGCGAAGACCTCCTCCCGCCAGCGCTCCCAGCCGTGGTCGAAGCGGCCGCGGTAGGGCTCCGTCCACTCGGGGGCCACGTGGTGCGGGGCGTGCATCGCGCCGAAGGCGAGGTGGAGGAGGTACGGCTTGTCCGGGGCGGCGTTGCGCTGGTCGGTGATCATCCGCCGGGCGGTCTCGACCAGGTCCTCGCTGAGGTGGTAGCCCTCGCCGGGGCCGCGCGGCGGCTCGGTGTAGTGGTTGTCGCGGACCGGCCACGGCGCCCAGTGGTTGGCGTCGCCCTGGAGGAAGCCGTAGAACCGCTCGAAGCCGAACCCGAGCGGCCAGCGGTCGAAGGGGCCGGCCGCGGACCGCTCCCAGCGCGGGGTCAGGTGCCACTTCCCGACGGCCAGGGTCGAGTACCCGGCGTCGCGCAGGACGCGGGGCAGCGGCGCCGCCGAGGGCGGGACGCGCGCGTTGTACCCCGGGTGGGCGACGGGCAGGTCGACCAGGAACCCCATGCCCACCGCGTGGTGGTTGCGGCCGGTGAGCAGGGAGGCGCGGGTGGGCGAGCACATGCCGGTGACGTGGAACCGGTTGTACGCCAGGCCGCCCGCGGCGAGCCGGTCGATGTTCGGGGTGGCGATGTCCGAGCCGTACACCGAGGTCTGGGCGAACCCCAGGTCGTCGAGGACGATGACGACCACGTCGGGGGCGCCGTCCCGGGGGCGGGGGAGGGGCGGGTACTCCAGGCCGGACCGGTCGGGACCGCTGAGGGAGGACCGTTTCCGGGGCGGGGGGTGGGCCATGGTGTCCGTCTCCTCTCGCCGGCCGCACGCGTGCCTGCCTCCGAGCGCGGAGCCTGCTCTGGCGGCCGATTGAAACACACGTTTCAATCGGTGCGACACCCCCTGAAGGAGTCCTGAGCGGAGAGGGGAGCGGTGTCCGCGGAGACGGCGATCCTGCTCGCGGCCGAGCGGCCGTTCGCGCTGCAGGGCATCGGGGCCGCGTCGCTGCGCCGGATCGGCAAGGCCGCGGGCCGGCGCGACACCACTGCGGTGCAGTACCACTTCACCGGAGAGGACGCGCTGATCAGAGCCGTCTTCCGGTACCGCCTCGAAGCCGTCGGAGGGCCCCGCCGACGCCCCCGACCGGCCCCGCGCATTGAACAGGGGGCGGTGAACAAGGGGCGGTCCGCGTACCGAGAGAAAGAGGAGGAGCCGTGGCGCATGAATCCGGGAGGCGCCGTTGATCCGTCCCGGCCTGGGGTCCCTCGGCTGGGGGCCGCCGGGGCGGTGCTGAGCGTCGCCGTGGTGGCGGTCTCCCCGCCATGGTGGCCGCGGTCCGCGCCGCGCGACTGCCTGGCGCCGTTCACGCCGGCGGGCACGGCGGCCGGTACGCCGTGGCGGGTGGCCATGGCCGTCCGCCGCTGATCCCCGTCCCCGGTGCGGACCCGGCCTCAGCGGGTTTCGCCCTGGCCGCGCTCGCGGCCGCCCGGCTGCGCGGCCCCGCTGTGGCCGGATGCGGCCAGGAGCGCCCGCCGCGGCGGGGTTCTGGCACCATCGGTCCGTCCCCGGCCGGTCTCCGGAGGGAAGTGGCGCCATGGCCGATCCGCTGCGCGACGGCGACCCCGCCCGTGTCGGCCCCTACCGGCTGCACGCCCGGCTGGGCGGGGGCGGGATGGGCGAAGTGTTCCTGGGCGCCTCGCCCGGCGGGCGCACGGTCGCGGTCAAGACCGTCCGCCCCGAACTGGCCGGCGACGCCGACTTCCGACGCCGCTTCGCCGCCGAGGTGGAGGCCGCCCGCCGGGTCGGCGGGTTCTACACCGCCCAAGTGGTCGACGCCGACCCCGGGGCCGACCCGCCCTGGCTGGCCACCGCCTACATCCCCGGCCCCTCGCTGCACCAGGCGGTGTCGGGGCGCGGGCCGCTGCCGCCGGGGCCGGCGGCGGTGCTGGGCGCCGGGCTGGCCGAGGGGCTGGCGGCGGTGCACGCCCAGCGCCTGGTCCACCGCGACCTCAAGCCCGGCAACGTCATCCTGGCCTCCGACGGGCCCCGCCTGATCGACTTCGGCATCGCCCGAGCGACGGACTCCCTCACCTACACCTCGCCCCAGCCGGTGATCGGCACCGCGCCGTTCATGTCGCCCGAACAGGCCGAAGGCGGCGAGGTCGCCCCGGCCTCCGATGTGTTCTCCCTGGGATGCGTGCTGGCCTTCGCCGCGACCGGCCGCAGCCCCTTCGGCGGCGGCTCCGCCCCGTCCGTGCTCTACCGGATCGTGCACGCCGATCCCGACCTGGCCGGCCTGCCCGCCCCGCTGGCGGAGGCGGTGGCGGCCTGCCTGGCCAAGGAGCCTGCCGACCGGCCCGCGCCGCAGGCGCTGGTGGAGGAGCTGGCTGCGCTCGCCCCGCCCGGGCGGGGCCGCACCGGCCGGGGCTGGCTGCCCGAAGACCTCACCGAGGTCATCGACCTGCACGAGACCCGCCTCCTGGAGCTTCCCGAGACGAAGGCGGACCCCGGGCGGAAGAAAGAGAAGAAGGACGCGGTGGACCGGGAGCCGCGGGCGAAGTCCGGGAAGGGGGCGCGGGAGCAGCGGCCCCGGTCCGGGGAGCGGGAGAAGGCGGTCCGGGCCGCGGCCTGGGGGGAAACGGCCAAGAAGCACCGGGGGCGGCTCGGCCGGACCTTCACCTACGTCCTCCCGCCGGGAGGCCGGCCGGGCCACGGCAGGGTCTGGGGCGACGGCGTCTACAGCGAGAACTCTTCGGTCGGCCTCGCCGCCGTGCACGCCGGGCTGATCACCCTCGCCGGCGGCGGGCGGGTGACCATCGAGATCCGCTCCGGCCTGAAGACCTATGCGGTCGCGGACCGCAACGGCATCACGGGGTCGAGGGGAGGCTCCTCCGCGGGGAGCTTCGTCTTCCCCGGACACGGGTCCCCCGGCGGCAGAGGCCCGGGAAGGCCGGAGAAGGAGAAGGAGTCCGGCGGCCAGGGGATGTGGACGGCTCTGGGAGCGGCCGCCGTCGCCCTCTTCCTGTACGCGAACGTCCACCCCGCGGCCGCGGTGGTCGGGCCGGTCCTCAACGGCGGCACCGACAGCATCGAGGCGGGGGACTGCGTCGGCGACATCGGCACCGAGACCCCGGAGAACGTGGAACTCCCCTGCATCGCGGCGAACGCCCGGCACACCGTGCTCGGCCGGGTGAGCGCCCTGGGCTCCTACACCGAGGGCGGGGGCTTCCGCCACGGCTGCGCCGATGTGCCCGGCTGGACCGAGGGCCGGGACGGCGTCCTCGTGGTCGGCGAGCAGATGGTGTGCGTGGAGGACAACGACTGAACCGGTCCCGCAGGCGGGCCGGGGCCTCCATGGTGCCGCGCCGGCACCGGACACGGGAAGGGGCGCCCGCGCCGGAGCCGCTTCGGCACCGGCCCCGGCCCGGGGCCCCTCCGAATCCCGGCGCCGCTCAGTCCTCGGCCATGGCCTCCACCAGGGAGCGGGGGCGCAGGTCGGTCCAGTGCTCGTCGATGTAGCGGAGGCAGGACTCGCGGGTCTCCTCGCCGTGGACGGTGGTCCAGCCCTGGGGGACGTCGGCGAAGGCCGGCCAGAGGGAGTGCTGGCCCTCGTCGTTCACCAGAACGAGAAAACGGCCCTCGGGGTCCTCGAACGGATTGGCCATGGGAATTCCCTGTCCTTTCGGCGGTACTCGAATCGCCGCCACCGGATCCGGGCGCGCCGAATTCACGGCGGGCGCATCCGGAACGGTGCGCGGCATGACGAGAGCGTACGGCGGCGCCATTGCGAAGGCGCGGCGGGGTACGGAATTTCGGTCGGTGAATGATCGGCGCCGAGGCGGTCAGGGGCGCCGGGAGAACGTGCGAAGCGGCGTGGCGTGGGCCTTTCGGCCCGGTCTCACCAGGGGGGATTTCCGGGTTCGCGGCGAGCGCTCGGGAAGGGTGACAGGCCGACGGACATGATGACGCCACCTCCTGCTTCGAGCCGGCGGGAACGGGTGCGGGAGGGCCGTTCTGCGGACGCCGGGCGGTGATCAGCATGCCACACCGCTACCGGGAGTCAACATGTTTTCGCGCCGCCGCGGGGTCCGGCCACTCCCCTTCGGAACTGCGGTGATGCGGAAGAGTTCCTGGTCGTCGGCTTCGGTCGGAAAAATCGCCGGAGCCGCTCTGACCTGGGAATATGGAGATCTTCGGGGATGGGTCTCAGTGTGAGAGAAGATCGGGTTTTCTCACTTTTCAGGCGTCTTGGTCAGACCACTTTTCCCGGCGCCCGGCTCGACCTGCTGAAACAGCGGATGATCCGGTCGCGCTTGCCTTGGCGGTGATCGTTGCCTATCTTGTTCCGGCAGTGCAGTTGATCATCACGAAACCGGGGGAATGTGGAGCATGGGTTCGACGTAATGCGAGTGCCGCCTCGAACGCCCTTCGGCGCCTCCCCGCGGCCACCGCGAATCGCTGCCTCCACCGAGTGATTCAATAATCAACTTTTCATTCTCTTCACTGTTTTATCGCCCGCTCGTCCAGGACGGACACCGAATGCGCCCGGCCTCGCGCGAGCCTGCGCTCCTGCCTTTCGCATGCCCGGAACCCGCGTGCGCCCTCCCGAATTTCGACGGCCCCACCTGCAGAGGAGTGGCTTCGCTGTGTCGGCTTCTTCGGTCAATGACCTGACCATCGACGGGACCCCGCTCACCGGAATGACGCTGCCGGAGCTGCTCCGGGCGCGGGCGCGCCGCACTCCGGACGCGGTGGCGCTGTCGGGTCCGGGGGTGGAGTGGACCTATGCGGGGTTGGAGGAGCGGGCCGACCGGGTCGCGCACTGGCTGATCGGGCGCGGCACGGGCATCGAGGACCTGGTGGGGGTGGTGCTGCCGCGCTCCGCCGATCTGGTGGCGGTGGTGCTGGGCATCGCCAAGGCGGGTGCGGCGTGGGTTCCGGTCGATCCGGATCATCCGGCCGAGCGGGTCTCCTCGATCATGGCCGGGGCGCGCCCGAGGCTGGTGCTGACCGACCGGGCGACCGGCGCTCGGCTGGCCGGCGCCTTCGGGGGTGTTCCGGTGGTCGCGGTGGACGACCCCGCGACGGCCCGGGCCTGGGAGGCCGCCCCGGCCACCGCGCCGGAGACGGCCGTCGGCCCGGCGCACCGGGCCTACCTGATCCACACCTCGGGGTCGACCGGCGCGCCCAAGGGCGTGCAGGTCACCCACGCCGGCCTGGGGGCGCTGGCGGCCACCCTGGCGGAGCGGTGCACCCGCCCCCGGGACACCCGGGTGCTGCAGCTCGCCTCGGCCGGCTTCGACGCCTCCGTGCTGGAGCTGCTGCTGGCCCTGGGCACCGGCGGGCGGCTGGTGGTCCCGGCCGAGCACCGCCCCTCCGGCGCCGAACTGGAGCGGGTGATCACCGAGCAGCGGGTCACCCACGCGCTCATCCCGCCGTCGGTGCTGGCCACCCTCCCCGGCGGCGCGGAGACCCGGCTGACCGGCCTGGAGACGCTGATCGTCGGCGGCGAGGCCGCCCCCGCCGACCTGATCGACCGGTGGTCCCCCGGCCGCCGGATGATCAACGCCTACGGCCCCACCGAGACCACCGTCGCCGCCACCGTCAGCGGCCCCCTCGGCGACCGCCCCGAAGGCGCCCCGCCGCTCCCGATGGGCCGGCCGGTGGCGGGCACCGGCGTGCACGTCCTGGACGAGCGGCTGCGCCCGGTGCCCGAGGGCGCGGTGGGCGAGCTCTACGTGTCCGGGCCCGGCCTGGCCCGCGGCTACCTGGGCCGGCCGGACCTGACCGCCGAGCGGTTCACCGCCGACCCGTTCGGCCCGCCCGGATCGCGGATGTACCGCACCGGCGACCTGGCCCGCCGGACCGGAACCGGCGAGCTGGAGTTCGCCGGCCGCGCCGACGACCAGGTCAAGGTGCGCGGCGTCCGGATCGAACCGGGCGAGGTCGAGGCCGCGCTGCGCGCGTGCGCCGGCGTCGAGCAGGCCGTCGTCGTCCCGCACGGCGACGGCGCGGACCGGCGGCTGGTCGGCTACGTCGTCACCGGCGGCACCGCCCCGCCCTCCCGGCTCCGCGAGGAGCTCCGCGGCCGGCTGCCGGAGTACATGGTCCCGTCGGTGCTGACCGCCGTGGACGCGGTGCCGCTCACCCCGCACGGCAAGGTCGACCACGCCGCCCTGCCCGCCCCCGACTTCGAGGCGCTGGCCACCGGCGGGGCACCGCGCACCGAGCGCGAGGAGGCGCTGTGCGCCCTGTTCGCCGAGGTGCTCGGCCTCACCCGGGTCGGCGTCGACGACGGCTTCTTCGACCTGGGCGGCCACTCCCTGCTCGCCACCCGGCTGGCCGGGCGGATCCGGGCCGAACTGGGCATCGAGGTGCCGGTGCGGGTGCTGTTCGACCACCCCACCGCCGCGGCCCTCGCCGCCGAACTGGGCCGCGCCGACCGGGAGGCGGCGCGCACCGCGGTCGAGCCGCGCCCCCGCCCGGAGGCGGTGCCGCTCTCCTTCGCCCAGCGCCGGCTGTGGTTCCTGCACCGGCTCGAAGGCGCCTCCGCCGCCTACAACGTCCCGCTGGCGCTGCGGCTGAAGGGGCGCGTGGACGCGGAGGCGCTGCGCGCCGCGCTGGACGACGTCGTCGGCCGGCACGAGTCGCTGCGCACCGTCTTCCCCGAGCGCGACGGCGAGCCCTACCAGCGGGTGCTGCCGGCCGGTGAGGCGCGGATCGCCTGGCGGACCCGGGACGCCGCCGAGGCGGAACTCGGCCGCCTGCTGGAGGAGGCCGCGCGGCACCCCTTCGACCTGGCCGCGGAGATCCCGGTCCGGGCCGAGCTGCTGCGCGTGCACGCCGAGGAGTCGGTGCTGCTGGTGCTGATGCACCACATCGCCGCGGACGGCTGGTCCATGGGGCCGCTCGCCCGCGACCTGGCCGCCGCCTACCGGGCGCGCGTCGAGGGCGCCGCCCCCGACCGGGCCCCGCTGCCGGTCCAGTACGCCGACTACACGCTCTGGCAGCGCGAACTCCTCGGCGACAGGACCGACCCGGAGAGCCTGCTCCACACCCAGCTCGACTACTGGCGGGCCAGACTCGACGGGCTGCCGGACCGCCTGGAGCTACCCGCCGACCGGCCGCGCCCGGCGGCCGCCTCCGGCGCCGGCGACCTGGTCGAGGCCGGCATCGACGCCGAACTGCACCGGGCCGTCGCAGACTTCGCCCAGGCCAGGGGGGCGACGGTGTTCATGGTGCTGCAGGCGGCCATGGCCGCGCTGCTCACCCGGCTCGGCGCCGGCACCGACATCCCGCTCGGCGCGCCCGTCGCGGGCCGCACCGACCAGGCCCTGGACGACCTGGTCGGGTTCTTCGTCAACACCCTGGTGCTGCGCACCGACACCTCCGGGAACCCCGCCTTCGCCGACCTGGTCGCCCAGGTCCGGGAGACGAGCCTGGAGGCCTACGCCCACCAGGACGTGCCCTTCGAATACCTGGTGGAGGACCTCAACCCGCGCCGCTCCGCCGCCCACCACCCGCTGTTCCAAGTGGTCCTCGCGCTGAACGCACCGGCGCCGGAGGTCCGGCTGCCCGGCGCGACCGGGCTGCCCGCCGCGGTCGCCACCGGCGCCGCCCGCTTCGACCTGCTGTTCCTGATGACCGAGGAGCACGGCCCGGACGGCGCCCCCGCGGGCCTGCACGGCCAGGTCGAATACGCCACCGACCTGTTCGACGGCGGCACCGTGCGCACCCTGTTCGACCGCTGGATCCGGCTGCTCCGCACCGCCGTGGCCGACCCCGCCCGCCGCATCGGCGACCTGGACCTGCTCGACGGCGCCGAGCGCGCCCGGCTCACCACCGGACCGGCCACGCCCGCCGGGGCCGCCCCGACGGCCGGCGCGACCCTGCCCGAGCTGTTCGAGGAGCGGGTGCGCAGCGCGCCCGGCGCGGTCGCGCTCACCGCGGACGGCACCGAACTGACCTACGCCGAGCTGAACGCGCGCGCCAACCGGCTCGCGCACTGGCTGATCCGGCGCGGCGTGGGCGCCGAACACCTCGTCGGCCTGGCCCTGCCGCGCTCCGCCGACCTGGTGGCGGCGGTCCTCGCCGTCGGCAAGGCCGGCGCCGGCTACCTGCCCATCGACCCCGACCATCCGGCCGAGCGGGTGGCGCACATCGCCGCCGACGCCGCCCCCTCCCTGGTGCTGACCTCGGCGGACGCCCCGCCGGAGCTGCTCGCCGCGCTGCGCGCGGCCGGCGTCGAGGCGGTTCCGCTGGACGCCCCCGAGACGGCGGCCGCGTGCGGCGCGTGCCCCGCCACCGACCCCGGCCCGGCCGAACGCGGAGCGCTCCGCCCGGACCAGCGCGCCTACGTCATCTACACCTCAGGCTCCACCGGCACCCCCAAGGGCGTGGAGGTCGCCCACCGCAGCGTGGTCAGGCTGCTCGCCGCCACCCGGGGCGACTTCGGGTTCGGCCCCGCCGACGTGTGGACGATGTTCCACTCCGCCGCGTTCGACTTCTCCGTCTGGGAGCTGTGGGGCGCGCTCGCCTGGGGCGGCCGGCTCGTCGTCGTGCCCTTCGACGTCTCCCGCTCCCCGGACCGGTTCCTGGAGCTGCTCGCGGACGAGGGCGTGACCGTCCTCAACCAGACGCCCTCCGCGTTCTACCAGTTGCTCGACGCCGAGCGGGCGGCGCCGGAGACCGGGCGGCGGCTGGCGCTGCGCACCGTCGTCTTCGGCGGGGAGGCGCTGGACCCGGCCCGGCTGGCCGACTGGTACGCGCGCCACCCCGGCGGCGGCTGCGCGCTGGTGAACATGTACGGCATCACCGAGATCACCGTGCACGCAACGCACCACGCGCTGACCGCGGAGTCCGCCGCCCGGGCCGGCTCGCTCAGCCCGATCGGGCGGGCCCTGTCCGACCTGGCCGGCTACGTGCTGGACGAGCGGTTGCGTCCGGTGCCGCCGGGTGTGGTGGGCGAGCTCTACATCGCGGGTCCGGGTGTGGCCCGGGGCTACCTGGGCCGGCCCGGCCTGACCGCGGAGCGGTTCACCGCGGACCCGTTCGGTCCGCCGGGGTCGCGGATGTACCGCAGCGGCGATCTGGCCCGGTGGAACGCCGATGGGGAACTGGAGTTCGCCGGCCGCGCCGACGACCAGGTCAAGGTCCGCGGCTTCCGGATCGAACCCGGCGAGATCGAAGCGGCGCTGCTCGAACACCCCGGCGTCGCGCAGGCCGTGGTGGTGCTGCGCGAGGACGAACCGGGCGACCGGCGCCTGGTCGGCTACATCGTCGCGGAGGGCACCGGGTCCGCCGACGGCGACCCGGCCCGGATCCGCGACGGGCTGCGCGCGGCCCTGCCCGACTACATGGTGCCCTCGGCGCTCGTCGCGGTCCCGGAGATCCCGCTGACCGGCAACGGCAAGCTGGACCGGCGCGCACTGCCCGCCCCCGACTACGCCGCCCCGGTCTCGGGCCGGGCGCCGCGCACCCCGCGCGAAGAGGCGCTCTGCGGGCTCTTCGCCGAAGTGCTGGGGCTGTCCCGGGTCGGTGTCGACGACGGCTTCTTCGACCTGGGCGGCCACTCCCTGCTCGCCACCCGGCTGGTCGGCCGGATCCGCGCCGAACTGGGGATCGAAGTGCCGGTGCGGCTGCTCTTCGACCACCCCACGGTGGCCGGGCTGGCCGCGCGCATCGGCGGGGACGCGCAGACCCGGCCGGCACCGGGCCCGCGCCCCCGACCGGAGGCGGTGCCGCTCTCCTTCGCCCAGCGCCGGCTGTGGTTCGTCAACAAGCTGGAAGGACCCTCGGCCTCCTACAACATGCCGCTGGCGCTGCGGCTGAAGGGGCGCGTGGACGAGACCGCGCTCCGCGCCGCGCTGGACGACGTCGTCGGCCGGCACGAGTCGCTGCGCACCGTCTTCCCCGAACGCGACGGCGAACCGCACCAGCGGGTGATCCCCGCCGGCGAGGCCCGCGCCGGATGGGACGCGGCCGAGGCGGCCGAGGAGGAGCTGGACGCCGCGGTCGCGCGGGCCGCGCGGCACGAGTTCGACCTGGCGGCCGACGTCCCCGTGCGCGGCCTGCTGCTCCGGCTCGCCCCGGACGAATCGGTGCTGCTGGTCCTGGTCCACCACATCGCCGGCGACGGCTGGTCGCTGGCCCCGCTCGCCCGCGACCTGGTGGCCGCCTACGGCGCGCGCCTGCGCGGCGCGGCACCGGAGTGGGCGCCGCTGCCGCTGCAGTACGCCGACTACACGCTCTGGCAGCGCGAACTGCTCGGCGCCGAATCCGACCCGGACGCCCCGCTGAACCGGCAGACGGCGTACTGGCGGCGGCGGCTGGACGGGCTGCCCGAGCAGATCGCGCTGCCCGCCGACCGGCCCCGCCCGCCGGTCGCCTCCTACCGGGGCGACCTGCTCGGCTTCGAGGTCGACGCCGAACTGCACCGGGCCGTCGCCGGGCTCGCCCGCGACTCCGGCGCCACCGTGTTCATGGTGCTGCAGGCGGCCATGGCCGCGCTGCTCACCCGGATGGGCGCCGGCACCGACATCCCCCTGGGCACGGCCCTGGCCGGCCGCACCGACCAAGCGCTGGACGACCTCGTCGGACTGTTCGTCAACACCCTGGTGCTGCGCACCGACACCTCCGGGAACCCCTCCTTCGCCGACCTGGTCGCCCAGGTCCGGGAGACGAGCCTGGAGGCCTACGCCCACCAGGACGTCCCCTTCGAGCACCTGGTGGAGGAGCTCAACCCGCGCCGCTCCGCCGCCCACCACCCGCTGTTCCAGGTGGCGTTCGCACTGCAGAACGCGCCGGCCGCGGACTTCGAGCTGCCCGGCACCCGGGTCCGCACGTCCACCCCCGGAACCGGGACCTCCCGGTTCGACCTGCTCATCTCGCTGACCGAGCGGCAGGACGCGCACGCCGGGGAGAGCGACCCCGAGGGCATCGAAGGGCTGGTGGAGTTCGCCACCGACCTGTTCGACCGGGCCACCGTGCGCGCCCTGTTCGACCGCTGGGTGCGGCTGCTCCGCGCCGCCGTGGCCGACCCCGCCCGACCCATCGGCGACATCGACCTGCTCAGCGGCGAGGAGCGGGCCCGGCTGTCGGCCGGCGCGGACACCGCGCCCGCCGTGGAACCGCGCACCCTCCCCGAACTGTTCGAGGCACAGGTGCGCCGCACTCCGGACGCGGTGGCGCTGTCGGGTCCGGGGGTGGAGTGGACTTATGCGGGGTTGGAGGAGCGGGCCGACCGGGTCGCGCACTGGCTGATCGGGCGCGGCACGGGCGTGGAGGACCTGGTGGGGGTGGTGCTGCCGCGCTCCGCCGATCTGGTGGCGGTGGTGCTGGGCATCGCCAAGGCGGGGGCGGCGTGGGTTCCGGTCGATCCGGATCATCCGGCCGAGCGGGTCTCCTCGATCATGGCCGGGGCGCGCCCGAGGCTGGGGCTGACCGACCGGGCGACCGGCGCTCGGCTGGCCGGCGCCTTCGGGGATGTTCCTGTGGTCGCGGTGGACGACCCCGCGACGGCCCGGGCCTGGGAGGCCGCCCCGGCCACCGCGCCCACGGCGGCCGACCGCGGCGGCGCACTGCTGCCCGGCCACCGCGCCTGGGTCATCTACACCTCGGGATCGACCGGCGCGCCCAAGGGCGTCGAGGTCGCGCACACCGGCGTGCACGCGCTCGCCGAGACGATCCGGCGCCGCTTCGGCGGCTCCGCCGAATCGCGGGTGCTCCAGCTCGCCTCGCCCAGCTTCGACGTCTCCATCCTGGAGCTGCTCTGGGCCTTCGGCACCGGCGGGCGGCTGGTGGTCCCGGCCGAGCACCGCCTGGCCGGCGCCGAACTGGAGCGGGTGATCGCCGAGGAGCGGATCACCCACACCCTGGTCCCGCCGTCGGTGCTGGCCGCGCTCCCCGACGGCGCCGAGCACAGGACCACCGGCGTGGAGACGCTGGTGGTGGGCGGCGAGGCGGCCTCGGTGGACCTGGTCGACCGGTGGCGCGCCGGCCGGCGGATGATCAACGCCTACGGCCCCACCGAGATCACCGTCATGGCGACCGCGAGCGACCCGCTGACCGGCGGCGCCGCCCCCATCGGCCGCCCGGTGGAGGACGGCCGCTGCCGCCTGCTCGACGAGCGGTTGCGTCCGGTGCCGCCGGGTGTGGTGGGCGAGCTCTACATCGCGGGTCCCGGTGTGGCCCGGGGCTACCTCGGCCGGCCGGACCTGACCGCAGAGCGGTTCACCGCCGACCCGTTCGGTCCGCCGGGGGCGCGGATGTACCGCAGCGGCGACCTGGCCCGGTGGAACGCCGACGGCGAGCTGGAGTTCGCCGGCCGCGCCGACGACCAGGTCAAGGTCCGCGGCTTCCGGATCGAACCGGCCGAGGTCGAGGCCGCCCTGGTCGGCCACCCGGACGTGGGCCGCGCGGTCGTCGTCCCGCACGGCGACGGCGCGGAGCGGCGGCTGGTCGCCTACGTCGTCCCCGGGGGCGGCGCGGGATCCGACGCGGCCGGGGACGCCCAGGTCGACGAGTGGCGCGGCATCTACGACTCGGTCTACGCCGAGAGCGCGGCGGGCGCCGCCGCCTTCGGCGAGGACTTCGAGGGCTGGGACTCCAGCTATGCCGGTGGTCCGATCGATCGGGACGAG